>NZ_JBKIWN010000003.1:0-308517 GCF_058146165.1 Streptomyces sp. AM25 | reverse complement strand
CCCCCCCCCCGGGCTGGTTGCGGGCCGCGGCAAGGGCGTGGAACGCCTGCGCGTAGCCGGTGACCGTGTCACGCAGCGGCAGGACATCGCTCGCACCCGCCAGACAGTCGTCCGACAGCGCGGCGAAGGCCTCTTCCAGAGGCGGGGCGTCGGCAGGTGCGACCATCAGGATGTGGTCGGCGTAGACCGGGCACGGGACGACCCAGGCGCCTTCGGCGAGCTCGGCGCAGCGGGCTGCAATGTCACTGCGTACCCGGGGCGGGCATTCGACCACATAGAAGCGGATCACCAAGGGCAGCGGCGGGTGCAGTGCCTCGGCGACCTGGTGGGCTGCCGCGAGGTGACGGCCCATCAGCAGGTGGAGCACGGCCTCCCGGTTGCGGACCTCGGCGTGTTCGAGCCGCTGACGCAGCCGTTCAGCGTGCTCGGCCTGCCAGCACAGGCTCAGGGCCGACGCGGCGTCGGCGAGCAGCGAGGGCAGGTGGGCCGGCACCGGCCGGGGAGCGGCCGCGGCGAGAACGGGTGCGCGGGCTCCGCGCGGGCCGTCCAGGGGGAAGAGCAGCACGGTGCGGTTCCCGCTGTCGACAGCCATGGAACGCAGGTTTCGGGAAGCGAGTTCCTTCACCCCGCGATCGACGACTTCCCCGGCCTCGCCGTCCAGGTCGCCGGCCGGCGACCCGTCGGTCAGCCGGACCCAGGTGCCTGTCCGATCGGACAGCCAGCGCAGGAGCGACCGGGTGCCGTTCTTACGGGTTGCGCGCTGCATGGCCAGCACGTCCTCGGCTCGCTGCGCACGCCGGGCTGCGACCCCACCGCCGGTATCCGTCTGCATGTACATATCGCCCCCTTGCAGCAGAGAGTAAGCGATATTTCGACCAAGATCACATTTGGTCCCGGGGTCGAGTGCTCACGAACTGCCGGTCGGCGACGGCGCCATCGAAGGTTTCGGCTCAAAGGGTTCGGCTCACTGTGCGTTCGTGCACCGGAACGGCCTCCTCACTGTGCAGGACGAGCCTTCGCTCCGGTTCCACTCGATCGACATGTGGGGCACCAGCCAGAAGGGCAACGGCAGTTGCAGTGGCTCGCCGACGGATGTCGGCCACAGTGCCTTCATCGATTCACAGTGGCCCACCGACTGGGTCGACGTCGGCAACTGAACTCCGGGTCGCACAGTTCCAGGGAGGCGGCCAGAGGTTCGGACGCATCTTGGCAACGGAGGCGACGGGGGTGCGCCCCGAGGAGCTGGGCACGTCGAGGTGAGGTCAGGCCCGCGCGGGGGACGGGACGTGGGCGGGCGCGTCGCGCAGGTGGGCGATGCCCCGGTCCAGCACTGCCTCCAAGTGCTCCGTACCGCCCGTCGTCATGAGGATCAACACCCCGCCCTGGACTCCGGCCAGGAGGGCCGCGGCCTCGCGGTCGGCGTCCAGGGCGGCGGCGATCTCGCCGGTGCCCTGCATGTGGCGGATGCCGGCGGCGAGTTGGGCCTGCCAGTGCCGCAGGAGCCCGCGGGCCACGGCCTGTGCGGCGTCCGTGGCCGTCCCCAGGTGTGAGACGGCGGCGTGCAGCGGGCAGTTGCTGCCCTGTTCGCGATAGCGGGCGACGACCTTGTCACGCCACTGCCACCAGGCGGCCCAGGTGGTCAGGGAGCCCAGCTCCGGCTGCTGGTCGTCGATCACCCGGTCCGCCTCGTGCCGGGCCACGGCCAGCAGCAGTTCGTCCTTGCCCCCGGGGAAGTAGTGGAACAGCTGGCTCTTGCTGGTCGCCGTGCGGGCCATGACGTCCTCGAGCCGCAGGGAGAACACACCCTGCTGCCGGATCTCCTCGGCTGCGCCCTCGACGATGCGCTGCTTGGTCGCGGCGCCCTTGCGGGTCAACTGCACGTGTCCTCCCGGCGTGGATGCTCGGCTCATTGTCAGGGCAGGAGCAGCAGTTTTCCGGTGGTCCTGCGCGACTCGATGTCCCTGTGCGCCTGCGCGGCGTCCGCCAGGGCGTAGCGGCCACCGATGCGTGGCGTGAGCCGCCCGTCGAGGATCAGGCCGAAGATCTCTCCGGTGCGGCGGACCAGGGACGCGTGGTCGGGTACGTGATGGTGCATCACCGGGTACGTCAGCAGGATGCTGTTCGGCAGATCGGTGGGCCGGAACGTCGGTACGCCCATGAAGGGCCCGTAGTACGCGTGCACCCCGTGCGGGCGGAGGGCGAGCTGCGAGGAGCGGAACGTCGCGGTGCCGCCGCCGTCGTAGACGACGTCGTCCCCCCGGCCGCCGATCAGCTCCCTGATCCGGTCCTGGAAGCCGCCGCCGGACCGGACCAGCACGTGGTCGGCGCCGGCCTCCTCGGCTATGGCGGCCTTCTCCTCGCGGGAGACCAGGCCGATCACCGTGCCGCCACGGGCCTTGATCATCTGGGTGAGCAGCAGGCCCACTCCGCCTGCCGCCGCGTGCACCACGGCCGTGTCCCCCGGCCTGATCGCGTAGGCCTCGGTGCTGAGATGGCTGGCGGTGATTCCCTGGAGCATCACGGCGGCCGCGGTCTCGTCCGTGATGCCGTCGGGCACCTTGACCAGCGAGCCGGCCGGGACGGCGACCAACTCGGCGTAGCTGCCGGGGTGGTAGAACCACGCCACCCGGTCGCCGACGGCCAGGCCGTCGACGTCCACGCCGAGGGCGGCGACGTGTCCCACCCCCTCGGCGCCCAGGATCGCGGGGGCGGTCCAGCCCGGGCCGCCCTGTGCGCGGGCGCCGGTGTCCATGTAGTTCACTCCCGCGACGCTCAGCCGGACCAGCACGTCGCCGGGGCCGGGGACCGGGTCCGGGAGTTCGGTCCACCGCATGACCTCGGGACCGCCGTGTTCCTCGATGTGGATGGCGTGCATGGCCGGCACCTCTCTGTGGGGACAAGTGTGTTGTCGGAGTGGGCTTGTGAGGTGGTACGGGGAGCACGGTAGGAAAACGGGATTGGACCCACAAGTCCAGAAAGCGGGCGGGTCCGTGGGAGCCGGGCGCCCTGCGCCTCCACGCCGTCGCTTCCGCAGGCCATGCCGCCTTCCGGCGGCCCGGCGGCGGGACGGCAGAATCTACCGGGAGATCCCGGAGACCCCCGGGAGTACCGACAGGAGAGGATCGGCACTGTGGCAGAGGACATCGTCGCGCGCGTGCTGCGCCAGTGGCAGCAGGTCCACCCCGGGCTGGACACCGCGCCGATGGCCGTGATCGGCAGGCTGAACCGCTGTGCCGCGCTGCTGCAGCAGGCCACGGACGCCCCGCTGGTGCGGGAGGGGCTGACGCGGGCGGAGTTCGACATCCTGGGCACCCTGCGCCGCACGGGCCGGGAGCTCACCCCGGGCCAGATCGCGCGCGAGACCTTCGCCTCGGGTGCGGCGGTCACCAAGCGGCTGCGCATCCTGGAGGAGCGCGCGCTCGTGGCGCGGCGGCCCGACGGCCGTGACCGCCGGGTCGCCCACCTCTCGCTGACCGACGAGGGCCGGGAGGTCATCGACCGGCTCATCCCCCACCAGCTGGGCTACGAGCAGGCGCTGCTGGAGGGGCTGGGCACCGGCCGCCAGGCGGAGCTCGCCGAGACCCTCGCCGAGCTGCTGGTACTGCTGGAGGGCCGGCTGGGCGGCCTGCAGCCCTGAGCAGGAGCAGGACGAACGGGCCGGGCCCGCACCCCCTTGTGACCGAGGGCGGTGGTCTGCGGAGCCCGTACGGACCTGACCGTCGGCACCCCGGCAGGCGCGATCTCCTTATGCGGTCATCACCGACGGTCATCCACCTGCTAGATCCAGGTGTCGAACATGAACCGCCAGCCGAAAGGGTTCAGCCCGAAAAGCTGCTCACCGATACCGATGACCCACTTGCCCACCGGAGGATGCACAACGCGTTCGGCGGTGTCGGTGACGTGCGTGTGCCCAGTGATGATCTTGTCGTTGGCGTCCTTGGGCCAGTCGACCTCGTAGCCGTACTTCCACAGGGCCCAGGCGTCCTTGGCGTAGTACGTCTCGTCGAATATCACCGCATTCGGACTGCCCAGGTTCCACAAGCGCAGGATTCCGGCGCACAACGTGACCAGCAGCGGAGCTGTCCAGCCCGAGCAGCGGGCGAGCCGCAGCGCTGCGGCGGACGTCGCCCCCGGCCGTTCCCACAGCCAGGTACCGGGCTCGGCGTACGGCGGTACCAGGCGCTCTCTCATGCCCGGCCGCGGCCGGGCCGCGTATCCGAATCGGCGGAGTCTGCACTGCCACGGGGGCTGCTGCCCGTCTGTCGTCCGACTGTGCGGGGTGGGGGGCGCGGTGTCCGGGCTCATGTGGTGGGGCGTTGTTCGAGGGTGATGTCCACGCCGCGGACGCTGTGGCGGTAGGCCGGGGAGAAGCCGGCGCGGGTGAGGGCCTGTTCCTGGGCTGTGGCGGTGCGGGCGGCGGCCTGGCGGGCGCCGCCGGAGAGGTGGTTGCAGGTGATGTGCCAGACGCGGGACGTGTGGGCCAGGCGCTGTTGCAGAAGGGCCGGGTCGGCGGGGAGGTTGTCCAAGGCGCCGAGTGCGGCGGCCGTCCGAGCCTTGCCCAGGTCGGGACGGTTCGTGAAGGCTTCCTTGAAGGCACTGGCGATCAGGCCGCACCGGGCACCGCTGAAGAGAACGGCGTCGCCGGGGGCGTCGTGGATGCGCAGGGTTCTGATCACGGCGCGGGTGTCCCACTGGCGGCTGCCCTCCTGACGTATGGCCAGGTGGGACGAGGCGAGGGGAACAGTTGCCAGGAGCACGAACAGCAGCTGCAGACCCAGGGGGGCGACGGCGGCGGCCACGGCGAGCAGCAGGGCCAGGGCCGGCAGGCAGAACAGCAGGTAGCGGTAGGCGAAGAGGGGTTGGTCGAGCGAGACGGCCGCCAGGAACAGCGGGGGGACGGTCAGCCAGGGCACGCTCACCGCAAGGGCCAGGGGCGGGGCCTTGTGCCGGCGCACTACGAGGAGGGTGAGAGCGGTGAGGGCGGTGAGGGTGAGCAGGAGTCTCAGCGTGGTGGGGAGGGTGTCCTGGCCGGGGGTGAGGAGCCAGGTGAAGTAATTGACCGGAGTTGCGGCGGTGACCGGTGGTGCTTCGCCCACGGCGGAGCTCTGGGCCGAGCCGAGGATCAGCAGCGGGACGACGGCGGCTACGCCCGCGGCCTGGGCCTGCAGCAGGCGTACGACGGTACGGCGGCCTGGGCGCCGGAGGGCCACGGTGACCGCGTGGGCGGGCACCAGCAGCAGTCCCAGCAGGTTGAACCAGCCCAGCAGGGCGAGCAGTACGGCGTAGCCGGCCGGCCACCGGCCTCGGGCATGGCCGGACAGGGCTTCGGCCAGGGCGCACGTGGCCAGTACCGCGACCGCCATGACGAAGGCGAACGAGCGGGCTTCTTGCGCGTAGCGTGACGCGGTCGGCAAAACGGCCAGGAGCAGCCCGGCGCACAGGCCGAGGCGCGGACCGCCGAGCAGCCGTCCCAGCCGGGTGAGGCCGGCTGCCGCGACGGCCACTGCCATCGCGGAGGGCACCCGCGCGGTGAACTCGTCGAGACCTCCGCTCACCTGTCCGACCAGGTGCATCAGCACGTAGTGCAGGCCGTGCACCGCGTCGACCTGCCCCAGCAGGTTCATCAGCTGCGGCCAGGACCGCCGTGCCACGTCGATGGTGACGATCTCGTCGGTCCATGCGGAGGGGTTCGTGTTCCCCCACACCCCGAGGCCGAGCGCAAGGACCGGCGGCGCCCACCCGGCCGCGCGCATCCAGCGAATGCGGCCGGTGGACGCGCCGGTTGTGACAGGCATGGTGGTGCGGGAACGCGCTGCGGTCGCTGCTCGACGCCGCCGGGCGAGGCCGCAGTGGCTTGGGCGGCCGGGGGGACTGGACATGTGGGCAGCCTTCTCAGCGATCACGGTGTGCAGGGGGGCCGGGTCGGAACGGGCCCGTCGAACCCTGATCGACTGCAGGTGGGCACCTTGGTTCGACGCGGTGGAGACACACCATGCAGAACCAGCCCAAAGATGATCTAAAGAACCCAAAGATCGCCTTCAGGAAACAGGACAGGCGGCGTGAAAGCCTTCACCGTGTGAAAGGCATCCTGGTCGTCGAGGACGATCCTCAACTCGGGCCCGCCCTGCAGCGCGGGCTGACAGCGGAGGGCTACCGCGTCGACCTCGTCCGCGACGGCAACACTGGACTGGAGCGAGCCCTGACCGGCGACCATGCGGTCATCGTGCTGGACATCATGCTCCCCGGCCTGAACGGCTACCGGGTCTGCTCCGCCCTGCGCGCCGCGGGCCTGAATACGCCCGTGCTGATGCTGACCGCGAAGGACGGCGAGTACGACGAGGCGGAGGGCCTGGACACCGGCGCCGACGACTACCTGGTCAAGCCGTTCTCCTCGGTGGTCCTGCTCGCACGGCTGCGGGCCCTGCTGCGCCGAGGTGCCACCGCCGCGACCGGTCGATCCGTGCTGCGCGCCGGTGACCTGTGGGCGGACGTGACCTCCCGCCGCGCGGGCCGGGGCGCCGTCGAGTTCGCCCTGACACCGAAAGAGTTCGCGATCCTCACCTGTCTGCTGCACGCGCCGGACCGCCCGGTGTCGAAGGAGGCGATCCTCGACGAGGTCTGGGACCCGGCCTACACCGGGGGCACCGCCATCGTGGAGGTCTACATCTCCGCCCTGCGCAAGAAGGTCGACGCCCCCTTCGCCACCCACAGCATCGAGACCGTCCGCGGATACGGTTACCGCCTCACACCCCGCGAACAGCCGTGACGACCGCCCGACAGCATCCCTCGCGCCGCGCACCGGCCCTGTTCCACGGCCTGCCCGGACAGGTGCGCATCGCACTCGTGGCGGGCATCGCCGCCCTCGCGCTGTTCGGCACCGGGGCGTGGTGGCTGTTCCAGCACGTCCGTGCGGATGCCGACCGGACTACGGACGACCGGGCACTCGAGCTGTCCGTTCAACTCGCCGACCAGGCGGCCGCCGGCAAAGAAATCCTCAGCGACCCCCTGCGCAACTGGCCCCTCATCGAGGTCGACCGGGCAGGCCGCACCGTCGCCGCAGCCGGCGGCACCCAGGACCTCACCGGCCTGACGACGCTGCTCCCCCCACCCCCCGTCCCGCCTCCCCACCGGGCGACCGGCAGCCCCCAGCGGGGTACGGTCCACGTCGGCGCGGTCGACGAACGCGACCACGACCGTTTCCACCGTTCCGACGGAACGCTGAAGCCGCCCCCCAGCAGTAACACCTCCACCGAGCAGAAGGCTCTCATCGCACACCGGCAGGCTCACGCTCTCGCACACCGCACCGTCACCGTCTTCGCCACCGCCGTGCACACCCCCGCGAACGCCTGCGCCCTGCCCACCGAAGCCGACGGGTCGTGCCGCTCCACCCTCTACGTCTTCGTACCCCCCGACGACGCCGCACTGGCCACCGCCCCACTGCGCACCCCGCTCATGACGGGTGTCCCTCTGGCCGCTCTGCTGGTCGCCGCCCTCGCCTGGACCGCCGCCCGCCGCTCCCTGCGTCCGGTCGAGGCCATCCGGCAGGAGGTCGCCGAGATCACCGACACCAGCCTCGACCGCCGCGTCCCCGTCCCCGACGCCCGCGACCCCGTCCGCCGCCTGGCCCTGACCACCAACACCACGCTGGACCGGCTGGAGACCGCCGTAGAACGCCAACGCCGCTTCGTCGCGGACGCCTCGCACGAACTGCGCTCCCCCGTCGCCGCGTTGCGCTACGAACTCGAGACCGCTCTCGCCCACCCCGACACCATCGACGCGCACCAGACACTCCGCAACGCCCTCACTGCCACGCGGCGCATCCACGCCCTCACCGAAGACCTGCTCCTGCTGGCCCGCCCCGACCACCCCGCCGGCCACTCCCTGGTCGACCTGGCCGGCCTCGCCGCGGAACTCGTCCACGAGTACCGGCACCGCGGTCACCCGGTCTCCCTGCGCAGCAGCCCCGATCAGGTCCCCGTCCGCGGCGACGGCGCACAGCTCCACCGCCTGCTGCGCAACCTCCTCGACAACGCCGTACGGCACGCACGCACCGCCGTCGTCCTGGACATCACCACCGACGGCCGATCACACACCATCACCGTCCACAATGACGGCACGCCCCTGTCCCCGGACGAGTACGAGCACGTCTTCGAGCGGTTCACCCGCCTCGATGAGGCCCGTACCCGCGACGCAGGCGGCAGCGGCCTCGGACTCGCCATCGCCCGCGACATCGCCGAGCGCCACGACGGCACCCTCACAGCCCGCTCCGACCACCCCCGTCCCGGCACCACCTTCACCCTGACCCTCCCCGCCCCATAGGCCCCGGGCGCACTACGGCCCGGCCGTCGGCAGACGGCCGAATGACGACTCGGCGACACGGAGACGACCGATGCCATCGGTGATCCGCCGACCAGCGAGTTCGTCCGCCGGCCAAAAGTCCCGGTCGCACCCGGCCCGATTCCCGTTCCTCCCGCCCTTGCGATCGCATACACCCCAGGGGTATACCTGCACATGAAGGGAATACCCTAGGGGGGTATCACCGAAGGAGTAGTGGAGGAGTAGGGATGACCACGACGGCCCACCGTGCGGCAGGCACGGCCGGCGCCTCCCCGGCGACCCGGGTCCAGCTCGTCATCGGCGGCATGACCTGCGCCTCGTGTGCCGCGCGCGTCGAGCGGAAGCTCAACCGCATGGAGGGCGTGCAGGCCACCGTCAACTACGCCACGGAGAAGGCGGACATCGCCCACGCCCCGGACGTCGCCGTGGCCGACCTGATCGCCACCGTCGAGGCCACCGGCTACACCGCGGAGCCGCCGGCCCCGCCGATACGTCCCGCGGCCGAGGAGGGCGACGGCGGGGACGACGAGCTGCGGCCGCTGCGGGAGCGGCTGGTGACGGCCGCCGTGCTGTCCGTCCCCGTGATCGTGCTGGCGATGGTGCCCGCCCTGCAGTTCACCTACTGGCAGTGGCTGTCCCTGACGCTGGCCGCCCCGGTCGTCACGTACGCGGGATGGCCGT
The DNA here is from genome assembly GCF_058146165.1 of Streptomyces sp. AM25. Lineage (NCBI taxonomy): Bacteria > Bacillati > Actinomycetota > Actinomycetes > Kitasatosporales > Streptomycetaceae > Streptomyces > Streptomyces sp. AM25. The sequence continues at coordinate 299,499 of NZ_JBKIWN010000003.1, read as the reverse complement.
TCCACCGCGCGGCCTGGGTCAACGCCCGGCACGGCGCGGCCACCATGGACACCCTGGTCTCCCTCGGCACCCTCGCCGCGTTCCTGTGGTCCCTGTGGGCGCTGTTCTTCGGCACCGCCGGGATGCCCGGCATGACGCACTCCTTCGAGCTGACGATCGGGCGCAGCGACGGCGCCGGCAACCTCTACCTGGAGGCGGCTGCGGGGGTGACCTCCTTCATCCTGGCCGGGCGGTACTTCGAGGCCCGTTCCAAGCGCCGCGCCGGGGCCGCGCTCAAGGCGCTGCTGGAGCTGGGCGCCAAGGAGGTCACCGTGCTGCGCGGCGGCCGCGAGGAGCTGATCCCCGCCGGGGACCTCGCGGTGGGCGACCGGTTCCTCGTGCGGCCCGGCGAGAAGATCGCCACGGACGGCACCGTCGTCGAGGGCGGCTCGGCGGTGGACGCCTCGATGCTGACGGGCGAGTCGGTGCCGGTCGAGGTGGGCGTGGGCGATGCGGTCACCGGCGCCACGGTCAACGCGGGCGGCCGGCTCGTCGTGGAGGCCACCCGGGTCGGTGCGGACACCCAACTGGCGCGGATGGCACGGCTGGTGGAGGAGGCGCAGAGCGGGAAGGCGGCGGCCCAGCGGCTCGCCGACCGGATCTCCGCCGTGTTCGTGCCCGTCGTCATCGCCCTGGCCCTCGGCACGCTGGGCGTCTGGCTGGCCTCCGGCGCGGGGGCGACGGCCGCGTTCACGGCCGCCGTGGCCGTACTGATCATCGCCTGCCCGTGCGCGCTGGGCCTGGCCACTCCCACGGCCCTGCTGGTCGGGACGGGCCGCGGGGCGCAGCTCGGCATCCTCATCAAGGGACCCGAGGTGCTGGAGACGACGCGCCGCGTCGACACCGTCGTGCTGGACAAGACGGGGACGGTGACCACCGGCCGGATGACGCTGCTGGGCACGCACGTCGCCGACGGCACCTCGGAGGACGAAGTGCTGCGCCTGGCAGGCGCGTTGGAGCACGCCTCGGAGCACCCGGTCGCACGGGCGATCGCGGCGGGCGCCGCCGAGCGCGTGGGGACGCTGCCGGTGCCGCAGGACTTCGCGGCGCGGGCGGGACTCGGGGTCGAGGGCACGGTGGACGGCCGTGCGGTCCTGGTCGGCCGGGAACAGCTGCTGGACGGGCGCGGCACGGCGCTGCCGGCGGAGCTGGTCCGGGCCAAGGAGGCGGCCGAACGGGCCGGGCGCACGGCGGTCGTGGTGGCCTGGGACGGTGCGGCGCGGGCCGTGCTGGAGGTCGCGGACGCGGTGAAGGACACCAGCGCGGAGGCGGTGGGGCGGCTCCGGGCGCTGGGCCTGCGGCCGGTCCTGCTGACCGGCGACCACCGGGCGGTGGCCGGGGCCGTGGCCGCGGAGGTGGGCATCGACGAGGTGATCGCCGAGGTGATGCCGCAGGACAAGGTGGACGTCGTCAAGCGCCTTCAGGCGGAGGGGCGTTCGGTGGCCATGGTGGGCGACGGCGTCAACGACGCGGCCGCCCTGGCCCAGGCGGATCTGGGCCTGGCCATGGGCACCGGCACCGACGCGGCCATCGAGGCGGGGGACCTGACACTGGTGCGCGGGGACCTGCGGGCGGCGGCCGATGCGATCCGGCTCGCGCGGCGCACGCTGCGGACGATCAAGTCGAACCTGTTCTGGGCGTTCGCCTACAACGTGGCGGCGCTGCCGCTGGCGGCCGCCGGGCTGCTGAACCCGATGATCGCGGGAGCCGCGATGGCGTTCTCGTCGGTCTTCGTGGTCGGCAACAGCCTGCGGCTGCGGCGCTTCCGGTAGGAGACGCCCTACCGGGTGACGTCCGCGACGGTGTCCAGGTAGAACCGTACGGAGGCGAACCGCCCGTCGCGGATGCCGTGGATGGCCGCGCCGCGGGCCAGATACGGCTTTCCGTCCCGCGTCGTCCCGCGGATCTCCCACTCGCTCCAGACCCGGTCACCGTCGGCAACGGACTGCAGGACCGTCCCTACGAGATCCGGAACATGCGCGAAGAGTCCTCCCCAGTTCTTCCGGACGGTCTCGCGGCCGACGAAGTTCCGCTCGGGATGCAGCGGGAGTTCCGAGACGAAGTCCTCGGTGAAGCAGTCGACGAACGCGTCCAAGTCGTGGGCGTTCATGGCCTGTTCCATGCGCTGCAGGATGCCCGTATCACTCACCGAATCCTCCGGTTCCGCCGTTGACGACATCAGCGCTGTGTCCGTCAAGAATGACAGCAGACCCGCGGGGCGGCCCAGTGAAGGAGGGCAGAAGGCGAATGACGACACGTGAAGTGATCGGTTTCGTGCTGGCCGCGTCGGCGAGCCTGCTGTGCCTGTGGGGCGGTGTGCGGGAGGCGCGGCTGCAGGCGCGGCTGCGCCGGTACGGCGTGCACACCGAGGGGGTGGTGGTGGACCAGAAGAGGGAACCGGGGGACGACTTTCCGACGCCCGTCATCGAGTTCACCGACCGGCAGGGACAGTCCGTCAGATTCATGCCCATGTCGAGGGGTTCGAGGATGGGGATGGATCCCGGAACCCGTGTGCCGGTCGTCTATCTGCCGGGACAGCCGGGGAATGCAAGGGTGTCCACCAGGAAGCATCGCCGGGCCTACGTCGGCTTGTTCACGGGAAGCGTGATCTTTTTCGGCGGCGTGGTGTGGGTGTGGCTCACCCGCTGAACTTTCGGGACAGGGCCCCGCTACGAGGCCGGGGTCGGCGTCAGGACCGGGGCGGGCGTCGTGGACTCCTCCTTCACCTGACAGGTCTGGTCCGGCATGGGCTTGCCGCTCGTGCCGGACAGGTCGACCTTCACTTCCGCCGGGGGCAGGTCCCCCGGCACCGCGTTGTGCGCCGCCGTGCACACCATCTGCGCACGGGCCGTCGGCGACAGCCGGCCGACGTCCTCCGACAGCTGGACCTTCACCTTGCCCTGCTCGGTGTCGATCGCCACCACCCGTACGAACGGCGGGATTTCGGAGTACCGGCCTTGCATCCGCTCCGCGTCGTTGGGCCCGTGCATCAGGAGTCGCACGGCCTCTTCCGCCGTCACCTCGCCGCCTGCGGGCCGGTGGACCGGGAAGACGCCGGCCGGCGGGCTCGCGAAGTAGAGCAGGGCGTCCTCCATCCGGGTGCCGGGGCGCTTGACGCCCGTGGCCGGCAGGCCGACCTCGACGACGTCGGTCGGCTCGATGCCGCAGCCGGCGAGCGTGCCGAGCATCCCGAAGGTGCCGACCAGCCCGGCGGACACCAGTGCTGTGCGTCGTGCCCTCACGCCTCCTCCTCTCCGGTGCGCAGCGGCAGGTCGACGGTGAACACCGCGCCTCCCGCAGGTGCGTTGGCGGCCATCACGGTGCCGTGGTGCAGGCGGACGTTCTCCGAGGTGATGGCGAGTCCCAGGCCGCTGCCCTCGGAGCGGACCCGGGCGGCGTCGGCCTTGTAGAAGCGCTCGAAGACGTGCGGGAGCACCTCGGGGTCGATGCCCGGGCCGTTGTCCGCGACCTCGATCAGCAGCCGGTCCTCGCCCCGGTCGGGGTGCCGGGCCACGCGCACGGCGACGCCGACGGGCTCTCCGCCGTGCCGCAGGGCGTTGCCGATCAGGTTGGCCACGACGACGTCGATGCGCCGCGGGTCGAGGCGGGCCCGTACGCCCCGGGGCAGGTCGGTGGTGACCTTGTCCTGCCAGCCGCGGGCCTGGACGGTCTTGCGCACGGTCTCGGCCACGTCGACCTCGTCCAGGTGCAGGGCTGCGGCGCCGGCGTCGAAGCGGGAGATCTCCATCAGGTCCTCGACCATGCGGGCGAGCTTCCCGGTCTCCTCGCTGATGAGGCGCACGGCGTAGGCGGTGTCGGGGTCGAGCGTGGCGGCGTCCTCGTCGAGGACGTCGACGACGGCGGTCATCGCGGCGAGCGGGGTGCGCAGTTCGTGCGAGACGTCGGCGGCGAAGCGGCGGGAGTTGGCCTCCATGCGGCGCAGTTCGGCGACGTTCTCCTCCAGTGCGGCGGCCATGTCGTTGAACGTGCGGGACAGGTCGGCGAGTTCGTCGCGGCCGGTGACCTTCAGGCGGGTGTCCAGCTCGCCCTCGGTGATCTTCTGGGTGGCGCGGCGCAGTTCGCGGACGGGCCGCAGCACGCCGCGTGCGGCGATCAGGGCGGGCACCAGGGACAGGGCCAGGGCCGGGACGGCTCCGGACTGGGCGGCGTTGACGAGGGCGCGCACGTTGGCCTCGTCCTCGCGCAGCGGCACCTGCGCGTAGACCTCGAGCCCGGACTTCTGGGCGCTGTCCCGGTAGGTGACGGGCAGGCCGATCACGAGCTTGGGTTCGCCGTCGAGTTCGATGCGCTGGAAGGCGGCGACGCCGGCGCCGACCTTGTCGCGCACGCCGGGCGGGAAGCGCGCGTCCATGTCCTTCGCCGGTACGCCGTTGTCGGGCTGCATGCGCCCGTCCTTGTAGCGGGCGTGGACGTACCAGTGCTGGGTCTGTCCGGCGCGCTCGATGCCCTGGGTGAACTTCACCAGGTCGGCGTTGGACGGCGGGAAGCGCAGGTCGGGCACCTGGGAGGCGACCTGCGAGCGCAGCTGGTCGACGGCGGTGTCCTGGGTGCGCTTGAGGATCGCGTTGCGCGCCTCCTTGAAGGTGAGGGCGGCGGTGATCAGCGCACTGAGCGCCGCGACCAGCAGGAAGCCCACGACGAGACGGGCCCGCAGGCCGCGCGCGACGGTGCCCAGGTCGGGGCGGCGCAGGACAGGGCGGCGCAGCACCGGTCGTTTCACAGCAGTACCACGTGTCTCACAGGGGTCCGAAGCGGTAGCCGAAGCCGCGCACGGTCTGGATGTACTTGGGCGCGCGTGAGGAGTCCTCGACCTTGTTGCGCAGCCGCATGACGCAGGCGTCCACGAGCCGGGCGTCGCCGTGGTAGCTGTGCTCCCACACGTGCTCCAGCAGCTGCTGGCGGCTGAAGACCCGGCCGGGGGTGGCCGACAGGTAGAGCAGCAGCTTCATCTCGGACGGGGCGAGCGCGAGGTCCTGGCCGTCCTTGCAGACGAGCAGTCCGGCGCGGTCGATGGCCAGGTCCCCGTGGATCTCCGCGGGCCGGCCGGCGGCGGGCTCGGAGGTGCCGGCATCGCCGGGGGCGGCCCGGCGCAGGACGGCGCGGATGCGGGCCTCCAGGACCTCGCCGCGGGCGGGCTTGACGATGTAGTCGTCGGCGCCGGCCTCCAGGCCGAGGACGACGTCGATGTCGTCGCCGCGCGCGGTGAGCATGATGATCGGGATCTGCTGGGTGGCGCGGATCTGGCGGCACACCTCGAAGCCGCTCTTGTCGGGCAGCATCAGGTCCAGCAGCACCAGGTCGGGGCGGAAGGTCTCCAGGGCCGCCAGCCCGGCCCCGCCGGTGGCCGCGGCCTCGACCTCGTGGCCGCGGCGACGGAGGGTGAGGGTGACCCCTTCCCGTACGGCCCGGTCGTCCTCGATCAGAAGCACGCGTGACATGCGGCCAGTATCCGTCGTGCAATCACACAGATGTGCCCAGGGTCCCCTGATCGTGGGAACTGTCACCGACTCCTCATATTCCGTCTCACATTCCGTCGGGCTCAGGAGTCGGGCTCATGACCCGTCGGGCCGGGATCGGGCCGGGGAAGCCCGATGTGCTGCAGGAGCAGGTCCCGGAAGCCGCGGTCCCAGGCCTCGTAGCGGTGCCGGAGGCGGTCGCCGGGCCAGTCCGCCGGGAGCAGCGGGCCGGGCAGGACGGGGTCGTCGAGCAGGTGGCGCAGGACGGCGGCCGAGACGACGAAGCGCTCGGCGAGGTCGCCGGGCCGCCCGGGCAGGGCACCGAGCGCCACCTCCAGGGCGCGGGCCCGGCGGGCCCAGCCGGACAGGTCCCAGAGCCCGGCGGCGAGCCCGGCGGGGTCGCCCTCGGGGGTGCCGGTGAGGACCGTGCACTGCTCGGTCACCACGGCCGGGCGGTCGCGTACGAGGTTGGCGGGGCGCAGCCAGCAGCCCTCGCGCAGTTCGGCCAGGCGCAGGGCGGCCATCGCCTGGCGGAGCGCCGCACGGTCGGGGGCGGTGCGGCGTTCGGGGGTGACGACGGCGATCTCCCAGCCGCCGTCCCAGGGGCGGGTGAGCGGGGCGCGGCTGTCGTCCTGCCGGGCCTGGCGGGCCAGGAGCCGCTCGGTGAGCCGGTACGTGCCGTCGCGCTGCTCCAGGTCACCGGCGGCGACCATGCGGGTCAGGGCGGTGCGGATCGTACCCTCGGCGGTGCCGAAGAGCTCGCCGACGCGGACCAGGGCGCGGGCGGGCAGCGCGGGCGGGTGGTGGCCGAGGAGGGTCGAGAGCACGACCGAGCGCGCGGTCAGCGGCCGCAGCGAGAGCGGTCCGGCGTCGTCGTCCTCGGCCATGTGCGTCGCACCCCTGTCCATTACAGTCCTCCATCACGCATCATAAAACTGTAAGAGAAGCTGTGAGAGCGTCGCCGACCGGAGGCAGGTCACGCCATGAGCGCCACGCACGAAGTGTTCAACCAGGCTCCGCCCCTGACCGGCTTCACCACCGCCGACGACCCGGCGCTGCTGGAGGCGCTGCGCCGCGAGGGCGGCGGCTGGGGCGAGGCCGAGGTCCGCGCGCTCGGCGCCCGGGCCGGGTCCGAGCAGGTGCAGGACTGGGCGCGCATGGCGGAGGCGAACCCTCCGGTGCTGCGCACGCACGACCGCTACGGCCACCGCATCGACGAGGTCGAGTTCCACCCCGCCTGGCACCAGCTGATGGCCGCCGCCGTCGAGAGCGGCCAGCACGCCGCCCCCTGGGCCGAGGCCCGCCCCGGCGCACACCTGGTACGCGCGGCCAAGTTCTACGTCTGGGCCCAGGCCGAACCCGGCCACGGCTGCCCGATTTCCATGACCTACGCCGCCGTCCCCGCACTCCGCGCCCAGCCCGAACTGGCCGCCGCCTACGAGCCGTTGCTGGCCTCGCGCACCTACGACCACGGGCTGCGCCCGCCGCTGGGCAAGCAGGGGCTGATCGCGGGCATGTCGATGACGGAGAAGCAGGGCGGCTCGGACGTCCGCGCCAACACCACGACCGCCGTGCCCGCCGGCGACGGCTCGTACACGATCACCGGGCACAAGTGGTTCACCTCGGCCCCGATGAGCGACGTCTTCCTCGTCCTCGCCCAGACCGCGGAGGGCCTGACCTGCTTCCTGATGCCGCGCGTCCTGCCCGACGGCACCCGCAACGCGATGCGCCTGCAGCGGCTGAAGGACAAACTCGGCAACCGCTCCAACGCCTCCGCCGAGATCGAGTACGAACAGGCCGTGGCCTGGCCGGTGGGCGAGCCCGGGCGCGGGGTGCGCACCATCGTCGAGATGGTCAACATGACCCGGCTCGACTGCGTCCTCGGCTCCGCGGCCGGCATGCGGGCCGGGCTGCGCCAGGCCGTCCACCACACCACGCACCGGCGGGCGTTCGGCGCCGAGCTGATCGACCAGCCGCTGATGCGCAACGTCCTGGCCGACCTCACCGTCGAGTCCGAGGCCGCCACGCTGCTGGCCATGCGGCTGGCCGCGGCCGTCGACCGGTCCATGGCGGGCGACACCGGGGAGTCGGCGCTGCGCCGCCTCGCCCTCGCCGCCGGCAAGTACTGGGTCTGCAAGCGCGGCAGCGCCCACGCCGCCGAGGCCCTCGAATGCCTGGGCGGCAACGGCTACGTCGAGGAATCCGGCATGCCGCGCCTCTACCGCGAGGCACCGCTGCTCTCCATCTGGGAGGGCTCGGGCAACGTGGCCGCGCTCGACGTACTGCGCGCACTGCAGAAGGAACCGGCCGCGCTGGACGCCTGGTTCGCGGAGATCGGCGCGGCGGCCGGGGCCGACGCCCGGCTCGACGCGGCGGCTGCGCGCGTACGCACCCTGCTGGGCGAGCTGTCCGACCCCGCACGGGCCCAACTGCTCGCACGCCGCCTCGCCGAACAGCTCACGCTCGTGCTCCAGGGCAGCCTGCTGGTACGGCACGGCGACCCGGCCGTCGCGGACGCCTTCTGCGCCTCACGGCTCGGCGGGGACTGGGGGAACGCGTTCGGCACGCTGCCGACCGGTGCGGACCTCGGCGCGATCCTGGACCGCGCCTCGGTGAAGGAGGCGTGATGGCGCCCGCCGTGCGTGTGGAGCGGCAGGGGCCCGTCACGACGGTCGTCCTCGCGCGGCCCGAGGTGCGCAACGCGGTCGACGGGCCGACGGCCCGCGAACTGGCCGATGCCTTCCGGGCGTTCGAGTCCGATGACGACGCGTCGGTGGCCGTGCTGTGGGGCGAGGGCGGCACGTTCTGCGCGGGCGCCGACCTCAAGGCGTTGGGCACCGGGCGGGGGAACCGGGTGGAGGCGGACGGCGACGGCCCGATGGGGCCGACGCGGCTGCGCCTGACGAAACCCGTCATCGCCGCCGTCAGCGGCCACGCGGTCGCGGGCGGACTGGAGCTGGCGCTGTGGTGCGACCTGCGGGTGGCCGAGGAGGACGCCGTCTTCGGCGTCTTCTGCCGACGGTGGGGCGTGCCGCTCATCGACGGCGGCACGGTACGGCTGCCGCGGCTCATCGGGATGAGCCGCGCAATGGACCTCGTCCTGACGGGACGCCCGGTCCCGGCGGCGGAAGCCCTGGCGATGGGCCTCGCCCATCGCCTCGTGCCGGCGGGGCGGGCGCGGGCCGCCGCCGAGGAACTCGCCGCGGAGATTGCACGGTTCCCGCAGGCGTGTCTGCGGGCCGACCGGGCGTCGGTGCTGGGGCAGGAGGAGGCGGCCATGGCGGCCGAACTTGCCGGGGGGCTGGAGGTGTTGCCGGAGGCGCTGGCGGGCGCGGCCCGCTTCGCGGCCGGGGAGGGGCGGCACGGGGAGTTCGGGTAGGGGGTTGGTGCCCCGGTCCCGCCCTTTCGCCGCTTCCTGGTGGGGCAAGCCCTCCAAGCCCCCGGATTGCGCTGCGCGCGGTGTCCTCAAACGCCGGACGGGCTGATTTCAGCCCGTCCGGGGGCACCTCCCAGCGGTAACCGGGGAGAGTTTGAGGACGAGCGGCGAAGCCGTGAAAAAGGGTGAAAGGGCGGGACCGGGACACCCCCACCCCGTCCCGATGTCACCCCATCGAAGGAATCCGGCCGCGTCGGCTGGCACACACCGCGCACAACCCCCCAAGCTCTCCCCGTGCGAGCAGGATTCCTGGCCGCCATGGCCGTATTGACGGTGACGGCCGCCGCGCCCCCGCCGAGTCCGTCCGAAGAGGCGGTGTCCCCCGACGCCTACGTCCGTTTCGGCCCGAACTGCCTGGTCGCGAGCGATACATGGTCCGTGGTGAGCATCTGCCACGGGACCCCCGCCGCGCCCACACCCCCCGCGAAGCCGTCCCCCATGCCCGTCCTGCCGCGTCCCGCGCCGCCACCGCCGACGCCGGCGGCACCGCCACCGCCTCCCCCGCCCGTCGTACGCGCCGCCCCGCAGCCCGCGGCACTGCCGCCGGATCCGGAACCCTCGCACTCCCCCACCCCCGCGGCCACACCCCACCCCCACCGCGCCGCCTACCACCAGTCCCTCGCCGCACCCCCGGCCCAGGGGCACCCCTCGCCCGTCACGCTCATGCTCGTGCTCACCGCCCCGGCCGTGCTCGCCGCCGCCGCGCTGCGCCCACGCTCGGGCGGGCGCAGTCGCTGATTCCGACTGGTGCCGACTGACCCCGACTGGTCCCGACGCATTCCGATGATCCCGAACCGGAGGTTCCCCCCTTGTCCGAATGGCTGGTTCTGGCCATCGCCATGGCCGCCGCCTGTGCGGTGGTCCTGTCCATCACCGTGCTCAGGGAGCGCAGGCTCAGCGAGGACGACGATCCGTCCGAGACGCCCAACGTCATCGACTACATGACGATGATGATCGGCGTGGTCTACGCCATCGTGCTGGGCCTGGCCATCGCCGGTGTCTGGGAGGCACGCAACGGCGCGCAGAACACGGTGCAGGCCGAGGCGCAGGCACTGCACGAGGTGTACGAGCGGGTGCAGGTGTATGCGCCGGAGGCGCGTGACCAGACGCGCAAGGACGTCACCGCGTACGCGAGCTACGTGGTCCACAAGGAGTGGCCCGTGATGCTCCGGGACCAGAAACTCACCGAGCACGGTGCGCAGTTGCTGGACAAGGTGCGGGACGATGTCACGTCGTACCAGCCGCGCAATGACCACGAGGCCCAGTCGTACCAGCCGTTGCTGGACCAGGTGGGTGCGGCCAACGCCGCGCGCAACGCCCGTGCGGCGAGCGCGGACGACACCATGCCCGGCGTGGTGTGGTTCGGCCTGGTCGCCGGGGCGGCGGTGGCCGTCGGGATCATCTTCACCCTGCAGATCAGGAGGTCGCCGCGCGAGCTGCTGCTCGCGGGCGTCTACAGTGCGCTGATCGCCTTCCTCCTGTTCCTCATCTGGGACTTCAACTCTCCGTTCGGCCATCATGTGGCCGAGGCCGCAGGCCCGTTCACCGACCTGTTCTCCGTCTAGCCCGTCCTCCATCCGACCGGCAGGTGCTTGAGGCCGTTCAGGAAGTTCGAGGTCAGCCGGACCGGTTCCCCCGCCCGCTCCAGGCCGGGGAGCCGGTCCGCCGCCGTGCGCAGCATGGCCCTCAGCTGGGCGCGGGCGAGGTGGGCGCCCAGGCAGTAGTGCGGGCCGAAGCCGAAGCTCACGTGGTCGTTGGGGGTGCGGGTGATGTCGAGGCGGTCGGGGTCGGCGAAGGCGCGTTCGTCGCGGTTGGCCGAGGGGTGGTAGACGACGACCTTCTCGCCGCGCCGGATGCGGACGCCGCCGAGTTCGGTGTCCCGGACGGCGGTGCGCCGGATGTGCACGACGGGCGACCAGTGGCGCAGCACCTCCTCGACGGCCGAGTCCGTCAAGTCCGGCCGGGTGCGGAAGAGTTCGTACTGGTCCGGGTGGTCCAGGAGGGTCAGCAGGCCGCCGGGCAGCGAGTTGCGCAGGGTCTCGGTCCCGGCCACCACCAGGATGAAGAACATGTTCTCGAACTCTTCGCGGGCAAGCCCCTCCGCGGCCATCGTGGCCAGCACGCTGCCCGGCCGCGGCGCCTCGGCCAGGGCGTGGGCGTAGTGGAACATGTCGGGCAGCCCGTGGCGTGAGCGCGGGTTGACCGGGGAGCCGTCGGCCTTCACCGGCGGGGCGGAGGGGCGCAGGGCCAGGGCCGCGCGGCCCATGGGGGTGAGCGAGGCGGGGTCGGCGGTGCTGGACTGTGCGTAGTCGGCGTCCTGGTAGCCGATGACCCGGTTCGCCCAGTCGAACAGCAGTCGCAGGTCCTGCTGCGGCACACCCAGCACATCGGCCAGGGTCTGCACGGGCAGGTCGGCGGCGAGCTCGGCGAAGTCCGCCGTGCCGCGCTCCGCCACGCCGTCGACGAGCGCCCGCGTGCGCCCCTCGATCGCCGCCGTCAACTCCCGTACGGCGCGCGGCGTGAAGGCCGCGGCGACGATCCGGCGCAGCCGGCTGTGGGCGGGCGGGTCCTGGTTGAGCACCATGGACCGGACGAACTCCAGGTCGTCCGCGGTGTCCGGGTCGCGGATCTGCGTGGCGCCCAGGGCCGAGGAGAACAGCTCCGGGGTGCGCAGGACGTGCTTGACGTCCGCGTGCCGGAAGACGCCCCAGTAGCCGGGGCCCGCGGGCCAGGGGCCGACGGCCGGTTCGGCCACCCGGCACACGGGGCTGCGGTCGCGCAGCTCGCGGAAGAGTGCGTACGGGACGCCGCGCGCATAGGTCGCGGGGTCGAACACCTGGGAGGTCGGAGCGCCGTCGGTCACGCCAGGGACCGTAGGCGCTCACCTGGCGGCCTCGTCAAGAGCCCGCCAGAATGTTGACCGGTGAGGGCTCCGTGGCAGCTCCGCGCGTTTCCCGGCCAGGGCTTTCGGGCAAGGGCCTTGCTCGGTGGGCCATGGCCCTTGACACGGGAGGTACGGAGCGTGACCTACGGCCAGATCGAGAGAGAAGGTTTCGCCCGGCCGATCGACGAAGCCGAGGCGGAGACGTACCTGCGCGGCATCTGTTTCAAGACCGGACCGCCCAGGCTGCTGGGCGTCGAACTCGAATGGCTCGTCCACGATCTCTCCGATCCCGCCCGTCCCGTATCCGCACCCCGGCTGGCCGCCGCGGCCGACCGGCTGCGGTCCCTGCCGCTGCGGTCCTGGCTGACCATCGAACCCGGCGGCCAGATCGAGCTCAGCTCGCGGCCCGCGGACTCCCTCGCCTCCTGCGTGGAGGACCTCTCCGCCGATCTCTCCCTCGCCCGCTCCGCCCTGCACGACCTGGGGCTCGTCCTGGCCGGGTACGGCAAGGAACCCTGGTACCAGCCCGACCGGGTTCTCATGGAGCCCCGCTACAACGCGATGGAGATCTACTACGACCGGATCAACGGCGCCGGGCGCACCATCATGTGCCGCACCGCGTCCGTCCAGGTCTGTGTGGACGCGGGGTACGAGGAGCCGGGGCCGATGGGGTACGGGCGGCGCTGGCGGCTGGCGCACCTGCTGGGGGCGGTGCTCTCCGCGGCCTTCGCCAACTCCCCGCTGCACCTGGGGAAGCCCACCGGGTGGCGGTCCACCCGGCAGGCCTGCTACGCACGGATGGACCCGGGGCGCACCCTGGCCCCGGCCGAGGACCTCGAACCGCGCTCGGCGTGGGCCGCGTACGCCCTGGACGCGCCGGTGATGTTCGTGCGGTCCGAGGCGGGTCCGTGGCCCGTGCAGCAGGGGCTGGCCCTGCGCCGCTGGGTCCGCACCAAGCGGCCACGTCCGGTCACCACGGGTGATGTGGACTATCACCTGACCACGCTGTTCCCGCCGATACGGCCGCGCGGGCACCTGGAACTGCGCATGATGGACGCACAGCCGGGCGAGGACGGCTGGCTGGTCCCGGTGGCCGTCACGGCGGCCCTGTTCGACGACGCCACGGCGGCCGATACGGCCCACCGCGTGGTGAAGGCCCTCGCCGACACGGCGGGGACGCGGCCGACACCGCGCAATCCGCTGTGGCTCAACGCCGCCCGGCACGGGCTGTCCGACCCGGAGCTGCACGCGGCGGCGGTGGTCTGCTTCGCGGCCGCCCGCGAGGCCCTGCCCAGGCTCGGGGCATCACCCCGCGTCCTGGCGGCCGTCGACGAGTTCACCGCGCGGTACGTGGAACGCCGCCGGTGCCCCGCCGACGACCTGCTCGACCACGTGAACGGCAAGGAGAACCATTGATGCACGCTGCCCCCGGGCCCGGGCCCGAAGCACAGCGGCAGCGCGCGGCGCATGCCCTGCTGTCGGCCCGTGAGCGCACCCAGGCGCTCACGGGCTGCGTGGACGAGCACGAACTGACGGCGCAGCACTCGCCGTTGATGTCGCCGCTGGTGTGGGACCTGGCACACATCGGCAACCAGGAGGAGCAGTGGCTCCTGCGGACCGTCGGCGGCCGCGCAGCACTGCGCCCCGAGATCGACTCGGTGTACGACGCCTTCGCGCACCCCCGCGCCGACCGCCCCTCGCTGCCGCTGCTCTCACCGCAGGAGACACACGGCTACGTCGCCGAGGTGCGCGGCCGGGTGCTGGACCTGCTGGAGCACGCCCCCGTGGACGACGGAAGCCCGCTGCTGGCGGGCGGCTTCGCCTTCGGCATGATCGCCCAGCACGAGCAGCAGCACGACGAGACCATGCTCATCACCCACCAGCTGCGCCGGGGCGCCGCCGTGCTCACCGCCCCCGAGCCGCCGCGGGCCGCCCCCGATGCGGCACTGCCGCCCGCCGAAGTCCTCGTGGAGGGCGGCTCGTTCACCATGGGCACCTCCACCGAGCCGTGGGCGCTGGACAACGAACGGCCCGCACATCCGCGCCTCGTACCCTCGTTCTTCATCGACACCGTGCCGGTGAGCAACGGCGCCTACCTGCAGTTCGTCGAGGACGGCGGCTACGCCGAGCCGCGCTGGTGGCACCCCGAGGGCTGGGAACAGGTACGCCGCCACGAGCCGGCCGCCCCGCTGTTCTGGCAGCGCGAGGGCAACGCCTGGTTCCGGCGGCGGTTCGGGACCGTCGAGCCCGTACCGCCCGAGGAACCGGTCCTGCACGTGAGCTGGTACGAGGCCGCGGCCTACGCGGCCTGGGCCGGGCGGCGGCTGCCCACCGAGGCCGAGTGGGAGAAGGCCGCCCGCCACGACCCCCGCACGGACCGCTCCCGCCGCTACCCCTGGGGCGACGAGGATCCCACCGCCGACCACGCCAATCTCGGCCAGCGCCATCTGCGCCCGGCGCCCGTGGGGGCGTATCCGCAGGGCGCGTCCCCGCTGGGCGTACGGCAGTTGATCGGCGACGTGTGGGAGTGGACGGCCAGCGACTTCCTGCCCTATCCGGGCTTCCGCGCCTTCCCCTACCGCGAGTACTCCGAGGTCTTCTTCGGCAGTTCCTACAAGGTGCTGCGCGGCGGCTCGTTCGCCGTCGACCCGGTCGCCTGCAGAGGGACCTTCCGCAACTGGGACCTGCCGGTGCGCCGGCAGATCTTCTCCGGCTTCCGCACGGCGCGGGACGCGGAGTCTGTCTGATGTGCCGTCATCTCGCTTTTCTGGGACCGGAATCACCGCTCGGCGAGACCCTCGTCGAACCGCCGCACTCCCTCCTGCGCCAGTCCTGGGCACCGCGCCGGCAGCAGCACGGCACGGTCAACGCGGACGGCTTCGGCGTCGGCTGGTACGCGCCCGGCGACCCCGTGCCCGCGCGCTACCGGCGGGCCGGCCCGATATGGGCGGACCTCTCCTTCGCCGACCTGGCCCGGGTCGTGCGCACCGGGGCGCTGCTCGCCGCGGTGCGGGACGCGACCGCGCCGGGCGCCGACGGGGAGGCGGCCGCGGCCCCCTTCGCCGCCGGTCGCTGGCTGTTCAGCCACAACGGGGCGCTGACCGGGTGGCCGGACTCCGTCGCTCCGCTGACCGCCCGTCTGCCCGCGAGCACCCTGCTGAGGCTGGCCGCGCGCACGGATTCGGCGTTCGCCTGGGCCCTGGTGGAGCACCGGCTGCGCGAGGGCGAGGCACCGGGGCCCGCACTGGCGGGCACCGTGGCCGGCCTCGACGCCGCGGCACCCGGCTCCCGGCTCAACTTCCTGCTCACCGACGGCACCTGCATAGCCGCCACCGCATGGGGCGACTCCCTCTGGTATCTGGCCGACCCGTCCGCCGAACGCACCGTCGTGGCCTCCGAGCCGTACGACGACGACCCGCGCTGGACCGAGGTCCCCGACCGCACCCTCCTCATCGCAGACCGCACCGACATCTCGCTGTCCTCGCTGTAACCGGCACAAGGAGCCCCGTCCGTGAGCCCGTTCGTCCTCACCCGTGCCCTCCCCCTCGACGCGACCGCCGCGGCCCTGCGCGCGGACGTGTCCTCAGGGCTGACCCGTACGCCCAAGGAGCTCCCTCCGAAGTGGTTCTACGACGCCCACGGCAGCGAACTGTTCGACGAGATCACCCTGCTGCCCGACTACTACCCGACGCGCGCCGAGCGCGAGATCCTCGCCGACCGTTCCGGCGACATCGCCCGCGCCACCGGCGCCCGCACCCTCGTCGAGCTGGGTTCGGGCTCGTCCGAGAAGACCCGCCACCTCATCCGCGCACTGCCCGGCCTCGACACCTACGTGCCCGTCGACGTCAGCGAGAGCGCCCTGCGCGGCGCGGCGCACACCCTGCTCGCCGAGCACCCGGACCTGTCCGTGCACGCCCTGGTCGCCGACTTCCAGTACGGACTGACCCTGCCGAACACGCCCGGGCCACGGCTGCTCGCCTTCCTGGGCGGCACGATCGGCAACCTGCTCCCCGACGAACGGGCCGTGTTCTTCCGCGCCCTGCGCGCGGCACTCGCTCCCGGCGACGCGCTGCTGCTGGGCACGGACCTGGTCAAGGACGAAGGGACCCTCGTCGCGGCCTACGACGACGACCGGGGGGTGACGGCCGCGTTCAACAAGAACGTCCTGGCCGTCATCAACCGCGAACTCGAGGCGGACTTCGACCCGGACGACTTCGGCCACGTCGCCCTGTGGGACGCCCGGCAGGAGTGGATCGAGATGCGGCTGCGGGCCCGCAGGGACGTCGTCGTGAAGATCCCCTCGCTCGACCTCGCCGTCCCCTTCGCAGCGGGCGAGGAGCTGCGCACCGAGGTCTCGGCCAAGTTCCGGCGCGAAGGCGTGCGCGCCGAGCTGGCGGCGGCGGGCCTGGATCTGACGCACTGGTGGACCGACGAGCAGGGCCGCTTCGCACTGTCCCTGTCCGTCCCCGCTAGCCTCCCTCTGTGAGCAAGGAGCAGAACGAAACACAGGACGCCCCCGTACCGGCGGGCTTCGAGCGCGGCACCGACGGACCCAAGGTGATCGTCGCGGGCGTGGACGGCTCGGACACGTCATGGCGCGCCGCGGCCTACGCGGCGGGCCTGGCCCGCCGGCAGAACGCACTGCTCGCGCTCGTCTACGTGCAGCCGATGCTGACGGGCGGCGCCGCCCTGGGCGCGCCCGTCGCGGAGATGACGGAGGAGGTCGCCGAGGAGCTGCTGGCCGAGATCCGGGCCACGGCGGAGCGGCTGCAGGGCGTGTACCGGCTGCGGTGGCAGTTCCACACCTTCGCCGGCGACCCGTACACGGGGCTGGTGAAGGCGGCCGACGACCTCAAGGCGGACGCCGTGGTGGTGGGGGTCTCGGAGCAGGCGGGGCACCGGATCATCGGGTCGGTGGCGGTACGGCTGGTGAAGGCGGGGCGGTGGCCGGTGACGGTGGTGCCGTAGGGACTGTGCGGGGTTGTGAGGGTCGTGGACGGTGCCGGCCCGGGCTCCGCACTGTTCGACGAGGGCGAGGCCGAGCGTCGAGGGCGGCGAGGGCACGGGTGGCAGTGGCTTCGGCGACGGCGGTGGGCCGGTAGCCCCGTTGCGGGACTACGAAGACGGTAATGGGGGAACCGGCGTGGCGGGGCGCTCGGACGTGCGCGCCGTTGACTGTCCGGGGCTTGATCTCCACCGAGCGGAGCCCGGTGGCCCGGGCGATGTGCTCCAGGGGCCGGTCAGTGGCAGGGGTGTTTCTGCGCTCCCGGGTGGAGACGCGGGCGGAGTGCCGCCCGCTCGCTGGGCAGGCGCCTGCAGCGGGCGCCGGTGGTTTCGTCGTGCCCTGCGCGGTGGTGGTCTCGCCCGTGCCCGGTTGTGTGCCGCGGGCCGGGGCGCAGCGCGAGGGCGGCCAGGGTGAGGATGGTGGCGCCGCAGGCGGTGATGATCCACCAGGCGGGGCGGCTGGTGCGGTCGAAGGCGTCGGTGCCGTGGCCGGTGGTGAGGGTGGCTCCGATGACGGCGACGCCGAGGGCGCTGCCGATCTGGCGGCTGGTGGTGGTGATGGCGGAGGCGACGCCGGCTTGTGCGGGGGGCATGCCGGCGACGGCGGTGTGGGTGATGGGGGCGTTGACCAGGCCGAAGCCCGTGCCGAAGAGGATGTAGCAGGCCAGGAGGAGGGGCGGGTGCTGCTGGGCGTGGAAGGCTGCGGCGAGCAGTCCGGCGAGGGTGGTGGCGGTGCCGGAGAGCAGCAGGGGCAGGCGGGGGCCGTGGGTGGCGGTCAGGCGGCCGGCCAGGGGCGGGCAGGCGATGGTCATGGCGGCCATGGGCAGCAGGTACAGACCGGCCTGCCAGGCGCTCAGGCCGTGGACGTCCTGCAGGAAGAGGGCGGCCAGGAACAGGAACCCGCTCAGCGCGGCGAAGGCGCACACGGCACTGAGGGCGGAGGCGGCGAACGGACCCTGGCGGAAGAAGCGCAGTTCTATCAGTGGCTCGCGGACGCGCAGCTCGGTGACGAGGAAAGCAGCCAGTGCCACGACGGCGGTGGTGGCGCAGCCGAGGACGAGCGGGGAGGTCCAGCCGGTGACGGGGCCTTGGATGATGGCGTAGACGCTGGTGGCGAGCAGCACGACGACCAGGAGCTGCCCGGCCGGATCGAGGCCGCGGGGACGGGGCGCGCAGGACTCGGGCACGCGGCGTGTGAAGGCCAGGGCGAGCAGGCCGACGGGGACGTTGATCAGGAAGATCCAGCGCCATCCCGCGGTGTCGACGAGCAGGCCGCCCAGGAGCGGGCCGACGGCCATGGTGATGCCCTGGACCGCGCTCCATATGCCGATCGCGCGCGCCCGTGCGCGGCGTTCGGTGAAGACGTGGGTGAGGATGGCCATGGCCACGGGCGTGAGCATGCATCCGCCGATGCCCTGGAGGGCCCGGAAGGCGATCAGCCAGCCGAGGGCGGGGGCGGCGGCGCACAGCAGGGAAGCGCCGGTGAAGACGGCCAGTCCTGCGCGGAAGACACGGCGGCGGCCGATGCGGTCTCCGGTGGCGCCCGCGCACAGCAGCAGTGAGGCCTGAACGATGATGTAGGCGTCGACGGTCCACTGCAGTCCGGCCGTGGAGGCACCCAAGTCGTGCTGGAGTGCGGGGAGAGCGGTGTTCAGGGCGGTGTTGTCGAGGCTGACCAGGAAAAGGGCCGAGCAGCACACGGCGAGGACCAACGACCGCTGTCGCACGGTGGGATCGGGCACGGGGCAGAACCTCGGGGAAACGTCGGAACGGGAGGAACGGGCGGCCCGGCGGCCTTTGGTCACCGGGCCGGGGGCCGTCAGGCGGTGGTGGGGGCGCCGGCCACGCGGCGCTCGCCGCCGTTGCGCTCCTGCCAGAACTTGTAGACCTCCACGGCCGCTTCACGGGACTCGTGGCGCATGGGCAGGCGGCGCTCGTCCCACGGCTTGGCGAACTCGCCGTAGAAGGAGTCGAGTTCGAAGTACTTGCGGTCGTCGACGTAGTGGGGCTCGTAGGCGTCGCGGGTGGTGAGGAAGACGACCTCGTCCGGCGAGCAGTAGTACAGCGAGCCCAGGCACATCGGGCAGGGGTGGGCCAGGACGTAGATGGTGGTGCCGGTCAGGTGCTCCGTGCCCAGCTTCGTGCAGGCCTCGCGGATGGCGAGGATCTCCGCGTGGGCGGTGGGGTCATTGCTCTGGGCGACCTTGTTGGGGCTCTCGGCGAGGATCTCGCCGTCCTTGACGATGACGGTCGCAAACGGACGGCCGCCCTCGGCGACGTTCTGCCGGGCAATGTCGATGGTGCGCTGAACGAAGTCCATGAACAGGCCTTTCTGTGAAGGGGGAAAGAAGTGCCCCGAAGGGGCGCGGGGAACTGCGCGATCAGCCACAACCGGCCCGCAGTCAATTCCCCGCGCCCTGACGGAGTCAGAACGGCTTGGTCGGCAGGTACTTGCCGTCCAGGGTGATCACCGCGCGCTCGCCGCCGTCGGGGTCGGCGACCTTCTTCACATCGAGCTTGAAGTTGATCGCGGAGATGATGCCGTCACCGAACTCCTCGTGGACCAGGGCCTTGAGCGTGGTGCCGTAGACCTGGAGCATCTCGTAGAAGCGGTACATGGTCGGGTCGGTGGGGATCCGGTTCGGCATCGAGCCGCGCACCGGGATGGTCTGCAGCAGCAGCGCCGCGTCGTCGTCCAGGCCCAGCAGCTCGGCGACCGCCTCGGCGGCGTCGGCCGGCAGCGGGTGCTGGCCGAGGACGGCAGCGGTGGTGAAGGCCACCGACAGGCCGGAGGCGTCGGCTATCTGCTTCCAGGAGAGGTCCTTACGGATCTTGGCATCCACGGCCTTCGCGGCCAGGGCCTCGCGAGCGGTCGGGTCGAACTGGGCGTGCACCATGAGAAGGGGTTCCTTTCGGGGTGAGCCGGTCCGCGGTCGCGGAGACGGCTGGTTCAGGGGGGTGGTCGGGGGTGATCAGGCCGCGGAGACGGCGCCGGCGCCGGTGAGGTCCTCGACACCGCCGGTGGGGATGTCGTAGACCCAGCCGTGCAGGGTGACCTTCTGCCCGGCCAGGGCACGGGCGACCGACGGGTGGGTGGCCAGGTTCGCCAGCTGCGCCAGCACGTTCTCCCGGACGAGCGCGGCGACTTCACCGCCGGTGGCGCGGGCCTGGGAGGCGTCCGCGTGCCGCAGCCAGTCCGCGATCGCGGGGGCACCGGAGAGGTCGTGGTGCTGGGCGAGGGCGGTCATCGCGCCGCAGGCCGAGTGCCCGCACACCACGATGTCGCTCACGCCCAGCACGGCGACGGCGTACTCGATACTCGCCGCCACCCCGTCGGAGCCGGGAGTGTAGGCGGGCACCAGATTGCCCGCAGTACGGATGACGAACAGCTCGCCGGGTTCGCTGCCGGTGATCAGCTCAGGCACGACACGGGCGTCCGAGCAGCTGATGAACAGCGTGTGCGGCGTGTGGTGAGCGGCAAGGTGGGCGAACAGGCCCTCCTTGGCCGGGAAGACGTCCCGCTGGAACCGCGCAACGCCCTCGGTGAGGTCATGCATGGGGTCACTCCCTTTCGGTGGCTGCCGCCCCGGCGGGGCTGGCGAGATCCACCATGCACGACCTGGATCTATAGCGTCCAATACTCACTAACCATTGATTTTATAGATGTAGTCTATAGTTGTCGGCATGGCTCTGGAACTGCGCCATCTGCGCTACCTGCTCGCCGTGGCCGAGCACGGCAACTTCACCCGCGCGGCCGAGGACCTGCACATCTCCCAGCCCACGCTCTCCCAGCAGATCAAGCAGCTGGAACGGACCCTGGACGTGCAGCTGCTGGACCGCACCGGCCGTACCGTCCGGCTCACCGACGCCGGTGAGGCCTACGTCCATCACGCCCGCCGCGCGCTACGGGACCTGGCAGCCGCCGAACGCGCTGTCCACGACGTACAGGACCTCGCCCGCGGCCACCTGCGCCTCGCACTCACCCCCACCTTCACCGCCTACCTCACCGGCCCACTCACCGCCGAACTCCACACCCGCCACCCCGGCATCACCCTCACCGTGCAGGAGACCACCCAGGACCGCATCGAAACCGGCCTGCTCGCAGACGACTTCGACCTCGGCATCGCCTTCACCGGCACCCACCAGCCCGGCATCACCGCCACCGAACTGTTCACCGAAACCCTCAGCCTCGTCACCGGCACCCAGCACCCCACCGCCGCCGGCCGCCCACTGCCCGTACATCACCTGACCGGACAGCAACTCGCCCTGCTGACCGCCGACTTCGCCACCCGCGGCCACATCGACGCCTACTTCGACCTGCACGGCGTCAGCCCGCGCATCACCGTGGAGGCCAACTCCATCCAGGCCCTCACCGAGATCGTCCAGCGCACGGCACTCGCCACGGTCCTCCCCGACGCCGTCACGCACGACCACCCCCACCTCACCCCCGTCCCCCTCGACCCACCCCTCCCCACCCGCACCGTCACCCTTCTCACCCGCACCGACGCCTACCAGAGCGCCGCCACCCGCGCCTTCACCCGCCTCACCCACGACCTCATCCGCACCCGCCCCTACACACCCGCGCCATAGCCCACCGGACCGGCCCCAGCCCGCCCGGCCCCGTTCAACTCGCGCCGACGAGGTGCACGGGGCACCGTGTACGCATGGGCAACCACACCTACCGGGTGACCGAGATCGTCGGCTCGTCGCAGGAGAGCGTGGAGGCGGCGATCCGCAACGGGATCGACCGCGCCGCACAGACTCTGCGGCAGCTGGACTGGTTCGAGGTCACCCAGGTCCGCGGCCACCTCCAGGACGGCGCGATCGCGCACTACCAGGTGGGTATGAAAGTGGGCTTCCGGCTCGAGGAGCAGTGACCGCGCGTCCCCGTACGGATGAACTTCCTTGATTTTTCTGGACGTTGACGGGCACGGCTCGGCACGCTTGCTGTCCTCATCCAGGGGATTAGGGGGCGGGCTCTCTTGGCGGTGGCGGCGCGTGCAGTGATCGGCGTCGGTCCCTTCGGCCGGCCGGATGCGCGGCTCGCCGCGGCCGTCCATGCGGCGGGCGGGCTCGGCGTCGTCGATCTGGGGGCGGACGGCGCGGCCGCCCGGGACGCCCTGGACCTCGCCCGCGCCTGGCTCCCCGGCGCCTTCGGCGTGCGCGTCCCCGCCGACTGCCCTCTTCCGCCCGAAGAGTTCCTGGACGGTCCGGCGGCCGTGCTCCTCGCCCCCGACGCCCCGTGGCCGGCCGGCCGGTTCCCGGCCGGTGCGGTCATCGCCGAGGTGCGCAGTCTGGACGAGGCCCGGGCGGCCGTGGCGGACGGTGCGGCGGGGCTCGTGGCCCGTGGCAGCGAGTGCGGCGGGCCGGCCGGTGACCTCTCCACCTCCGTCCTGCTCCAGCAGCTCCTCTCCGACGACCGGATCGCCGTGCCCGTGTGGGCCTGCGGCGGCATCGGGCCGCACACCGCCGCCGGCGCGGTCGTCGCCGGGGCCACCGGAGTCGTCCTCGACGTCCAGCTCGCCCTCCTCGACGAGGCGGACACGGATCCCGCAATCGCCGCCGTCCTGCGGTCCCCGGACGGCGCGGAGGCCCGGCACCCCGAGCTCCCGCTCGGCCAGGACGCCTTCCTCGCCCGCCGATTCGCGCACAAGTACCGGACGGCAGCCGTCGCGGTACGGGCCGTCCGGGACGCCGTCGACCACGCGGTGCGCGACCGGCGGGCCCCGGACGCACTGCGCCCCGGCTCCCCCATGAGCCGCACTCTCGGCACACAGCTGCCCGTCGCGCAGGGGCCGATGACCCGGGTCAGCGACCGGCCCCGGTTCGCCACGGCCGTCGCCGACGCCGGAGGGCTGCCCTTCCTCGCCCTCGCACTCGCCGGTGCCGACGCCACCCGGACCCTGCTGGCGGAGACCCGCGCCGCGATGGGCGACCGCCCCTGGGGCGTCGGCCTCCTCGGCTTCGCCCCCGAGGACGTATGCGCCGCCCAGCTCGCGGCCGTGCGCGAACTCCGCCCCAGCCACGCGATCATCGCGGGCGGCCGCCCCACCCAGGCGGCTGCCCTGGAGGAGCACGGCATCCGCACGTTCCTGCACGTGCCCTCGCCCGGGCTGCTGGAACAGTTCCTCGCGGCAGGCGCCCGGCGCTTCGTCTTCGAAGGCGCCGAATGCGGCGGGCACATCGGGCCGCGCAACGGCTTCCCCCTCTGGGAGGCCCAGCTCGCCGTCGTCGAGGACTTCCTGGACACCCTCCCCCACCAGGACCGGCCCGCACTGGACCTGCTCTTCGCCGGCGGCATCCACGACGAGCGCTCCGCCGCCATGGTCGCCGCGCTCACCTCCGGCATCCGCGCCCGCGGCGCCGCCACCGGCATCCTCATGGGCACCGCCTACCTCTTCACCGAGGAGGCCGTCGGCTGCGGCGCCGTCCGCCCCCTCTACCAGCGGCAGGCGCTCGCCGCCGAGCGGACCGCCGTCCTGCGCACCGGCCCCGGCCAGGCCACCCGCTGCCTGCCCAGCCCGTACTGCCGCACGCACGAGGCCCGCAAGGAGGAGCTGAGCCGGCAAGGCGTCCCCGACCGGCAGGCGCGGGACGAGCTGGAACGGCTCAGCCTCGGACGGCTGCGCATCGCCGGCAAGGGCGTCGAGCGCACCGGCGGCACCCTCGTCGCCGTCGACGAGGAACGGCAGCTCGCCGAGGGCCTGTTCATGGCCGGCGAGGCGGCCGTCCTGCGCAGCGCCACCACCGACGTCGCGACGCTGCACCGCCAAGTCTCGGAGAGGGCAGCCGAGTTCTACGGGCAGCGCGCCGCCGCGATCGAGCCTGCCCCTCCCGAGCAGCGGCCGGTTCCCGCGCCGCTCGGCATCGCCGTCGTCGGCATGGCCTGCATGTTCCCCGGCGCGCCCGACCTCCCCTCCTTCTGGGGCAACGTGCTCGCCGGCACCGACTCCGTCACCGAGGTCCCGCCCGAGCGCTGGGACGCCTCCCTCCACCACGGCCCGCAGGCCGCCGCCCACGACGTGTCGGCCTCCAAGTGGGGCGGCTTCCTGCCCCGGATCCCCTTCGACCCGCTCAAGTACGGCATCCCGCCGGCCTCGCTGGCATCCGTCGAACCCGTCCAGCTGCTGGCCCTGGAGGCGGCCGAACGGGCCCTGGCCGACGCGGGCTACGCCCGCCGCGCCTTCCCGCGCAACCGCACCTGCGTGGTCTTCGGCGCCGAGGCGGGCAGCGACACCGCGGACGCGGTCGGCCTGCGTGCCGTGCTCCCGTCCTACCTCGGGCGGCTCCCGGAGGAGCTGGCCGCGCAGCTGCCCGTCCTCACCGAGGACTCCTTTCCCGGCCTGCTCGCCAACGTCGTCGCGGGCCGCATCGCCAACCGGCTCGGCCTCGGCGGCGCCAACTACACGATGGACGCCGCCTGCGCCTCCTCCCTGGCCGCGCTCGGCGCGGCTTGCAGGGAACTGCGCACCGGCACCGCCGACGTCGCCCTGTGCGGCGGCGCCGACCTGCACAACGGCATCAAGGACTACCTGCTCTTCTCGTCCGTGACCGCCCTCTCCCCGACCGGCCGCTGCCGCCCCTTCGACGCGGACGCCGACGGCATCGCACTCGGCGAGGGCATCGCCTGCGTGGTGCTCAAGCGGCTGGCGGACGCCGAGCGGGACGGCGACCGCGTCTACGCCGTCATCGAGGCCGTCGGCAGCTCCGGCGACGGCCGCTCGACCGGGCTGACCGCACCCCGCCGCGACGGCCAGCGCGCAGCCCTGGAACGGGCCTACGCCCAGGCCGGGATCCCGCCGTCCGGCGTCGGGCTGGTCGAGGCCCACGGCACGGGAACGGTGGTCGGCGACCGCACCGAACTCGCCGCCCTCACAGAGGTGTTCACCGAGGCCGGCGCGAAGCCGGGCGCATGTGCCGTCGGATCCGTCAAGTCCCAGATCGGGCACACCAAGTGCGCCGCCGGACTGGCCGGTCTGGTCAAGACGGCCCTCGCGCTGCACACGGGCGTACGGCCGCC
The DNA here is from genome assembly GCF_058146165.1 of Streptomyces sp. AM25. Lineage (NCBI taxonomy): Bacteria > Bacillati > Actinomycetota > Actinomycetes > Kitasatosporales > Streptomycetaceae > Streptomyces > Streptomyces sp. AM25. The sequence goes on along the minus strand of NZ_JBKIWN010000003.1, from coordinate 274,639 downwards.
GACACTGCAGCTGCGCCGCCCGCACCCCGGCTGGCAGCCGGCGGAGAGCCCGTTCGTCTTCCATGACCGGGCACTGCCGTGGGCACGCCCCGCAGCGGAACGGGTCGCGGGGGTGAGCGCGTTCGGCTTCGGCGGCACCAACTTCCACGCGGTGTTGCGGGCGCACGGCGGAGCCGCGCCGCCGCGGAGCGGCCACGACGCCTGGCCCGCCGAGCTCTTCGTGCTGCGGAGTGCGGACGACGCCCGCGAACTGCTGCGGCTGACCGAGGTCAACGACCGTGCCGGGCGCCCGTGGCGGCTTCGGGACCTCGCCCTGACCGCCGCACGGCGTACCGGGGCGGCTCCGGCCGGTGCGGCCGTGGTGGCCGAATCCCTCGACGAACTCCCCGAGTTGCTGCGAACGGTGGTGGACGGCGCGGCGCGGCCGGGCGTCTTCCTGTCCACCGGGCGCACCACCGGGGAGACCGCCGTGCTCTTCCCGGGACAGGGCAGCCAGCGCCCCGGCATGTTCGCCGAACTCTTCACCGCGTTCCCCGAAACGCAGCGCCACCTCCACCGCGCCCCGGCCGACGCGATGTTCCCGCCCGCCGCGTTCGACACCGCGACGCGGGACGCACAACGCACCCGGCTCGCCGACACCCGCCACGCCCAGCCCGCCCTCGGCGCGGCCTGCCTCGCCGCCTACGAGGTGCTCAGGAGCCTCGGCGTGCGGCCCGGCATGGCGGCCGGACATTCCTACGGCGAACTGATCGCCCTGGTCTCGGCCGGCGTCCTCGTCCCGGACTCCGTGCCCGAGCTCAGCGCCGCACGCGCCGAGGCGATCACCGCGGCGGCGGGCGGCGCGCCGGGGGCCATGGCCGCCGTCGCGGCGGAACCGGACAAGACCGAGGCACTGCTCGCCGAGGCCGGGCTGGCGGGACAGGTGGTCGTCGCCAACCACAACGCCCCGGCGCAGAGCGTCCTTTCGGGCCCGATCCCCGCCGTCGAACAGGCCCTCGCCGCCCTGGCGGGCGCCGGAGTGGCCGCACTCCGCCTCCCCGTCTCCCACGCCTTCCACAGCCCGCACCTCGCCGCGGCCTCCGCCCGGTTCGCCGAGACGCTCGCCGCGCACCCGGTCCGTCCGCCCGCCTTCCCCGTCTGGTCGAACATGACCGCGGCCCGCTATCCGGCCGGTCCGGAAGAGGTGCGGGAGGTGCTCGCCGGGCAGATCGCCGCGCCCGTGCGCTTCGTCGAGCAGGTCGAGGCGATGTACGAGGCGGGGGCGCGCGTCTTCGTCGAGGCGGGGCCCGGCACGGTGCTCACCGGCCTGGTGCGGGGCATTCTCGGCCAACGGCCGCACGTCGCCGTCCCGTTCGAACCGCGGCCGGACGCCGGACTGCCCGGGCACCTGGAGGCGCTGGCCCGCCTCGCGGTGGCGGGCGTGCCGGTGGCGGCGGAGCGGCTGTTCGCCGGGCGGGACGCGGTGGCCGCCGATGCGGCTGCGGTACCGGCCCGGCCGGGCTGGGTGGTCGACGGCCACCTGGTCCGTACCGCCGACGGCGCACCGCTGCCCGGGGGCCTCCGCCCGGCCCGGCGCATCGCACTGTCCACCGCCGCACCGGCGGGCCCGGTGGACGGGCCGGACCTGCTCGTCGAATTCCTGCGCACCAGCCGCGAGTCGGTGGCCGCGCAACGGGACGTCCTGCTCGCGTACTTCGGCGCACACCCGGGGCCGGGGACGCCGGTGGCGGCTCCGGAGGCGCCGCAGCCGCTGCCCGTTCCCGTGCCGGAGGCCGAAGAGGGCCCGTCCAACCCGCTGGACGCGCCGGACGTGCTGGACATGGTCCGCGCGGTGATCAGCGAGCGGACGGGCTATCCGCTCGAACTCGTCGAACCCGGCCTGGATCTGGAAGCCGATCTGAGCATCGACTCGATCAAACGGACCGAGATCGTCGGCGAGCTAGGCCGCCGGCTGAACGGCCAGGCCGGGCCGGGGCCATGGGCCGACGCCGACTTGGAGGAGCTGCTCCGGGCCCGCACGGCAGCCGCCCTTGCGGACCGGTTGCGGGCGGGGGCGGAGACGGGCGGGGAGGACACCGGCTCCGGGGACACGGCCGCAGCCACCGCCCCCGTGCGGTTCCTGCTCCGCGAGACCCTCCTCGCCGACACGCCCGTACCCGGCGACGCGGCGCTGCAAGGGCGCCGCTTCCTCGTGATCGGTGGGGAAACGCCCCTCGCCGACGCGCTCGCCGACCGCCTCGGAGAGCTCGGCGCCACGGTCACGGGCGAGGGGCACGAGCGTCCCGACGGCGTCATCCACCTCACCGCACTCGCACCCGGCGCCGACCCCGTACTCCCCGGCCAATTCCCGCTTTTCCAAGCCGCGTTGCGGGACAGCCCCCGCTGGCTGCTGTGCGCGCGGCCCGCCGAGGAGGACGTCCGCACGGCGGGGCTGGGAGGATTCTTCCGCGCCGTCGCGCGCGAATATCCGGACACGCTCGTCCGGGCCGTCTCTCTCGCCCCCGGGCGCCCCGCACCGGCCCTCGCCGACGACCTCGTCGGCGAACTGCTCGCCCCGGACCGGGCCCCGGTCGTCCGCCACTCCTCCGACGGCACACGGCGGGGCATCGAGGCGTACGAGGCGGCGTGTTCCCGCGGCGACGGCGACACGCTCCCCGCCGGGCTCGGCCCCGGCAGCGTGGTCGTCCTCGCGGGCGGCGCCCGGGGCATCACGGCCCGGCTCGCCGTCGCCCTCGCCGCGGCCGGCTGCCGGGTCGAACTGCTCGGCCGCACCGAGGCGCCCGGCACCCCCGAGGACCCCGGCCTCGCCCGCGCCGGGGACAGGGCGGCCCTGCGTGCCGCGCTGGCCGCGCGCGGCGAGCGTGATCCCGCCGTGATCGAGAAGGAGGCCGGGCGCATCCTCGCCCGGCGCGAAGTCGCCGCCACCCTGGCCGGGATCGAGGCCGCCGGCGGAACGGCGCGCTACCACTGCCTCGATCTGCGGGACGCGGCGGCCGTGCAGAAGACGGTGGCGGACATCCACGCCGAGCGGGGGCGCGTCGACGCCGTCGTGCACGCGGCGGGCGTCGTCGAGGACCGGCTGCTCGCCGACAAGGATCCCGGCTCCTTCGCGCGGGTCCTCGGCACCAAGGTGGACGGCGCGCACGCCCTGTTCTCGGCCCTGCGCAGCCTGCCCGAACCTCCGCGGCTGACCGTCCTGTTCGGCTCCGTCGCCGCCGTCGCCGGCAACCGGGGCCAGGCCGACTACGCCGCCGCCAACGACGCCCTCGCCGTCCTCGGCCGCCAGTGGCGGCAGGAGACCGGGAGCCGCACCGTGACCGTCCACTGGGGCCCTTGGGCGGGCGACTCCGGACACCCGGGCATGGTGGGGCCGGAGCTCACCCGCGACTTCGCCCGGCGCGGCATCGCGCTGATCGACCCGGAGGAGGGTGTACGGGCGCTGCTGCGCGAACTCGCCCACGGCGACGCGGACATCGACGAGGTCGTCCTGACCGCACCGGGCGGACTCGCATGACCGCAGCACGCGAGCCGGTCGCCATCGTCGGCATGGCCGTCACCCTGCCCGGCGCGGACGACCTCGGCGCGTACTGGCGCAACATCGCCGAGGGTGTCGACGCCATCACCGAGGCCCCGCCGGGCCGTTGGGGCGCGGCGGCCGGACGGCGCGGCGGCTTCGTCGACGGCATCGCCGGCTTCGACCCGGCCGCCTTCGGCATGATGCCGTCGTCCGTCGACAGCACGGACCCCGACCAGCTGATCGCCCTGCGCACCGCCGCGGCGGCCCTCGCCGACGCGGGCGACGCCGCCCTGCCCGCGGACCGGGCCCGGGTCGGTGTCGTGCTCGGCCGCGGCAGCTATCTCTCCGTCGGGCAGGTCCGCCTGGACCAGCGGGTACGCACTTCGGCCCAACTGGTCCACACCGTGAGCGAATTACTGCCGGAGCTGGACGAGGAGCGGCTCGGGCGGCTGCGCGCGGCCTTCCTCGACGCGCTCGGCCCGCACGGTCCCGAGGACTCGCTCGGCATCGTCCCGAACTTCGCCGCGTCCCGCGTCGCCAACCGCCTCGACCTGCGCGGCCCCGCCTACACCGTGGACGCGGCCTGCGCCTCCTCGCTCGTCGCGGTGGACCACGCCGTCACCGAGCTGGAGCGCGGGCGGTGCGACGTGATGCTGGCGGGCGGCGTGCACCACTGCGACGACGCCACGCTGTCGGCCGTCTTCGCGGAGCTGGGCGCCCTGTCCCCGTCCCGCCGCATCCGGCCCTTCCACCGCGACGCGGACGGCATGCTCCTCGCCGAGGGCACCGGGATCGTGGTGCTCAAGCGACTGGCCGACGCCCGCCGGGACGGCGACCGGGTGTACGCGCTCATACGCGGCGTGGGCATCGCGGCCGACGGGCGCGCGGCCTCCCTGGTCGCCCCGGACCCCGCGGGGCAGGCCCGCGCGGTGCGGCTCGCCTGGGAGGCGGCCGGGCTGGATCCCGCCGCCCCCGGCGCCCTCGGCCTCCTGGAGGCCCACGGCACGGGCACGCCCAACGGCGACGCCGCCGAACTGGCCGTGCTGGCCGAGGTGTTCGGCAAGAACGGTGGACCGGACGCCGTCATCGGCTCGGTGAAGTCGATGCTCGGCCACACCATGGCGACGGCGGGCGCGGCCGGCCTGATCAAGGCGGCCCTGGCCCTTCACCACCGCGTGCTGCCGCCGGCGCTGCACTGTGACGACCCGCACCCCGCCCTGTTCACCACCCGCTTCCGCCCCGCGCCGACGGCCCGCCCGTGGGAGACCGAGGTGCGGCGGGCGGCGGTCAACGCGTTCGGCTTCGGCGGGATCAACGCCCATGTGGTTCTTGAGGAGTCGCCGGTGCCCACTGCTCGGCCCCGGCGGGCCGCCGCCGTCGCCGAGCGCGAGCCGGTGCTGCGCCTCGCCGCCGACAGCCCCCGGGCCCTCGCCGCGCTGCTCGACACCGATGACGCGGCCCTGCGCGCCGAGCCGGTACGCGGCCAGGGCCCGGCCCGGCTGGCCGTCGCCGGTCCCGGCGGCAAGCAACTCGCGCTGGCCCGCCGGGCCGTAGCCCGGGGGCGGCTGTGGGGCGGGCGCGGCGACGTGTGGTTCGCACCGGCTCCGCTGCTGGGCGCGGGCGGTGGGCGCACCGCGTTCCTCTTCCCGGGGCTTGAGGCCGAGTTCACGCCCCGGATCGACGACGTCGCACACCACTTCGGGCTGGCCCGGCCCGCGACGCCAGGCGTGCGGGTCGGCGATGTTGTCAGGCACGCCATCGCCACGATGGAAGTCGGCGCGCTGCTCCGGTCCGCCCTGCACCGCATGGGCATCGCCCCGGACGCCGTCGCGGGCCACAGTGTCGGTGAGTGGACCGCGATGGCCGTGGCCGGGGTATGCGACACAGCCCCCCTGCGCGAGCTCGCCGAGCAGAGGATTCGGCTGCTCTCGCTCGACTTCCTGGTTGTGGGTGCTCCGGCCACGCGGGTCGAAGCGCTGCTGTCGGAACACCCCGGGACCGTGCTCTCGCACGACGATGCCCCCCACCAGTGCGTCACCTGCGGCCCCCGCGAGCAGATCGAGGCCCTCGCGGCGCGGCTGCGCGGCGAGGGTATCCTCGGCCGCGTCCTTCCCTTCGCTTCGGGCTTCCACACGCCGATGCTCGCGTCCCACCTCGGCCCCGTCCGGGAGGCGGTGCGTCGCTTCGCCGTGCGTCCAGCGAACACACCGGTGTGGTCCGGCACCACGGCGGCTCCGTTCCCGGACGACGCGGACGGCGTCCGGGATCTCTTCGTCCGGCATCTCCTCGAACCCGTCCACTTCCGCCAGTTGACCGAGGCGATGTACGCCGCGGGCTTCCGGGTCTTCGTCCAGGCCGGTACGGGCCAGCTCCCGGCGCTGGTCGGGGACACGCTCGTGGGCCGCGCGCACCTGGCCGTCGCCGCGGGCTCCGCCCGCCGCAGCGGGCTTGCGCAGCTCGACCGGGTCGCGGCCGCTCTGTGGGCGGTCGGCGCGGAACCTGACTTCGGCGCGCTCGGTGCGCCTCGCAGAGCGGTACGGGCCGACCGGGAGGCGGGGCCGGTCTCGCTCGCCGCGGAGACCCGCGAACGGCTGCGCGCGGACGTGCACCGCGACTGCGTCCACGGGACGGAGCACGCCCTGCGCGACCTCGCGCAGCGTGTCCCCGCTGCCGCCGAACTCGACGCGCTGCTCACCGAAACGGCGGCCACGGCAGCCGAGTTGTTCGCCACGACGACGCGGGTGCCGCCCCGCCGTGTGATCAAGGTCGACGTCGAGCGGATGCCGTACCTTCTCGACCACTGCTTCTACCGGCAGCGCCCCGGCTGGCCCGACCTCGGCGATCTATGGCCCGTCCTCCCCGGCACCACGATCGTCGAGCTCATGACGGACGCCGTCGGCATCGCCGGAACACCTGTCGCCGTGCGCGACGTCCGCTTCATGGAGTGGACGCTCGCCGTGCCGCCCACCGCCGTTCAGCTCGCGGTCGCCCTCGGGCGGGACGGCTGGTACCGCGCCGAGTTCGGCCGCCATGCCCGTGGCGAGGTGTGCACGGCCGACAGTCATCCCGCCCCGCCGAAGATCTGGGCCTGCGACGAGCCCGAGACCGTGCCCGCGGTCTCCGCGCGGGAGATGTACGAGCGGAGGTGGATGTTCCACGGCCCGCGCTTCCAGGGTGTCACGGCTATCACCGCGCTCGGCGCACGACATGTCCGGGGCGTCCTCACCACGCTCGCCACCCCCGGGGCCCTCCTCGACGCAGCAGGGCAGCTGCTCGGCTACTGGCTGCTGGCCTCCTGCACCGAGCGCGTGTCCACGTTGCCCGTGGGTATCCGGCGCATCGCCTTCCACGGCCCGGCCCCCGCACCGGGCTCTCGTGTGACGTGCCACGTCCGGATCACCCGGCTCACCGCGAGCCTGTTGGAGGCGGATCTCCAACTCGTCCACGACGGCCGCGTGTACGCCGAGGCCCGCGGCTGGCAGGACCGCCGGTTCGATGCGGACCCCGAATCGGTCGAGGCCTACCGCTACCCGGAGCAATGCGCGCTTTCCGCCGCGCAACCCGGTGGCTGGCGGCTCGTCTTCGACAAGTGGCCCGACCTGGCATCCCTGGAGCTGATGATGCGCAGCCAGCTCGCCGGAGCCGAACAGTCCGCGTACGCGCAACGCCCCCGGCGAGGCAAGCGGGCCTGGCTGCTCGGCCGGGTCGCCGCCAAGGATGCGGTGCGCCACCGGCTCCGGCTGCACGGGACAGGACCGGTCTTCCCGGCCGAGATCCGGGTCCGCAACGAGCCGTCCGGACAGCCGCGTCCGGAAGGGGTGCACGGGCGGCGGCTGCCGCCGCTCGAACTCTCCCTCGCACACTGCCGGGAGGCGGCCGTCGCGCTCGTACGGCCCGGGGGGACCCCGGCCGGCATCGACATCGAGGAAGTCCGCGACCGTTCGGCCACGACCTACGACGCCGTCCTGGCGCCCGGCGAACGAGCCCTGTTCGAGCGGCTCGGCGGCGGACCCGAGCGGCTCGCCCGGTTCTGGGCCGCCAAGGAATCGGCCGCGAAGGCCGAGGGGACCGGGCTGCGCGGAGATCCGCACGGCTTCCTCGTGACCGCCCCGGACCCCGGCCGAGCAGACGCCTTCACCGTCCGTACGCCGTCGGGCCGTTCGCACCCCGTCCTGCTCACGCCGGTCGGCAACCCGCCGGGCCTGCCGGCCAGGAGCTACATCGTCGCCTGGACGAGTGACGAACCGACGAAAGAGAGGCAGCGACAGCCATGACCACCACGCCCGCCGAGGTCGATGAAGCGGCCGTCCTGGCCCGGATCACCGATGCCCTGTGCTCGGTGCTCGACGACTGCGCACCCGATCCCGGTACCGTCACCATGGCGAGTCGGTTCGCGGACGACCTGGAGCTGGAGTCCATCGACGTCGTCACCCTCACCAGTGCATTGCGCGCCCACTACGGGGAACGCATCGACTTCCCCGGGTACTTCTCCTCCCTCGAACTCGAGGAGATCATGGATCTGACGGTGGGGCACCTCGTGCGGCACATCCTGGAGAGTCTGCGGTGACTGCACTTCACGTCCCCGGTGCGCGCCTGAACGCCGAACTCCTGGGCGACCCTGGCGGCCCCGCCGTGGTGTGCCTGCACGGCCTGGTCGCCGACACCCTGGCCGCCTATTACTTCACCATCGCCTCCGGGATCGCGGCCGCCGGCCACGGTGTGGTGATGTACGACCACCGGGGTCACGGCCGCAGTGAACGCCCCCCGGCCGGCTACCGCCTGGAGGACTTCACCGCCGATCTCCTCGCCGTCCTCGACGCTCTCGGCATCGACCGCCCCGTCCTCGTCGGGAACTGCTTCGGCGGGTCGGTCGCGCTCGACTTCGCCGCACACCATCCCGACCGTCTCGCGGGCCTCGTTCTCATTGAGTCCGTCCTGCCCACCGCCGCCTGGGCTCGGGACATGAGCGGATGGCTCGGCCGGATCGCGGACCTGTTGCGCAGCACGACCGGGGCCGAAGGGATCGAGAAGGAGTACGACCGCCGTTCGGCTCGCAGGGCACCCCGAGCCCGTCCGCTGCTCCACGACACGTCTGTCGTGGCCGACATCGCGGCGAGTCGCACTCGGGAGGCGGACCGCTGGCGGGCGGTCGACGTGCCCGTACTCGCCCTCTACGGCGGCGACTTCGATCTCGCCCCGACGGCGCCCGTGCTGGAGCACGCACTGCCGCGCTGCCGCACCGTCGTCATCCCCGGCCATGGGCACGACGTCCTTGTCGCCGCTCCCGGGACGGTCGGCGGTCTGATACTCGACTGGATGCGCGAGGTCCGGCCGCCGGTGCCGGCGCCATGAGCAGGTTTCTGTTCGTCGTTCCGCCGCTGGCTGGGCACATCAATCCGGCAGCCGCCGTCGCGGCCGAACTGACCGCGCTCGGGCATGTGGTCGCCTGGGCCACGGCGCCCGAGGCCCTGCGGCACGCGGTGGGCAGCGGTGCCGTCGTGTACCCGTGCGCGGTGCCGGAGGGGGTGCGGCGGGCGCCCGGGCTGCGCGGGGCGGCGGCTCTGCGGTTTCTGTGGCAGGACTTCCTCGTCCCGCTGGCCGAGGTGATGGTCCCGGGCACGCGGGAGGCGGTACGCGCGTTCCGTCCGGATGTCGTCGTCGCGGACCAGCAGGCCCTGGCGGGAGCGCTGGTGGCGGAACGGTGCGGGGTGCGCTGGGCGACTTCGGCCACCACTCCGGCGGAGGTGGGCGGTTCCGTCGCCGCTCTGCCCAAGGTGGACGCCTGGATCCGCGCCTTCCTGGCACAACTGCGCGAACGGTTCGGCGATCCCGCGGCCACCCATGATCTGCGCTTCTCGCCGGACCTCGTACTGGCCTATACCGTAGAAGAGCTGGCGGGCAGCCCCGCGCCCGTACCCGGGCTGCGCTTCGTGGGGCCAGCGGTCCCCTCGCACCCCGCCGCCCCGGACTTCCCCTGGGCGCGGCTCGTTCCGGACCGGGCCACGGTCCTGGTCTCCCTCGGAACCGTCAACGACGACGTCGGCGCCCGCTTCCTCGCCGAGTGCGCGGCGGCCGTACGCGCACGAGCGCACCGCCTGCAGGCCGTGATCGCCGACCCGGGCGGGGTCGTGGCCGAGAGCGGAGACGCTGCTCTCGTCGTCCTGCCGCGAATCCCCCAACTCGCGCTGCTGGAACGGGCCTCGGCGGTGATCTGTCACGCCGGCCACAACACCGTCGCCGAGTCCCTGTGGCACGGCATCCCGCTGGTCGTCGCCCCCATCCGCGACGACCAGCCCTTCGTGGCCGGGCAGGCCGTGGCATCCGGCGCGGCCGTGCGCGTGCGCTTCGGCCGTGCCGACCGCACCCGGCTGGGCGCGGCGCTCGACACCGTCCTGGAGGCGCCGCACCACCGCGCCGCCGCCCGTCGCCTTCGGGACCGGCTGCGCGCCGCCGGGGGTGCCAGGGCGGCCGCCGGCCATCTCGAAGCGCTCGCTGCCCGGGCTTGAGCGATCAGTTCCGGCGCGCGAGCAGCCGGTAGGCGTTGGAGAAACCGATGCGCCGGGCGAGCGGGGCCGTGAGCAGGTCGAGGCCGTACACCGCCGCAGCGGCCGGAAGGAGGCCCGCCCACATCAGCTTCCGTACGCGCCGGGCCGCGGCGGACGGCGGCTTCGGGTGCCAGGGGGCGTCATCGTGCGGCACAACCCGGGAGAGCAGGAACACGAAGGCCACGGCCAAGTCCACGGGCCGGTGTGCCGCTGCGCGTTCGGCCGTCACCACGGTGAAGCCGCTCTCCTCCAGCGCCCGTCGAAGATTGGCCATGGGCATGAGGTGCAGGTGCTGGGGCTGGAACCATGGAAGCCACCAGCGGCCCAGCAGCCCGGCGAACGCCGATCCGGGGTCGGGAACCTCGATCTGCAGCAGCCCACCCGGGCGCAATGCGGTACCGGCGGCGAGAAGTTGTGCGCGCGGATCCGGGGTGTGCTCCAGGTAGTGGTGCATGGTCACCACGTCGTATTGTTCGGCCAGGGACGGCGCGAGCTCGGTGAACACCCCGCGCAGAGCCTGCTCGATCCGTCCTTCCTTTGCGGCGGTCTCGACCCCCTCGCCCTGGTCCAGACCGTCGAAGAGGGTGTCCGGGAAAACCTCCTTCGCCGCCTGCGGGAAGTGCCCATGGCCCGTTCCGACGTCGAGCCAGCACTCGGGTTCAATGAAGGGCCTCAGCGAGCGCGCAACGGCACGGTGCCGCTTCATGTTGCCGGACCCACCGAGGAGGCGCTGCGTCGTCTCCTGGCCGAGCCCGTCGTAACAGTCGCGGTAGTAGAACTCCAGCCCCTCCCCAGTGAGTTGCGGGTTCTGGAAATGATGCCCGCACGCGAGGCACCGGTCGATGACGAAGGTGCCCGGCTTGCACTGGAGAAGGTCAGGGGTACGGATCCGCTCGCGCAGCCGGTCCGACTCGCACCAGGGGCAGGTGGTCCGTCTCGGCCCGAAGAACCGCTCCACACCGGCGGCCAGGTCGCGTTGGTAGCGGGGACGGAGTGCGGCAATGGTCTCGGCTCGCGTGGTCACGCTCCCCGTCGTATCACCATGCCGCACCCCGCTCCGCCGCTTCACCCCGGAACCACTCCAAGTGGTGACCGGTGGTGATGCGGTGTCAGGAACCGGCCGCGTAGACGTCCTCCACGTAGCGTCCCGCATCGGTCAGTTCACCCAGCCACGCATCCGATGCCCCCGCGCCGGCACCCGTCTTGCGCGCGTACAGGTCGCGCAGGGCCGCCCGGACGCCCGGGGCCATGCGGCTGCCGTCGCCGCAGACATAAATCCGGGCACCCGCCTGCAGGAGCTCCCACAGCTCGTCGCCCTCCGCGGCCATGCGGTGCTGGACGAACGGGCCGCCGTCCGCCTGGGGCAGCCGGCTGAACGCCGGGCGCACCGAGACCGGGCCGGCCTGCAGTTCGTCCGCGTGCAGGAAGTCCGCGTCGGGGGCGTCGCAGCCGAAGTACAGCAGTGCGGGGGCGAGTTCGGCGCCGGATTCCGCGGCTGCGGCCCGGTCGGCGACCGCGCCGCGGAAGGGGGCCAGGCCCGTGCCGGCGGCCACCATGATCACCGGTGCCGGGTCCCGGTGGTCGATGCGGAACGCCTCCCGGCACGGCTGGACGCGGGCGAGGACGGTGTCGCCGGGCCGGACGCGGCAGAGGTGGCCCGAGCCCGTGCCCGTGCGGGACGGGGTCTCCAGCAGCGAGACCATGAGGTCGACGTGACGGGGGTCGCGCTCCGGCGAGGACGATATGGAGTAGTTCCGCGGTCGCAGCGGCGGCAGCAGGTCGAGCAGTTCCGCCGCTCCGAGCGTGCCGCGCAGGGCGGGGTGCTGCTCGATCAGGTCCAGTACGGTGCGCGGGTCGTCGTCGCGCACCGCGCGCAGGGCGGCCTGTTCGGGCGGGCAGGGGTTGTGCGCGGCCAGGGCCTCGCGCTGCCGAGCGGTGGGCCGGTGCTGCAACTCGACGTACCGAGTGAGGAGTTCACGTACCGTCAGGGGCCGGTCGACGGGCAGGGCGTCCCGTCCCGGGGTGCGGGGACGGATGGCGAGCACCGTGTCCGGGTCCAGCCCGAAGAGGCCCGCGGCGCGGTCCACGAGGTGCTGGTCGTTGGCCGGGAGGACGGTCAGGTGGTCCGCCGTGCGGTACTCCACGCCGTCGGGCAGGGCCAGGCGCACGAAGCGCTTGGTGCGCGGGTGGGCGGGGTCGGTGAGCTCGTACGCCTCGGTGACCGTCATGGGCTGCATGCCGTGCCGCGCGGCGAGTGCGGTCAGCGGCCCGCCGGTGACCTCGGTGACGGTGTAGGCGGGGCCGTCGGGCTCCCCGTCCGGCTCCCCCGCGGCCGCCGGGTCGCCGTAGTGCTCCAGGAGGGCCGTGCGCAGGGCGCGCGTGAACTCCTCGACCGTGCCGTTGAGATCGCCCGAGGCGTCCGCCTCCGCGCGGGGCAGCAGGCGCGTGCCCCCGAGGGCGGCGAGGCGTTCGTCGAGGAGGGTGGGGACGCGCTGGTACGTGGCGGCCCAGTTGCGGTCGCCGACGCCCAGGACGGCGTACGGGACTCCGTCGGCGGCGCCCGGCGCGGCGGTTTCGGCGGCCCAGCGGACGAATGCCGACGCGTCGTCCGTGGGGCGGCCGTTGTACGAGGCGGCGACGACCACGACGGGCACGTCCGAGGGGAGTCCGTCCGCGTACGCGTCCAGCGGGGCCAGCGTCGTGGAGCAGCCCAGGCGCTCCGCTCCGTCGGCGAGGCCGTGGGCCAGGTCGCGGCAGGTGCCGTAGTTGGAGCCGTGCAGGACCAGCAGCCCGGTGCCCTGCCGGACCCTGCCCGGCTGCTGCGCGGACACGGCGTCCGCGGCCGGCTTCGACGGAGCCGTGCGGCGGGCCGGGTTGCGGCGCGCGAGCATGAGCGTGAAGCCGTCCGGCTTGAGGGTGAGCGTCTCCTTGACGCGCAGCCGGTAGCCGGTGTGGTCGAGGAGGCGGTAGCGGTGGACGATGAGGCCGAGCAGCATGGTGGCCTCGTGCAGCGCGAACTGCCGTCCGATGCAGGCGCGTTCCCCGGTGCCGAAGGGCTTGAAGGCGTGCGGCGAGCGGGCGGCCTCCGCCTCGGGGTCGAAGCGCGAGGGATCGAAGAGCTCGGGGTTGTCGCCCCAGACCGGGTCGCGGTGCAGCATCGGGGTGAGGACGGAGACGCCCTCGCCCGCGCGCAGCGGGTAGCGGCCGCCGAGCAGGGTGTCCTCCAGGGGCTCGCGGCTGAAGGCGGCCGCCGTGGGCCACAGCCGCAGGGCCTCCAGGAGGACCTGGCGTATCCAGCGCAGCCGTCCGACGTCCTCGAACGTCGGCTCGGGGTCCTGGGTGCCGCCCCACAGCTCATCGGTTTCCTGCTGGGCCAGGCGCAGGGCGACGGGGTCCTTGAGGAGGTAGTGGAGCGCGAAGGACAGGGCGCCGGAGGTGGTCTCGTGACCGGCGATGAGGAAGGTGATGACCTGGTGGCGGATGTTGGCCACGGTGAGGGTGGTGCCGTCGGTCGGGTGCACCGCGCCGAGCATCAGCCCGAGGAGGTCGTCGGTGCGGGTGTCGCCGGAGGCGGTACGGGCGGCGATGACCTCGTCCACGACGCCGGCGAGGAAGTCGGCGTCGGCGCGGAAGGCCGCGTCCTGGACGGTGAAGTCGCCGTCGGGGTCGCGCCCCAGCTGCGTCATGCTCCAGTCCAGGCAGCGCACCATGGCCCCGATGAAGGGGTGCGGCTCGGTGCGGGCGAAGGACTCGAAGTCGTAGCCGAATCCGGCCAGTCCGATGGTGTCGAGCGTCATCCGGGTCATGTCCTCGGCGACGTCGACGGGGCTGCCGGCGGCGAGCCGGGCGTCCCAGGAGTCGGTCAGGCGGCGGGCGACGCGCAGCATGGCCGGGTGGTAGGCGCGCATCGAGCCGAGGGCGAAGGCGGGCATGAGGATGTCGTGCGCCCTGGCCCAGTTGGGCTCGTCGTTGTAGGCGGTGAAGAGTCCGTCGGCGGTGAACTCGCGGACGTTCTCCAGCGCCGGTCCGACGTGCTTGGTGAAGCGCTCCTCGTCGCACAGCTCGGTGACCAGGTCGAGGGAGGAGACGAAGAGCCGGTCGCCGCCGTGCAGCCGGCGCCGGAGGACGGGGCCGTGCCGCCGGGCCAGTCGCATGACCTGTTGCATCGGGGTGTCGGTGGCGCCGACGGCGGAGACGTCCACCGTCGGAACGGGCGCAAGGGCCTCGGTCGTTCGGTTCATACAGCAAGGGTGGGTGCCCCGGGGCCGGTCCGTGGGTCCCGGGACTGCATGATTGTGCAGTGAAAGCCCGGCGCGTCGCTCTTGCGTACGAGCACGGCATGAGCAAGGGGGCGGATGCCGATGGACGAAGACCACGAACACAGTGACCGCAGTGCCGAGTGGTTCGCGTGGCGCAATCACTTCCTGGCGCTGCTCGACCGGCTCCCGGTGCCGATCGCGGTCTGCCGGGCGGACGGCGAGATCACGGTGGCGAACCCGGCCATGGCGGCCGAGTGGGGCACGGTCCCCGGCCGGCTGCGCGGCCGCAGGCTGCTGGACCTCTTCGTGCCCCAGGACAGCACCCAGCTCCGGCGGCTGACCGAGGCCCTGCGCCTGGGCCGCCGCTCCCGCTACGCCTTCGAGGTGCGCTGGCCGACGGGCCGGGACGGCGTCGAGCGGGCGGGCGACCTGCTGGTGGACCTGGTCGGCGAGGCGTCGCCGACGGCCTATCCGATGCTGCTCGCGGTGCTGCGGGTACGGGCCGACGTGCCGCCGCCCGCGCCGCAACCGGCGGTCGGCGTGAGCGAGGTGGAGGGCCGCATCCTCGCCCTGGCGGCCACCGGGGCCACGACGGCCGCGATCGGCACGGCGGTCGGGCTGACCGTCGACGGCGTCAACTACCACCTCACCCGCCTCTCCCGCCGCTGGCGGGTGCCGAACCGCACGGCCCTGGTGGCCAAGGCGTACGTCCTCGGGGTACTCGCCCCGGACCACTGGCCGCCCGAGCCTCAGGCCGCGCGCGGCGGGTGACGCAGCACGCAGTCCCCGCACATGCCGCCGCCCGACGGCACCCGGTAGTAGAGACAGCAGGTGCGGCGGACGAACCCGCGGTCGGTGAACGTCCCGGTGTCCCGCAGCAGCGGATCCTCGAAGAGACCGCGCACCAGGGCGACCGCGCGGTCCGCGTCCTGGCCGCGCCCCTGCTGCACGCACCACGTGTGCAGCACGCGCAGCGAACCGGCCAGCGACGAGCCCGCGTTGCCCCACAACAACCGCGAGGAGACGGGGACCAGGGCACGGGTGGAGTCGTGCAACGGGACCAGGAGGCCGTGCAGCACGGCGGGGGCGATGCGGGAGGACGGCAGCGGTGCCGCCCCGGACAACCGCAGGTCCTCCGGGGCGGTGGCGGCCGGATCCCACCGCACCGGTGCGAGATCGGGGATCTCACCGGTGAGCACGGCGGACCCGAGCGCGACGGACAACAGCCGCCCGGCGATGCCCTGGTAGGCGACGGAGGCGGCAACTCGCCGGTCATCGGTACCGAGCCGCTCGCCGACGACCCGGATCCGGAGGCGGAGGGCGTCCTCGGAGAGGAGGGGGAGCCCTCCGGGCTCGGCGGTCAGGCCGAAGAACGCCCCTATGTCGGCAAGCTGGTCAAGACGCATGCCGACAAGTCTCCCAGGGCGGGCGCCCCGTCAGGGGCGCGGGGCAGCTACTTCCCCAGCTACCGCTGGGGGTGCCCCCAGCGGCTCCGCCGCGTGGGCGCGACCAGCCGGAACGAACCCGCGCCTAAACGACCCGCGGCACCACGCAGTCGATCAAAAACGGCCCCGGCTCCGCGAGCCCCCGCTCCAGCAGCGCCACAAACTCATCGGCCGTGGCCGCCCGCGCAGCAGGAACCCCCATCCCCTCCGCCATGGCCGCGAAGTCCAACGGCGGCCGGGAGAGGTCGAACATCGCGTCGCCCCGTTCCCCGCCACCTGCCTGCCGAAGCTCCATGCCGAGCACCGCATAGGCCCGGTTGTCGAAGACGACCGTCGTCACGTTCAGCCCCTCCCGCGCCTGCGTCCACAGCGCCTGGAGCGTGTACATGGCGCTGCCGTCGGACTCCAGGCACAGCACCGGGCGGTCCGGGCAGGCGAGGGCCGCGCCCGTCGCGACCGGCAGGCCCTGGCCGATGGCGCCTCCGGTGAGGGTGAGCCAGTCGTGCCGGGGCGCTCCGGCCGTGGCGGCGGGGAGCCAGAGGCCGGAGGTGTTGGCCTCGTCCACGACGATCGCGCCCTCGGGCAGCAGGGCACCGACGGCCTGGGCGGCGGACTCGGCGGTGAGCGCGCCCGTGGGGCGGCCGGGGCGCTCGGGGCGCGGGGCCTCGGGGGCGGCCGTCCCGTCCCCGTCCAGCTGCCCGGCCAGCCACTCCAGCGCGTCGGCCGCCGAGCCCACGCCCTTGCCCAGCAGCGGGTGGACGTCGCATCCCTCCGGCACGAGGTCGCTGGCCCGGCCGGGGTACGCGAAGAAGGTGACGGGCGAGGAGGCGCCCGCGAGCACCAGGTGCCGGACGCCCGCGAGCTGGGCGTCGGCGGTCTCCGGGAGGTAGCCGAGCCGCTCGATCTCCGGGAGTCCGCCGCCCCGTTCGAGCCGCGCGGGGAAGGTCTCGCACAGCAGCCGGGCCCCGGTGGCCGCGGCGATGCGGGCGGCGGCGCGCAGCCCGCGTGCACGGGTGGCGTCGCCGCCGAGCAGGATGACCGCCGGCTCGCCGGTGGCCAGCGCGGCCGCGATGCGGTCCTCGCCGGGGTCGGGGAAGGTGCCCAGCCCGGTCACGGCCGCCTCCTGCGGCGGGGTGTGCTCCCAGGTCACGTCGGCGGGCACGATGAGCGTGGCGACCTGCCCCTCCTCGGCGCGGGCGACGGCCTCGGCCACGTCGGCGCCCAGGGCGGCCACGTCGCGGGTGCGGCGCACCCAGCCGGAGACGGCGCCGGCGAGCGCGTCGATGTCGGATTCGAGGGGGCTGTCGTAGGGCTTGTGCAGCAGCGCGTGGTCGCCGACGACGTTGACCACGGGGGTGCGTGCCCGGCGGGCGTTGTGGAGGTTGGCGAGGCCGTTGGCCAGGCCGGGGCCGAGGTGCAGGAGCGTACAGGCGGGGCGGCCGGCCATCCGCCCGTAGCCGTCGGCGGCTCCTGTGGCCACGCCTTCGAAGAGGCAGAGGACGGGCCGCATGCCGGGCACCCGGTCCAGGGCGGCGACGGTGTGCATCTCCGACGTGCCGGGGTTGGTGAAGCACACGTCGACTCCGCTGTCGAGGAGTGCCTGCAGAAGGGTGTGGGCGCCGTTCACCGAAGGGGACATGGCGTCAGTGTGACGGCAGGCCGGTTCCCGGGGAAGCGACTCCGGACCACCACGCCCACCATCCGACGCATCCTTGACACCCCGAACCGCCCACGCGAGCCTCTGCCCGACAACCCTGACGTCGATGTCGACGCACACCTGAGGGGCGTGGACCATGAGATGCACCGGAAGGACGCGGCTGCGCGCGGGCGCCGCCGCACTCGCCCTCGCGGCAGCGCTGGGCGGCACCGCACTCGTACCGTCCCAGGCCCGGGCGGAAGGCCGGCTCACGGACCTGGTGAACCCGTTCATCGGCACCGAGAACGAGGGCAACACCTTCCCCGGGGCGGCCGTTCCGTTCGGCATGGTGCAGTTCTCCCCGGACACCGGTCACGACACCGGGTACGACTACAAGGACGGCCACATCCGCGGCTTCAGCACCGTGCACCTGTCCGGCGTCGGCTGCCGGCTCGGCGGCGACCTGCCGGTGCTGCCCACCACGGGCGACGTGACGCAGACCGACAACGCCCGCTATGCGGCCGGGTTCAGCCACCGCGACGAGAGCGCGAGACCCGGCTACTACCGGGTCAAGCTCTCCGGCGGCATCACCGCCGAGCTGACGGCGACCGCCCGCACCGGGCGGCAGCGCTACACCTTCCCCGCCACCGGCAAGGCCAACGTCCTTTTCGATGCAGGGCAGTCGCTGCACAAGACGGTCTCCAGCTCCGTGCAGGTCGTCGACGACCGCACCGTGCGCACCACCATCACCGGCCGCGGTTTCTGCCAGGACACCAAGCCGTACACCGTCTACACGCTCACCCGCTTCGACCGGCCCTTCGCCGCCTACGGGACGTGGAAGGACGACCGGGTGAGCACCGGCACCCGGGCCTCCAGCTCCGCCGGCCGCAACGGCGCGTGGGTGCGCTTCGACACCTCCCGCAACCGCACGGTCGAGGCCTCCACGGCCGTCAGTTACGTGGACGCGAACGGCGCCGAGCGCAACCTCCGTGCGGAGGAGGCGAGTTTCGACCGCACCGCCGAGGCGGCGGGCGACGCGTGGGAGCGGCGGCTGGCCGACGTGGGCGTACAGGGCGGCAGCCGCACCCTGCGCCGTACCTTCTACTCCTCGCTCTACCGCTCGTTCCTCTCCCCCAACGTCGGCAGCGACACCGACGGCCGCTACACCGGCTGGGACCAGCGCGTCCATCAGGCCAAGGGGTTCACGTACTACCAGAACTGGTCGCTGTGGGACACCTATCGCACGCAGGCGCAGCTGCTGTCGCTGCTCGCGCCGCGCGAGGCGCGGGACATGGCGCTGTCGGTGCTGCGGATCGACGCGGAGAGCGGCTGGCTGCCCAAGTGGGGCTACGGGACGGTCGAGACGAACATCATGACCGGCGACCCGGTGACGCCGTACCTCACCAACGCCTTCGAGCAGGGCCTGCTGACGGGCCACGAGGAGGAGGCGTACCGGGCGCTGAAGAAGAACGCGGACGGGATGCCCCCGGCGTCGTCCCCGGCGGTGGGGCGCGAGGGCAACGCCCAGTACATCAGGGACGGTTACGTGCCGTACCTGCCCGACCGGCCGCAGCAGAAGCCCGGCGACTCGGACTTCCGCCAGGGCGCCTCGGCGACCCTGGAGTACGCGGTGGCGGACGGTGCGCTGTCCCGGATGGCCCGGGCGCTGGGGCACCGCGCGGACGCCGACCGCTACGCGGCCCGTTCCCGCAACTACCGCAAGGTCTTCGACCGCAGCACCGGCTTCTTCCGGCCCCGCGACGCCAAGGGCGCGTTCACCGGTTCCGCCGACCCGGCGAAGAGCCCGGGGTTCCACGAGGGCACGGCCTGGCAGTACCAGTGGCTGGTGCCGCAGGACCTGCCGGGCATGATGGAGCTGATCGGCGGCCGGGACGCCGCGGACAAGCGGCTGGACTCCTTCTTCGCCTACGACCGGCTGTTGCAGGACCCGGAGCGCACCGCGCGCGAGGTGTGGGTCAACGGCCCGTACGACTACTACAACGCCGACAAGTACAACCCGCAGAACGAGCCGGACCTGATCGCCCCGTACACCTACCTCGCCACCGGGCGCCCGTGGAAGACGACGGACGTGGTGCACGCGGCGCTGACCCTCTTCACCGACACCCCGACGGGGATGACCGGCAACGACGACCTGGGCACGATGTCGGCGTGGATGGTGCTGTCGTCGATCGGGGTGTACCCGGTGCAGCCGGGGACGGACGTATGGGGCCTGAGCACCCCGGTGTTCGACCGGGTGGACCTGCGCCTGGACCGGAACTGGTATCCGCACGGGCGGTTCACGGTGACCGCCCCGGGCACCTCGGACCGGGACCGGTACGTGCGGTCCGTGCAGCTCGACGGGCGCGGGCTGGACCGTACGTACCTGACGACGGCGGCCCTCAAGGGCGGTGAGCGGCTGGACTTCACGGTCGGCCCGGAGCCGTCCGGATGGGGGACGGGCGTGCGGGCCGGGGCACCCGCCATCGGCTGATCCGCCGGGCCGGCGCGGGGCGGCGTCTTCCGTCGCCGCCCCCCGCTCGGCGATGATGACCTGCGATCCCCGTCAGGGTCGACGAGAGGACAACGCATGGCCGGGCTCCGGGTGGGCGAGGGCATCCTGCGGCGCAAACCCATCGAGACGATCGAAGAGGCCGAGGCGGCCGAGGCGGCGGGGCCGGCGCTGAACCGTTCCCTCGGTCTGTGGCAGCTGACCGCGATCGGGGTCGGCGGCATCATCGGCGCCGGTATCTTCAGCCTCGCGGGCACCATCGCCAACGGCGTGGCGGGCCCGGCGGTGCTGGTGTCCTTCCTGATCGCTGGGGTCGCGAGCGCGGCGGCGGCCTTCTCCTACGCGGAGTTCGCGGGCCTGATCCCGCGGGCGGGCTCCGCCTACACCTACGGGTACGCGGTGCTCGGCGAGATCGGCGGCTGGTTCATCGGCTGGGACCTGCTGCTGGAGTACACGGCGATCGTGGCGGTCGTGGCGATCGGCATCTCGGGCTACATCAACTTCCTGGTCACGGAGACGCACGCGCACCTGCCGGCCTGGATGCTGGGGGCGCCGGGGACGGGGCACGGGCACCGGGTGGACCTGTTCGCGGCGGTGCTGTGCCTGCTGATCGCCTACCTGCTCACGCTGGGGATCAAGAGCGCGGCCCGGTTCGAGACGATCGTCGTGGGCCTGAAGGTCATCGTCGTCCTGCTGGTGATCGCCGTCGGCTTCTTCCACATCAAGACCTCCCACTACACCCCCTTCTTCCCCTTCGGCCTCAGCGGTGCGTTCACGGGGGCGGCCACGGTCTTCTTCGCGGTGTTCGGCTACGACGCCATGTCGACGGCGGCCGAGGAGTCCAAGGACGCCCAGCACCACATGCCGCGGGCGATCCTGTACTCGCTGGGCATCTCGATGGTGCTGTACGTGCTGGCCTGTCTGGTGCTGACGGGCATGCAGGACTACCGGGACATCGACAAGGCGAGCGGGTTCTCCACGGCGTTCAAGTCCGTGGGCCTGAGCGGGATCGCGGACGTCATCGCGGTCGGCGCGATCATCGGCATCCTCACGGTGATGTTCACCTTCATGCTCGGTGTGACGCGCGTGTGGTTCGCGATGAGCCGGGACGGGCTGCTGCCGCGCTGGTTCGCCAAGACGCACCCGACACGGCACGTGCCGACGCGGGTGACGTGGATCGTGGGCGTCGCGTCGGCGGTGATCGCCGGCTTCATCCCGATCGGCGAGGCGGCCGAACTGACCAACATCGGCATCCTGCTGGCCTTCGCCGTGGTGTGCACGGCGGTGATCGTGCTGCGCTACAAGCAGCCCGAACTCCCGCGCAGCTTCCGCTGCCCGTGGGTCCCGGTCGTCCCCGGCATCGGGGTCGCCGCATCGATCTGGCTCATCACCTACCTGGCGTGGGAGACGTGGGTACGGTTCGCGGTGTGGTTCGTCATCGGGCTGGCGATCTACTTCACGTACTCGTACAAGCACTCGGAACTGGCGACGGCGGACGCCAGGGGGATTCCGCAGGCGTGAGCGCCCCGCTGCGGTCCGTCGACTGCGGACCTTGCGTGGCTGGTCGCGCAGTTCCCCGCGCCCCTCTCAGGGCGCGAGCAACCGTCCACAGTCCGCACTCAGTCCGGAACCGCCACGAGCACATGGGACTTGGGGGTCCCGGCCACCGACACCGTCCGCTCCTCCTTCAGCCGCAACCCGGCCGAGGCCAGCAACGCCTCGTGCTCCTCACGCGTGCGCTCGCGCCCGCCGATGAGCATCATCGTCAGGTCCGCGCACTTGCCCATGTCGAAACCGGGTTCGCTCGAAACCACCTGCTCGAAGAGCAGGAGCCGCGCGTCGTCGCGCATCGCCGCGCGCACGGTTCGAAGGATCTGCGTCGCCTGATCGTCCGGCCAGTTGTGCAGGCAACGGGCGATGACATAGGCATCGTGGTCCCCCGGCGCCGTCTCGAAAAAGCTGCCCTCGGCAAGAACGCAGCGGTCGGCGACCCCCGCGGCCGCCAGCCGCTCCCGGGCGCCCGCGAGGGCCTCGGGCCGTTCCAGCAGGGTGGCCCGCAGGGCCGGATCGTGCCGCAGGGCGAGCTCGACCAGGACGCCGTCCCCGCCGCCGAGGTCGGCGAGCGAGCCGATGCCGTCGAACACCCCGTCCGCCAGGGCCGCCCGGACGAGCAGCGGGAGGCTGCGGGCGAGGGCGTCGTAGAACACCTTGCCGGCGGCCGGGTCCCGTTCCAGGTAGGCGAAGAAGGGCATGCCGTAGACCTTCTCCGAGGCCGGCTGCCCGGTGCGCACGGTGTGCAGCAGCTCGGCGTGCCAGGGGCGGAAGATCTCGTGGTGGAGTTCGAGGAACGGACCGAGCGGGCTCTCGGAGTCCGTGCGCAGCTGCCGTCCCGTGTCGTTGAGCGCGAAGTACCCGGCGGGGCCCTCGGTGAACACGCCGAGGGCGGCGAGGGTGCGCAGCAGCCGGGCCAGGGCCCCGGGGTCGGCGCCGACTTCTGCGGCGATCTCCTGTGCGGGGCGCGGGAGTTCGGTCAGGCGGTCGGCGACGCCGAGCCTGACGGCCGCATGGCCGGCGTGCGCGGTCCAGACGCCGGTGACGATCCGGCCCAGCAGTTGGGCGGCCGCCTGCCGTTCCCGGCCGTGGGCCGCCCGGTCGGCCGCGCTCACCGGGGTGCCCCCGGGAAGGGCGGCGGGGTGACGCCGCGCTCGCGCAGCTTCGTCCGGAATGCCTCGACGTCGGACATGTCGTCGGTGAACTCGCCGGCGATGAGGCCCGAGACGAGGGTGACGAAGTCGATGTGGGCGGGCATCTCGGCGGTGGGGTCGAAGATCTGCTGGGCCTCTTCGTAGTAGTCCTCGCGGTGCTTGGACTGGTCGTAGAAGGCGCGCACGAAGTCGAGGATGCCGTCGAGGAACCGGCGGTAGCCCTGCTCGTACTGCTCCAGCACGGCGTCGGCGGACGCGGGGTCGTCCAGCAGGGCCGCGACGGTGGTGGCCGCGGTCGAGCCTCCGCGCAGGGCCAGGGTGACGCCGGTGGACAGCAGCGGGTCGACGAAGGCCGCGGCGTCGCCGACGGCGATCCAGCCGGGGCCGGAGAACCGCTGCAGGTGGTAGGACCAGTCCTTGGTGGTGCGGTGGCCGCTGACCCGGGTCGCGCTCTTCATCAGCCCGGCGACCCCGCGCGAGCCCTCGACGCGGTCGGCGAAGAGCTCCTCGGGGCTCTCGCCGGCGGCGGCCAGCAGGGCGGTCTGGGTGACGTAACCGATGCTGGTGGTGCCGTCGCTGAGCGGGATGAACCACAGCCAGCCGCCGGGGACGTGCTCGATGAGGATGTTGCCGGCCTCGCGGCCGGGCAGCGTCTCGCAGCCCTGGTAGTAGGCCCAGACGGCGATGTTGCGCAGGTCCTCGTGCCACTCGACGAGCCCGAAGTGGCGGCCCAGCCAGCGCTGTTGGCCGGAGGCGTCGACGACGACCCGGGCCCGTGCCTCCAGGCTCTGCGCGCTGCCGCGGAGCTGGTAGCGGACGCCGTCGAGGCGCTCCCCGGTGAAGAGCGGCTCCTTGACGACCGCCTCCTCGACGACGTCCGCGCCCAGGGTGCGGGCGTGGGTGAGCAGCAGGGCGTCGAAGTCGGCGCGGCGCACCTGGTAGGCGTAGGGGTACGGGCCGCCGTCCTCGAAGGAGAAGTTCCACGACGGGCGGCCCTTGCCCCACACGAGGCTGCCGCCGTACTTCCTGGTGAAGCCCATGCCGTCGAGCTTCTCGCGCAGGCCGAGCCGGTCCAGGGTGGGCCACACGCCGGGGATGAGGGATTCGCCGATGTGGTAGCGCGGGAACTTCTCGCGCTCCAGGACGAGCACGCTGCGCCCCTCCCGGGCCAGCAGTCCTGCGGTGGACGCGCCGGCGGGGCCGCCGCCGACCACGATGACGTCGTACACGGTGGCGGGTTCGTCATTCATGAGCCGTACCTCCTTCTGCAACGTGGCTGTAGACCACGTCGTAGGCGCACTGACTGCCCTGGGTGAGTTCGCCGATGGGCGCGAAGTGCGGGGCCACGGCGGGGTCGCGGACCATGGCCTCGAAGTCCTCGCGCCGGGTCCACTGGGTGTAGTCCACGACCTGGTAGCCGTCGATGCTGCGGTGGACGTTGCCCGAGACGTAGCCGGGGCGGTGCCGGATCAGCTCCTCGTGGGCCTTGACGATGAGGTCCACGAGACGCTGCTGGTCGCGTGGTTTTGTCGGGAACACGTTGATGAATGTGGCGAGTTGAGCTTCCGTCGAGATCTCGGCCATCTTCCGCCGCCCCTCCGTTCGCGCCTCTTGCGCTGTCACCTCCAGTATGTAGAGTCTGTCATTGAGTAAGTCAATGGATGGTCCCGTAAAGCAACTGCCCGAGGGGAACAGACAGATGACCGAGAACTCCGGCCGCCCGGATCCGCGGGCCGCCACCCGCCTGCGCGAACTGGGCATGAGCCTGGGCTTCGCCGGCGCCCTGCGCGCCGCCGTCCGGCTGCACGTCCCCGACGCCATCGGCGACAAGCCCTGCACCGCCGAGGAGTTGGCGCCCCGCATCGGCGCCCACGCCGACACCCTGGAGCGCCTGCTGCGGGCGCTGTCGGTGCACGGCGTCCTCGAGGAGCTGGACGAGCGCCGCTTCGGCCACACCGAGCTGTCCCGGCTGCTGCGCGAGGACGAGCCCGGCGGCATGCGCTTCATCGTCCTGTGGGCCACCGCCCCCTGGACCTGGCAGGCCTGGCCCCGCCTGGAGGAGGCAGTGCGCACCGGGGAGAACGTCTTCGAGCCGCTCTACGGGCGGGACTTCTTCGGCTACCTCGCCGAGGACGACCCCGAGGCCGCGCAGACCTTCGACCGCGCCATGACGCAGTCCAGCCGCATCACCTCGGCCCCGGTGGCCGACGCCCTCGACCTGACGGGCGTCACCAGCGTCGTCGACATCGGCGGCGGCCAGGGGCACCTGCTGCAGACGCTGATGGAACGTCACCCCGGCCTGCACGGCACGCTGTTCGACCTGCCGACCGTGGTGCCTGGCGCCCTGGAGGGGCTGCGCGAGCGGGAGCGGGCCGGGCGCTGCACGATCACCGGCGGCGACTGCCGCGAGACCCTGCCCGACGGCCTGGACCTGTACGTCTTCAAGAACGTCCTGGAGTGGGACGACGAGAGCTCGCTGGCCGCCCTGCGCAACGTGGTGGCCCACGGCGGCCCGGGCGCGCGGATCTCCCTCGTGCAGAACCTGGTCGAGGACAGCTCCGAGATCAAGGTGACCACGGCCATGGACCTCTTCCTGCTGCTCAACGTGGGCGGCAAGAAGCACACCGCGGCCGGGCTCGCCGCCCTGTTCGACCGCGCGGGCCTGCGCTTCGACGGCTACCGCCCGGTGCCCGGCACCAGCCTGCACGTGGTCGAGGGCGCCGTGCCGCGGCCCGGCGAGGAGGAGGGCGCATGAGCCGGGCCGCCGAGGACCACCTGCGGATCCTGTTCCTCGTCCGCGTCGAGGACGGCGCCGAGGAGGACTTCCGCAAGGCCTACGAGCAGATCCGGTGGACCGTCGCCGCGGCCGAAGGCCATGTCGCCGACCAGCTCTGCCAGTCGACGGTGGAGCCGCACGAGTGGCTGATCACCAGCGAGTGGGAGTCGGCCGCGCACTACGCGGCCTGGGCCCGCCACGAGGGCCACCGGGATCTCGCGGCCCCCATCGTCGCCACCACCAGCAGCCGCATCCACAAACCGTTCGCCGTGCGCAGCCGGACCGCACGCGCCGACGGACGGCAGTGAAGAAGGAGCACCATGTCCGTACAGACGTTCCGCGTGGTGGACGCGGGGGCCATCACGCCCAACACCCGGCGCGGCGGCGAGCTGCGCACCCTGCTCGCCCCCTCCACGGTCGCGGCCACCTCGGGCTTCATGGGGACGGCCCTGATCCGGCCGGGCGACTGGATCGCCGAGCACTACCACCCGTACTCCGAGGAGTTCCTCTACGTCGTCTCCGGCGAGGCCGTCGCCGAACTCGACGGTGTGCCGCACCGGATCGGGCCGGACCAGGCCCTGATGATCCCCGTCGACGTGCGCCACCGCGTGCGCAACGCCGGCGGCGAGGACCTGCGCATCGTCTTCCACCTCTCCCCGCTGGCCCCGCGCCCGGACCTGGGGCACGTGGACACCGAACAGCGGGAGCAGCGGTGATGGCCTCCCCGGCCCGGCCCGTCGCCGTCACCGGCACCGGGGTGGTCGCCCCCGGTGCCACGGGCCGGGCCGCCTTCCGCGAGCTGCTGGCCGCCGGGCGCACGGCCACCCGGGCCATCACCCTCTTCGACGCCTCCGGCTTCCGCTCCCGCATCGCGGCCGAGTGCGACTTCGACCCGCAGGGCGCGGGCCTGTCGGTCCGCGAGGCCGGACGCATGGACCGGTACGTGCAGTTCGCCGTGGCCGCCGTGCGCGAGGCGGTGGCGGACGCCGGGCTCGACACCGCCGCCGGGGACCCCTGGCGCACGGGGGTGTCGATGGGCAGCGCCGTCGGCGGCACCACCCGCCTGGAGGCCGACTACGTCGTCGCCTCCGACCGCGGCCGGGACTGGGCCGTCGACCACCGCTACGTCTCGCCGTTCCTCTACCGCGTCTTCTCCCCCGGCCCGCTCGCGGGCGAGATCGCCGAACTCCTCGGCGCGCGGGGCGTGGTGCACACCGTCTCCACCGGCTGCACCTCCGGGCTGGACTCGATCGGCTACGCCTTCCAGTGCATCCGGGAGGGCCGCGCCGACGTGATGGTGGCCGGGGCGGCGGACTCCCCCATCTCCCCGATCACCGTCTCCTGCTTCGACGCCATCCGGGCCACCTCCGCCCGCAACGACGCGCCGGAGAGCGCCTCGCGGCCCTTCGACCGCGAGCGCGACGGCTTCGTCCTCGGCGAGGGGGCCGCCGCGCTGGTCCTGGAGGACCTGGAGCACGCCCGCCGCCGCGGCGCCCAAGTGCACTGCCTGATCGGCGGGTTCGCCACCCGCAGCAACGCCTACCACATGACCGGGCTCACCCGGGAGGGCCTGGAGATGGCCGAGGCGATCGAGCACGCCCTGGCCCAGGCCCGCCGCCGCCCCGAGGAGGTCGACTACGTCAATGCCCACGGCTCGGGAACCCAGCAGAACGACCGGCACGAGACGGCGGCCTTCAAGCGCTCCCTGGGCGCACACGCCCACCGCGTACCGGTCAGCTCCCTCAAGTCCATGGTCGGCCACTCCCTGGGCGCGATCGGCGCCATCGAACTGGCCGCCTGTGTGCTGGCGATGGACGAGGGACTGGTCCCGCCGACGGCCAACCTGGAGCACCCGGACCCCGAGTGCGACCTGGACTACGTCCCGGTGACCGCCCGTTCGCAGCGGCTGGACACCGTGCTGTCCGTCGGCAGCGGCTTCGGCGGCTTCCAGTCGGCCGTGGTCCTCGACCGTCCCGGCCGTTCCGGCCGTGCCGAACGGAAGGTGCTGCAGCCGTCATGACCGGCACGACACGACGACCGGTGATCACGGGGATGGGTGCGCTCGCGCCCACGGGCATCGGCGCCGACGCGGTCGGCACGGCGGCCCGCGAGGGCCTGTCCGGCATCCGGCCGATCACCCGCTACCCGGCCGAGGGCACCCCGCTGTCGCTCGCCGGCGAGATCCCGGACTTCGACCCGCTGCAGCACCTGGAGGGCCCGGTCGTCGCCCAGACCGACCGGTTCACCCAACTCGCGCTCACCGCCTCCGACATGGCCCTCAAGGACGCCGGGCTGACCCCGGCGGAGCTCGCGCCCTACTCCTTCGGCGTGGTGACCGCCAGCTGCGCCGGCGGCGTGGAGTTCGGGCAGAAGGAGATCGAGCGGCTGTGGAGCCGGGGCCCCTCGCACGTCGGCCCGTACCAGTCGATCGCCTGGTTCTACGCGGCCAGCACCGGCCAGATATCCATCCGGCACGGCCTCAAGGGCCCCAGCTCGGTACTGGTCACGGACGAGGCCGGCGGCCTCGACGCGCTCGGCTGCGCCGGGCGGGAGATCGCCCGGGGGACGACGGCCATGCTGGCGGGCGGTGCCGAGGCGCCGCTGTCCCCGTTCTCGATGGCCTGCCAGTTCGGCCACGGCCTGCTCAGCACCGCCCGGGATCCCGAACGGGCGTACCTGCCGTTCACCCGCGCGGCGGCCGGCTTCGTGCCGGCCGAGGGCGGCGCCATGCTCGTCGTCGAGGAGGAGCAGGCCGCCCGGGCGCGGGGGGCCGTGCCGCGCGCGGCGGTGCTGGGCCACGGCACGGCGTTCGCCGGCATGCTGCGCTTCGACCGCTCGGCCGAGGCCCTCGCGGCGGCCGCCCGCACGGCCCTGGCGGAGGCCGGGCTGCCGCCCTCCGCCGTCGACGTGGTCTTTGCCGACGCGCTCGGCGTGCCGGAGGCCGACGCGGCGGAAGTCCGGGCCCTGCGGCTGCTGTTCGGAGCGCGCCGCGCGGAGCAGGTGCCGGTCACCGCGCCCAAGACCGGTACCGGACGCGCCTATTCGGGGGCCGGCGCCCTGGACGCGACGCTCGCCGTGCTGTGCCTGGAGCAGGGCCTCGTACCGCCCGCCCCGCACCTGGACGGCGCGGAGCCCGCACTGCCGCTGAACCTCGTCACCGGGCGGGCCCGCCCGCTGCGGCCGCACACCGCGCTGCTGCTGGCCCGCGGGCTGTCGGGCAGCTGCTCGGCCCTGGTGCTGCAGCGCGCCGGGGACGGGACCTGACCACCAACAGGAGGAAATCATGGGGGACATCATGGAGGAGACCACGGGGGCGGCAACGCCCTCGACACCGGACCGGCTCACCTACGAACAGCTCGCCGTGATCGTCCGCGCGTGCACCGGGGTACAGCTCGACGCCGCGGGACTGCACGATCCGGAGCTGGAGCTCAAGGCGCTCGGCGTCGACTCGCTCGGACTGCTCGGCGTCGTCGCGGAACTGGAGCGGCGCTACCCGGTGCTGCTCGGCCCGGAGGCCGAGCAGGCCGCATCGCCGCGCGCCCTGTACGACCTGGTCAACACACAGCTCGCGAGGGGAGACCGGCCATGACCGCCCGCACCGAGAACGAGATCGTCATCCGCGCCCCTTTCGACCTCGTCTGGGAGCGCACCAACGACGTGGAGCACTGGCCCGAGCTGTTCAGCGAATACAGCACGGCGGAGATCCTCGAGCGCGAGGGCGACCGGGTCCGCTTCCGGCTGACCATGCACCCGGACGGGGACGGCAAGGTCTGGAGCTGGGTCTCGGAGCGCCGCGCGGACCGGGCGGCCAGGACCGTGACCGCCCGGCGCGTGGAGACCGGGCCCTTCGCCCACATGTACATCCGCTGGACCTACGAGGAGGTGCCCGGCGGCACCCGGATGCGCTGGGTGCAGGACTTCGCCATGAAGCCGGAGGCCCCGGTGGACGACGCGTGGATGCAGGGGAACATCGACCGCAACAGCAAGGTGCAGATGGCCCTCATCCGCGACCGGATCGAGGCACTCGGTCCGGCTGGTCCCGCGGGTCGATGAGCGAGGCGGAGATCGCCTTGTTCACCGCGTCCAGCCGGGAGGTCGCGCCGAGCTTGCCGAAGATGTTCCGCAGGTGGTGCTTGACGGTGCCCTCGGTGATGGACAGCCTGCTGGCCGCCTGACCGTTGGTCATGCCCTGGGCCACCAGGGTCATGACCTCCCGCTCCCGGGCCGACAGCAGCCCCGCAGGCGCGGAGACCGCGTGCACCTGCGCCATGCTGGCCCGGGAGACGGACAGGACGATCCGCTCGTCGTCCGCGAGGACCGAGCGCACGGCGGCGAGCAGGTCCTGCCGGCCCACCGACTTCAGCAGATAGCCGCGCACCCCGCAGGCGAGCAACTCCTGCACGGTGCGCGGCTCGTCGTACACGCTCACCATGATCACGCGGGTGGCGGGGGCCACGTCCAGGATGCGGCGGACGGTCTCCACCGCACCGCTGTCCGGCAGGCCGACGTCCAGCAGCGCCACGTCCGGCTGCGTCTCCCCGGCGACCCGCACCGCGTCCGCGTGGGAGCCCGCCTCGCCGACGACGACGAACTCCTCCTCGGCCTCCAGGATCTCCCGCAGCCCCTCGCGGAAGAGCGTGTGGTCGTCCACGACGACGATCCTGGTGAGCGTGCCCGCGCAGGCCCCGGTCACGCGAGGCCCCTGCGCCGTGCGGGCAGCAGGAACTCCACCGAGGCCCCGCGCCCGGGGAATCCGGTGACGCAGACCGTGCCGCCGAGCCGCTCGATCCGCTCCCGCATGCACACCAGCCCCACGCTCTCGGGCGTGGCCGCCGGGTCGAAGCCGATCCCGTCGTCCTTGACCACGGCCCGCGTCTGGTGCGGCTCGATGTCCACGTGCACCGTGACCGTGCGCGCCCGGGAGTGCGCGAAGGCGTTGCGCAGGGCCTCGCGCAGCGCCAGGTACAGCTCGTCCAGCGCGTCCGCGGGCATCCAGGACTCGTGCCCGGAGACCGCGATCTCGATCGCCGTGCCGGGCGTGCGGATGCCTTCCGTGCAGGCCTGCAGGGCACAGGCGAGGCTGTCGGTGCCGCCGTAGGCCCGCAGCTCCGAGGCGAGTTCGCGCACCTGGTCCAGCGCCTCGTGCAGGGCCTGGTGGGCGACGCGCATCTTGTGCCCGGCCGCGGCGTTGCCCTGGTACTGGTAGAGCTCGCACAGCTCCAGGTTCTGCTTGGCGACGCTGACCGAGTAGCCGACGCGGTCGTGCAGGTCGCGCGAGACGCTGCGCCGGTCGTCCAGGCAGGCCTGGGCCGTCTCCTGCAGCAGGGCCCTGGCCTTGGACTCCAGGGCCGCCTTGAAGCGGGCCATGATGCTGTGGTGCAGCGAGACGGCGCCCTCGGCGATCATCCGGGAGCTGCCGGGACAACTGCCGTCCACGGCACGCGTCACGGCCTCGATGACGACGTCGAAGAGCGTGATGATCGCCCGGTGGGCGTCGTTCGGATTCCATGCCGGCGGATAGTCCGGGACCGCGCCGTGGGCCGGCCCCACGCTGCGCTCACCCAGAAAGCTGCCCTCGCTCAGGAGGGCCAGCAGGACGTCGTCCAGGACTGCGCGGGCCTGCCCGACGCAGAAGCGCCGGACGCCCGGGTCGTCGGCGCCGACGCCGATGGCACTGAGGCGCTGTTCGTAACCGGCCACGATGCTGTCGGACTGCACTGCGAGGAGGCGGGCGAGTGCCGGACCCCCGGGCACTTCCTCGGCCACAACTCCGTCCAACTCAGGTCCCCCAACGTGAGTCGTGTTGTTCCCCGTTGCGGCCCGGCGGCGGAATCTCCCGGACCGCCCCTGCCCGGGGGAGGCCGGACCTCCCGTCAGCCTAGCCGTGCCGGGACTGAGCCGGTAAGTCCTCAACGCGCCATTGGTGCCGACCGGTTCCCCGGCATGCGCCGAAAGTGCCATGTCCCCTCCCCCGTGCGACAGTCCCGGGCCGCTCTTCCGGCGGGGCGGGATCTGCCGTTGGGGACGATGGCGTTGAGCTGCGGCGGTGCGCGGGATAGCGTCGTGCGCGGAGGTACGGGGGATGCGGTCGGCCGGTCAGTTCGCGGAGGCCTTCTTGAGGAGCTCGCCGAGGAGCAGCTTCTCCTTCTCCGTGAGCAGCTCCAGGCCCGGCGCGTCGTCCATGATGCGCACCACCTTCCCGCGCAGCCTGCGGCCGGCCGCGGTGAGGATGAGCATCTTCACCCGCCGGTCCGCCGGATCCACCTGCCGCTTCATGAGCTTCTGCTCCTCGAGGCGGTCCACCAAGCCCGTCACATAGGAGGCGTCACAACGAAGTTTGACCGCCAGCTTCCGCACGGTCGGTGCGGATTCGACGAAGTACAGCACCTTCGCCTGGGGAACCGTCAGCCCCAGGACGGCGGCCTGGTCCGCCAGCCGTTCCTGGTGTGACTGCGCAAAGTTCAGGAGGGTGCTGAGAAGGAGGTTGTCCTCGCGCGGGAGCGTGCCCGCCGAAGGCAGTTGCCGGGTGGTCATGGTCGGTCACCTCTGCCCTGATACGTCACTGACCCCTGTCCTCATACAGGATCGAGTCAATCATGGCAGAGGTCAGTGGTCTTCCGACAGAAGGGGTCGGTTCCGGGCCCTCTCCCCGCGGCGCTCCCCACGATCGAGCAGGTCCAGCAGCGGCGCGGTCATGGCCGTGGCCGTGAGCGCGACCAGGACGAGCACGGTGAACAACGACGGTGTCAGCACGCCCAGTTCCAGCCCGATGCCGAGGATGACGAGCTCGGTCAGACCCCGGCAGTTCATCAGCACCCCGACCCGCAGGGCATCGCGCCCGCCGACGCCGCTCAGCACGGCCGCCAGAGAACTGCCGGCCAGCTTGCCGGCGAGGGCGACGGCCAGGGCGGCGCCGAACCACAGCCACATCGCGGAGTCGCCGCCCAGCAGACCGAGTTCGGTCTTCAGGCCCACCGAGGCGAAGAACGGCGGCAGCAGGACCGAGGTGGTGAACTCCTGCATCCGGCCCTGCACGGCGCGCAGTCCGGGGGCGTCCGCGGGGCACAGGGCGCCGAAGAGGAACGCCCCGAAGATCAGGTGCACGCCGATCCGGTCCGTCGCCACCCCGGACAGCAGCACCCCCACCAGGACGAGCGCCAGCAGGGATCCGTCGGGCAGCCACCGCGCAGGCCGCAGCAGCAGGTTGCGCAGCAGCGGCCGGACGAGCAGCACCATGGCGGCGCAGAAGGCGGCGGTCAGGGCGAGGGTGCGCGCGACGCCGGCCGGGGAGGCGTTGCGCAGCAGGGCGACCGCGACGGCCAGCAGCAGCCAGCACAGCAGGTCGGCACCGGCCGCCGCGAGCACCGCCGGCCGCCCCGCCCGGGTGTGCATCATGCCGCGCTCCATCAGGATGCTCGCCAGCACCGGGAACGCGGTGACGCTCATGGCGACGCCCAGGAAGAGCGCGAAGGGCAGGAACCCCACCCCGCCCGGCGCGAGGGTGCCGTACATGGCGCAGGCCAGTCCGACGCCCAGGCTGTAGGGCAGGGCGGTGCCGCAGAGGCCGATCACGGTGCCGGCCCGGCCGCCGCCGCTGCCGGGCGACGCGCCTGTCCCCCGCGGACCGCGCGCCGCACGCGACTCGCCCGCGAACTCCAGGCCGACGAGGAACATGAACAGCGCGAGGCCGATCTGGGCGAACGCGTCGACGTAGGGCAGCAGTCCGGCGGGGAACAGCGTCCGGTGGACCTGCGGCGCCACGGCCCCCAGGACCGAGGGGCCGAGCACGATGCCGGAGACCATCTCGCCGACGACGCGCGGCTGCCGCAGGAAGCGGGCGAACGCCCCGCCGACGGCCCGGGCCGCGGCGACGACCACGGCGAGGGCGAGCAGCAGCCGCCACGGCTCCGGTGCCTTCCCGGCACCGCCGCCGTGGCCGCCGCCCCGCGCACCGGGATGCGCGGGCCACTGGGCGCCGTGGCGCAGCAGCAGCCCCGCGAGGACGACCGGCCCGGCGCCCAGCAGCAGGACCAGCCCGAGGCGCGGGACCCGGCCCGGCCTCTGCGGCCCGCCCGTGCGAACGGGCTCCGGCGCCGTCCGGGACGGCGGCAGGGCGTTCACCTGCCGGGGTCGGCCTGCGGGGCGAGCACGACGCCGTGGCCGCGCTCCCATTGGTAGAACTGCCGGGCCGACGCACGCTCCGCGTTTCCCCAACTGCCCTCGAAAGGCTGGATGTAGGCGTCGAGTGCGGTGCTCAGGCGCTGGAACTCCGGGTTCCCGTGCGCCTTGTCGATGGCGGCGCCGACCGGGGCGGCCGACTCCACCAGGTGGATGTAGACGTCGTGGAAGGTGAAGAGCTTGCGGGTGTGCACCCCGATCTCCGCGGGCAGCCCGGTGGCGTCCGATGCGGCGAACAGCCGGGCGATCTCGCCCTCGCTGCCCGGGAGATGACGGGCGACGATCAGTGTGGTGTGCATGACGGGAGTCCCCCTCGGCGTCCCTCAACCGGTCATTGACCTACTCCATACTTGAGCAAGTCTATGAATTCTCCGGGAGCGCACAACCCCCTCTTCCTGCCTACGACTTCAGACGGCGCGCGAGATACCCCGCCGTCACACTCCCTGCCACGGCGGCCACCTGCGCCGGAGTGCCGGTCGCGACCACGCGTCCGCCCTCCGTCCCGCCGCCCGGCCCCAGGTCGACGACCCGGTCGGCGCCCGCGACCACGCTCATGTCGTGCTCGACGACCACGACGCTGTTGCCCGCGTCGACGAGCCCGTGGAGCTGGCGCAGCAGCAGTTCGGTGTCGGCCGGATGCAGCCCGGTGGTCGGCTCGTCGAGCACGTACAGGGTGTGCCCCCGGTGGGCGCGCTGGAGTTCGGCGGCGAGCTTGATGCGCTGGGCCTCCCCGCCGGAGAGCTCGGTCGCCGGCTGGCCCAGCCGCAGGTACCCCAGTCCCACGTCCTGGAGCGTGCGCAGGCTGCGCAGCGCCGCGGGCACGTCCGCGAGGAACTCCGCGGCGGCGTCGACGGTCATGGCCAGCACGTCGGCGATGCTCCGGCCCCGGTACGTCACCTCCAGCGTCTCCGGGTTGTAGCGGGCGCCCTCGCAGGCGGTGCACGGGGCGTAGGCGCCGGGCAGGAAGAGCAGTTCGACGGCGACGAACCCCTCGCCCTGGCAGACCTCGCAGCGCCCCGCCTGCACGTTGAAGGAGAAGCGGCCGGCGGTGTAGCCGCGGGAACGGGCCTCGTCCGTCGCCGCGAACACCTTGCGCACCGCGTCGAACAGGCCGGTGTAGGTGGCCAGGTTGGAGCGCGGGGTGCGGCCGATGGGCTTCTGGTCGACGCGGACGAGACGGTGCACGGCCTCCAGGCCCTCGGCCGCGAAGGGGAGTTCCTCCCGCTCCAGGTGCGCGGCGACGGTCCCGGCGAGCGCCTCGCCGACGAGCGTCGACTTGCCGGAGCCGGAGACGCCGGTGACGGCCGTGAACACACCGAGCGGGACGTCCACGTCCACGCCGCGGAGGTTGTGCCGGGTCACGCCGCGCAGCCGCAGCACGCCGGAGGGCTCGCGGGGCGTGCGGGACGGCACACGGCTCTCCTCGGGACCGGGGAGGAGGAAGCGGCGGGTGGCCGACTCCGGCACGTCCGCGAGCCCGGCCAGCGGGCCGCTGTAGAGCACCTGCCCGCCGTGCTCCCCGGCCCGCGGCCCGACGTCGACGATCCAGTCCGCGCGCCGCACCACGTCCATGTGGTGCTCCACGACGAACAGCGAGTTGCCCGCGCCCTTGAGCCGGTCCAGCACCGTCAACAGGGCCTCGCCGTCGGCCGGATGCAGCCCGGCGGAGGGCTCGTCCAGGACGTAGACGACGCCGAAGAGCCCCGAGCGCAGCTGGGTCGCGAGCCGGAGCCGCTGCAGTTCGCCGGCCGAGAGGGTCGGCGTGGGGCGGTCGATGCCGAGGTAGCCGAGGCCGAGTTCGGTGAGCACCTCGATACGGGCCACCAGGTCGCGCGAGAGGGTGGCGGCGACGCCGTCGCCGTCGGTCTCCTTCCGCAGCAGGTCCGCGAGCGCGGACAGCGGCAGTGCGGCGAGCCGGGCGATGTCCTGCCCGGCGAACGTCACCGCCAGCGCCTCGGGCCGCAGCCGCCGTCCGCCGCACTCCGCACAGGGCCGGTGCACCAGGTGCCGCTCGGCACGGGCCCGCAGGGAGGCGCTCCTGGAGTCGGCGTAGGTGTGCAGCACGTAGCGGCGGGCGCTCATGTACGTGCCCTGGTACGGGCGCTGGATGCGCTCCGCGTCCCGCACCGGATGGACGGTGACGACCGGCTGCTCGTCGGTGAACAGGATCCAGTCCCGGTCGGCCTGCGGGAGCTCGCGCCAGGGCCGGTCGACGTCGTACCCGAGGGCGGCGAGGATGTCGCGGAGGTTCTTGCCCTGCCACGCGCCCGGCCAGGCGGAGACGGCCCCGTCGCGGACGGACAGCGACGGGTCCGGGACGAGCGACTCCTCGGTGACCTCGTGCACCCGCCCGAGCCCATGACAGGCCGGGCAGGCCCCGGCGGCCGTGTTGGGCGAGAAGGCGTCGGAGTCGAGCCGCGCGGCGCCCTCCGGGTAGTGCCCGGCACGGGAGAAGAGCATCCGGAGGGAGTTGGACAGCGTGGTGACCGTCCCGACCGAGGACCGGGAGGTCGGCGCCGAGCGGCGCTGCTCCAGCGCGACGGCGGGCGGCAGCCCGGTGATCTCCTCCACCTTGGGCACGCCGATCTGGTGGATCAGGCGGCGGGCGTACGGCGCCACGGACTCGAAGTAGCGCCGCTGGGCCTCGGCATAGAGGGTGCCGAAGGCGAGGGAGGACTTGCCGGACCCGGAGACGCCGGTGAAGACGACGAGGGCATCGCGGGGGATGTCGACGTCGACCCCCTTGAGGTTGTGCTCACGGGCGCCGCGGACGCGGACGGATCCGGACGGGTCCGGGGTGATCATGGGCGCTGTTCTCCGGGATGGTCGGCGCGGGGCACGATCCATTTTGCCCCAGCCCCGCCCGCCTCTCCCGTACCAGCCACCCCACGACCACCAGCGCCGCAGCCACCCCGTACGCCACCGTCCCCAGCAGATCCGGATCCCCCACGGCCCGCCCGCCCACGTACTTGGCGACCCCCGCGACCGCCACCCCCAGCCACTCCCACCGTCCGTCCAGCGCCACCAGCACCACGAGCAGCAGCGCGTACCAGGAGTACCCGGGCGTCAGCAGCAGGAACGCCGTCCCCGTCACCACCAGCGCCCCCCGCCACGGCCGCTCGGGGTCCCCGCGCCACAGCACCCACCCCGCCGTCACGGCCAGCACGGCGAGTGCGGCGGGCAGCGCCCAGGCGCCGGGCAGGACCAGCCGCAGCAGGGCGTACCGGTTGCGCGCCGACGCGTCGTCGTAACCCTCCTCCTCGGTGTAGCCGCCGAGGTAACCGAAGACCGAGGAGTGCGAGGCCAGCACGTACGGCAGGTAGCCGAGCCCCACGACCGCGGCCGCGGACAGCAGGACCTGCGCCCCTCGTCGGGGATCGCGCAGCGCCCCGCTCAGCGCACCCGGCAACGTCACCGCGGGCAGCAGCTTCGTGGCGATCCCGCCGCCGAGCAGCGCACCGCCGGCGACCGACCGCCGGGTGAGGACGGCGAAGCCGGCGGCCGTCAACAGGGCTGCCAGCACGTCGACATGGGCGTTGTTCACGGCCTCGACGGGCACCGCCGGGCACCACGCCCAGTACGCGGCCCACCGCTCCCGCCCGTCGCCGCGCCGCCGCAGCGCGTACAGCAGCAGTCCCGACGTCCCGACGGCCAGCAGCGCCCCGCCGATCTGCAGCGGCTTGTGCCGCGCACCGGGCGGCGAGAGTTCGTGCACGAGAAGGAAGTAGCCCTCGGCGACGGGCGGGTAAATGGTGTGCACGGACGGGCGGTTGATGCGCGTGCAGGCGACCGCCTCCTGGCCGCCGTCCGCCGGGATGCGCGCGCGTCCCGGCCCGGCGCACTCCGCCCCCTCGGGGAAGAGCCAGCGGTCGCGCAGCGGCCGGAGCGCGGGGTCGGCCGGGGCGTGGTCGTACGGCGAGATCCCGGCGGCCTGCACCCGGCCGTCCCAGGCGTAGCGGTACGAGTCCGTGCTCGTGCGGGGCTCGGCCAGCAGCCCGGTGACCGCCACCGCGACCGCTCCCGTCAGCACCAGGGGTGCCACACACCGCGCGGGCACCCGGCGCAACGCCCAGGCCGCCGCGGCGAACAGCGCCCAGGCCGCCGCGTACCAGCCGGTGAGCGCGGCGGGGTCGGTGTCGTAGGCGTCGCTGCGGATCGCCGCCGCGAGGACGGCGGCGAGGGCGGCGAGGAGGGAGACGGTGACGAGGGAGGCGCGGTTGATCACGCCGTTCAGCCTGGCACCGGAGGGGTGCCCGGCGGGGCCGCGCGGCCCGGCCGTCCGCGTTTCGTAAGGTGTTCACCTGCCCTTACAGCCCCCGGAACGCGGTCTGATGGAGGGCATGAAAATCCCCCGGCCCCCGCTCCCCGTCTTCTCCGGGCGGCTGCACGACGCCCGCACGGCCACGTCGATCGGACGCTGGCTGGGAGCGACGATCGCCGTCTGCTTCGTCACGGGCCTCATCAGCCACTACGAGCAGCACCCGCCCGCCTGGCTGCTGAACTCCCTTCCCAGCCGCCCGGTGTGGGGCTACCGCGTGAGCCAGGGCCTGCACGTGGCAAGCGGAACAGCAGCGATTCCGCTGCTGCTCGCGAAGCTCTGGACGGTGTATCCCCGCCTCTTCGTGTGGCCCCCGGTGCGCTCGGTGCGGCACGCACTGGAGCGGCTGTCGGTGGCGGTCCTGGTCGCGGCGGCGCTGCTGGAGCTGTTCACGGGGCTGCTCAACGCGGCCCAGTGGTATCCGTGGCCGTTCTCGTTCGTCCCGGTGCACTTCGCGCTGGCCTGGGTGCTGACCGGGGCCCTGCTGCTGCACCTCGCCGTCAAGGCGCCGGAGATCCGCGCCCATTGGCGCCGCCGCTCCCCCGGCACGCTGTCGCTGCCCGCCGAGGACGCCGTCGACCGGCGCGCGCTGCTGACGGCGCTCGGCGTGTCGGTGGGGGCGGTGACGGTGACGACCGTCGGCCAGTCCGTCACACCCCTGTCCCGGCTGGACCTGCTGGCGCCACGGCACCCGGACCACGGCCCGCAGGGCCTGCCGGTCAACCGGACGGCCGTGCTGGCGGGCGTGGATGCGCGGACCGTACAGGGCTGGCGGCTGCGGGTCGACGGCCCGCGCCCGTACGAATTGACCCTGGACGGGCTGCGTGAACTCCCCCAGCAGGACGTCGTGTTGCCCATCGCATGCGTGGAGGGCTGGAGCAAGTCGGCGCACTGGACGGGCGTGCGGATACGGGACCTGCTGGACCGCGCGGGTGCACCGCCGGGAGCGCTGGTCCGTGTGACGTCGCTGGAGCGGCACGGGGCGTACCGCGTGATGGTGATGCCGCACACGTACGCCCGCGACCCGCTCACGCTCCTCGCCCTGCGGCTGAACGGCGAGGAACTCTCCTTCGACCACGGCTACCCGGCCCGCATCATCGCGCCGAACCGGCCGGGGGTGCTGCAGACCAAGTGGGTTGCACGGCTGGAGGTGTTGTGATGCGGGTGGCCTTCGGTTTCGCCGGGGTGGCGCTGATGGGCGTGGGGGTGTGGTCGCTGCTGTACGGGGCCGCGCCGCAGGATCCGTGGCCGGTGGTGCGGTGGCTGGCCGGGGCGGTGGTCGTGCACGACGGGATCGTCGTACCACTGACACTGGCGGTGGGGTGGGCGGTGGCCCGGCTGCCCGGACGGAGGGTCGTGCGGGGCACTCTTCTGGTGATGGCCTGCCTGACGGCGGTGGCGTATCCGGTGCTCTTCCGGCCCGGACCGCGGCAGAACGCGTCGGTTCTGCCGCTGGACTACGGGCGCAACTGGGGTGTGGTGATCGCGGTGACCGTGGCGGCAGGGGTGGGGGTGGGATGTCTGCGGTGGTGGCGTGGACGTCTGCGGAGGTGATGCGGCGGGGGGGGCCCGGCAGTTGCGCTGCCGGGCCCCGCCCGCCCCGGCTCATCAGCCGGCGCTCTTCGGCCGGGAGCTTCCGGGGACCGCTTCGGGCGTTGAGCGCTCAGCACTCAGCACTCAGCGGGAAGTGCAGTCCGGCGGCTGCGGGCCGTCCGTGGCTGGTCGGGGCGCTTGACGAGCGGCGCGTCCCGCGAGAGCTCCCGGAAGCCGAGGCCGTAGTAGAGCCCGCGCGCCGCGGGGTGCCCCGGTGCGCCCAGGCAGGCGACCGTTGCGTGAGTGGCCCCGGCCGCCCGTGCCCGCTGCATCCCGTGCAGCAGCATCGCCCTTGCCAGCCCGCGGCGCCGGTGGTCCGGATGCGTCCCGACCGGCTCGAACTCGACGGTCCTGTTCGCTTCGTCGAGCCACATGATCGTCGAGGACGCCATCGTCCCGTCCGGCGCCTCCACCAGGATGTGCAGGTCGCCGCGGTAGGCCGCCGTACGCCGGACGCCCTCGTAGCTCTCGGCCGTGTACGCCGAGGGGGCCCAGGCGTCCAGATGGGCCCGGACCGCGGCCTCCGGTCCGGCCTCGTCGGCGGTGCGGAACCGGAATCCGTCCGGCAGCACCGGCTGCTCCACGTCGGTGAGGGTCCGCTCGTTGAGCCGGGTCCAGTCGCCGGCGTCGCCGAGCGAGGCACGGTCGGTCCCGTAGCCGTGTGCCGCCCATCGCTTCAGGGCGAACACGTCGGCGGCACTCGGCCGCACCGTGCGTTCGAGACCGGCCGCCACAGCCTCGTACCAATCGATCACTTCGTCGACCAGCCCGGCGTGGCCGGGATGCACCTGGTACGTCAGCGAGGCGCCGGTCACCTCCTTCACCGACCCGTCATTGCGCCTCACCCGGCACGGAAGGCGGGCCCAGGCCCACGCCACCGGATCACCGCCGGAGAACCACAGCCGACGCGGCCAGGTTGCGCCGCGGGCGGCGTGCCCATGGCCCCAGACCCAGGCCAGTTCCCCGTACGACGCGTCGGCGCCGACCAGGTCCGGACGGATGGCGGTGACGCCCTGCGCCAGGCCCTGCATGATCGGCACGTCCTCGGCGGTCAGGAGCTCGAAGTCCGTCATGGTGCGCCACTGTGCCCGGACTCCGCGAAGCCGTCGAACCGTTTTCCGGGGCCGCCGGGCGCAGCGGCCGAAGCGGCCCGGTCAGCCGGGATCCGGCACCGGATCCGTCCCGAACACCCACGGCGCCAGCACGACGAGCCACCCGTCCGGATCCTCGAACAGCACCGCCCCGCGCTCGGGCCAGTACGGATTGGCCGCCGCCACGGGCCGGTGCCCCCGCTCCTCCATGCGCCGCACGACGACGTCGCGCGCCTCGGCCCCCTCGAGGTACAGCACCAACTGGTTCTCGGGGTGCGGCTCGGGGATCCGCGGCGGTGCCCCGTGCTGCGTGATCTCCATCTGCACGGGCGCGCCGGGGAGCCCGAACACGACACCGTCGTAGCCGGAGTGACCACGCCAGTCGGCGAGCACGGGGAGGCCGAGGTCGTCGCGGTAGAAGGAGAGGACGTCGTCGTACTCGGCGGTCGGCCGCGCGAACCGCACGGCGCCGACGGCGAGATGGGCGGGCCAGGTGGTGGTCATGGGGGCAGCGTGTCATGCGTGGGGGCGGGGTTCGTCGGGCGGGCGTACGAGGGGGCCCTGGGCCATTGGTCCTAGGCAGGTCGGTAGTACTGGACCAGGCAGAACTCATGCTCTTCGGGATCGGCCATCACTACGACCACGCCCTCGTCGTAGTCGTGCCGTTCGCCGGTGAACCGGCCGCCGAGGGAGACGACTTGGGCGATGCCCTGGTCGATGTCGTCCACTGCGATGTCGAGGTGCAGACGCACCTTCCCGCGCTTCGGCCCGGTCACGGGCTGGAATATGAGACGCGGCTGCGGGTCGCCGGTATCGCCGAGGTAGACCCAGCCGGGCTGGGACGGCCCCTGCGGGCGGTCCAGCAGCACGCTCCAGAAGCCCGCCACCCGTTCCACGTCGACGCAGTCGACCGTCACTCCGACCCAGCGGTTCGCCATGCGGCCAGCACTCCCTATGTCCGGCTATGTCCGGCCGGAGAATTGATCACCGTCACAAGCGCCCCGTAATCTGGCCGGATGCAGCTCATCGGAGAAATATCCGCAGACCGCCCCCTGATCGTGCTCGCGGTGCAGGAAGAGGCCGCCCACCTCGACGGTACGCTTCCCGTGTTGCTGACCGGGATGGGCAAGGTCAACGCGGCCACTGCCCTGGCGACCGTGCTCACCCGCGGGCCGAAGCCGTCCGTGATCGTCAACCTGGGCACGGCCGGTGCCCTGACGGCGGGCTGGGCCGGCAGCACCCAGGAGATGGCCGTCGTCGTCCAGCACGACCTGGACACCGATCTGCTGCACACGCTGACCGGCGACACCTTCGGCGGCCCGATCAAGCTCGCCGGTTCCGGTACCGGCCCCACCCTGGCCACCGGCGACACCTTCGTCTCCGAGTCGGCGGCCCGCGAGCGGCTCGCCGCACATGCCGACCTCGTCGACATGGAGGGGTACGCGCTGGCCTCCGTGGCCCAGCAGGCCGGGGTGCCCATCCGGCTGATCAAGCACGTCAGCGACGAGGCCGACGAGGGTGCCGCGCGCAGCTGGCGCGAGTCCGTCGACGACTGCGCGCGGGTGCTGGCCGAATGGGCCCGGAACAACCTCTCTTGATCTGTCAGGCGGTGGTGACCGGCTCCTGCAGCTCGGTCACCCACCCGGCCCGGTCCTCCGGCACCTCCAGGTAGAGCTCCCTGGCGAAGCCGGCGGACCGGTGACCGTTGGCGTCGATCCACCGGGCCAGGGTCTGGACGGTGGGCATGACGTCGTCCATGGAGCCGCGGTGGACGACGGTCGCCGCGCTGTCGATCGCGGGGAGATCGACGAGCCCGAGTCCGAGGCCGTCGCCGACCGCGGTCACGCTCGTGGCGACCGGCATGGCGGCGTGCACGAGGATCGCGTCGCCGCCGCCGTCCGCGTCCGGCGCGCTCTCGTAGTAGGCGATCCCCGGCCCCACCGGGGTCACCCCCGCTGCAGCCAGCCGCCGGCACAACTCCTCGAAGAGCGGCCCGACCACCGGGCCGATCTGCTCGGGCTCGTACCCGGCGGCGACACCGCTCAACTCGGCCACGCGGACGGCCGGTATGCGCTTGACGACGACATCGTCGGTGCTCATGCGTCCCTCACTCTCGATCGTCCGGAGCCTCGCCTCGACCTGCGCCAGCCGCGCCGCCGAAGCGGCCGCGGCCGCTTCGAGCTCGGCCCGCCGCAGCCGCAGCATGCCGCGCAGCTGCTCGGTGCTCACCTGCTCGTCCAGGATCACCTGCACCTGCTGGAGCGTGAATCCGAGCTCCTTCAGGGCGATGACCCGGTTGAGCCGGGCGAGCTGGCCGGCCTCGTAGAAGCGGTAGCCGCTGGCGGGGTCGACCTCGGCCGGGCGCAGCAGCCCGATGGCGTCGTAGTGCCGCAGCATGCGGACGGACACGCGTCCGTGCCGGGCGAAGTCTCCGATACCGAACATGGTGTCTCCGAGTCGAGGGCCTCACACGATGTCAGGGTCAAGGGGAGACTTCCAGGGATTGCTATTTGCCGGTGCTCTGGTGGAGCCACGGCGAGGAGGTGGCCCAGAAGATGATGTCGGCCCCGAGGTAGTCGTCGGCGAAGTCGACGAACTCCTGCCGTGTGTAGGGCTTCCCCGTGACGGGATTGGTGTACTCGAAGTCGGGTTCCTGAACGGCCATCGCCACGAGGCCGAGCTGCCCCCGGTACTGGTTCAGGTACCGGTACGCATTGTTCATGTGTGGCTTGTTGTACGGGAGCAGGTCCGGTCCGCCGACCCCCACGCCGTGCTTCTTGGCGAACTCGAACGACCGCTTCATGTAGCCGTTCTCGTCGCCCCACCCGCACGGCCAGAAGTTGATGTACTGCACCACGGTGCTGGTCTTGAACACCTTCTTGGCGTAGGCCGCGTTCTCCAGCTCCGCGTTGAAGTACGTGTCACAGGTGAAGTGGGTCTTGTCGTTCTTCGTGTCGATG
Organism: Streptomyces sp. AM25; assembly: GCF_058146165.1. Classification (NCBI taxonomy): domain Bacteria; kingdom Bacillati; phylum Actinomycetota; class Actinomycetes; order Kitasatosporales; family Streptomycetaceae; genus Streptomyces; species Streptomyces sp. AM25. The sequence continues at coordinate 231,107 of NZ_JBKIWN010000003.1, read as the reverse complement.
GAGACCGAACTCTCCGGCAGATTGACGCCGGCGACCTTGCCGTCGAATCGCTGCGCCAGCGCCTTCAGCAAGTGCTGGAACCGGTTCTGGACGTTCTTGTTCCACTGCGCCGCGACCGAACCGGGCGGACCCGGGACAGGCCCGTCCTCGTTGAGCTGCGGGGCGACCCCGCCCGCGTACTTCGGATCGTTGAGCAGGTACTGGGGAACGCGCGCCGGGGGCGCGAAGAAGCGGTCCTGGAGCTGGATGAACACCTTCTTGTGCTGCGACTCGACCTCGCGCACCACCCGGTCGACGGCCGAGAAGTCGTAGTGGTTCTTCTCCTTCTCCAACATCCCCCACGGGACGACCACTTGCACGCCCTCGATGTCGGACCGGCCCAGCAGCGGCTTGGCGTTCTCGTCGAACTCCCCGATGGACGTGTACAAGTAATTGGCCGCACGAGCGTGCGTCGGGGCCGGGTCCGCCACGGCGGGACCGGATGCGGCGGCCCCGAAGCCCGTCAGTGCGGCGGCGACCAGCGCGAGTCGTCTGCGGTTGTCCTTCGAGACGAGACACCCCCGTGAAGACCCCCTGTTCATCGCGGACCGTGGCGTGAGCTCCGCCGGAAGTCCGGTCGACGGCGGCTGATCAGAACAATTCATATCCGGCCTGGGCATGCGGCCAAGATGGCAGGGTGAGGTAAGAGAAGCGTGAGAGGCCGTCACTCGAGGCCGGGTGGGCGGCTTTTTACCCGGGGCATGGCATTCCTCGGTGAACATTTCCTGCTCAAGAAGCAGGTCCGGCGTGCAACGCGACCTGGTGACCGACAGCCGTTACCGACCTTTTCCGGGTTCGCGCCAGAACGGCGAGGCGGTCGGTGGTGCACGGGGTGGGGTTGGCCAGGCTCCGCTTGCAATACACCCATATCCCCTCCACCGCGTTCGCGTGAGGATCAGGCCCGCACCGGAAGCGGTGATCGGTGACGTTGCGTGCCGGCCGGATACCTGTTGGCAATGGGGCCGGTCGACTCCCCCCTCACGGCCCAATGGCCCCTCCCGTCGGCAGTGCCCGGGCGAAAGCATGGAGTTACTGGCAAGGCAGGGGGTGAGCGAGGATGTTGCAGCTGACGGCAACGAGGGGCACGGAGATACTCCGGCGGGCCCGGAGGATGAGCGACAACGCTCGCCATCAATATGCCGACGCGCAGCGGATGCGCGAGGATCTCGCGATGATGCTGGCCAAGGCCCGCCTGGCGGCTTCCGGCACGTCTTGCGAACCCACCAGGCCGCAAGCAGGGCTGAGCGCCCGGCGGAGGCGGCCGTCCGGCCTGGACCGGTGAAGGGTGGAGCACGCCACCCCCACCAGCCCCGCAGGCAGTATCGGCATGACCTGCTGCCCGGGCGCCGACACCGGCACCTGGCAGACTGCCCCCATCGGGCTTGTTCGTGGTGAAGACACGCAGGGTCAAACCCGCCCCAATGCCACGAACTCCCTTCCCTCCGCGCCCCATTGCTCCGCCACCGCCCACCCCGCCTCCCGCGCGTGCCGCAGCAGCGCCGGCGCGCCGACCCGGGCCCACGGGAACGAGGAGCCCAGGCGTCCCCGGCCGTCGTCCACCCGGACCTCCACCCGTTCGTCCACGTCCGCCGGCACCGCCTCCACGAGCAACACGCCCGCCGGTGACACGACTTCAGCGACCCGTGCCAGCAGGGCCGCCGGGTCCCCGCCGATCCCGACGTTGCCGTCGACGAGGAGGGCCGTCCCCCAACGGCCCTCCCCCGGGAGCCGGTCGAAGACCGAGCGGCACAGGGCCGCTCCCCCGGTGCGGCGGGTGCGGGTGACGGCGGCGGGGCTGACGTCCACGCCCAGGGCCGGGTGGCCCAGGGCGGCCAGGGCCGTGACGAGGCGGCCGGGGCCGCAGCCGATGTCGATGACCGTGCCGTGGCAGCGGGCGAGGACGGTCATGTCCGCCGGGTCCGGCGCGGCGCACCAGCGTTCCACTTCCAGCGGGAGCAGCCAGCCGTCCGGGCGGCGCAGGAACAGCGGGCCGCTGCCGGCCCGTACCGCGTCCGCGTACGGGTCCGCGCACCACGCCGTCATCGGGCGAGCCGGGCGGCCAGGGCCGCGAAGCGGCCGTGCGGGGCGGCGGCGGCCACTCGGGGCACGTCCGACGCCGTGTCGACGTCGCGGAGTTCGGGGAGTTCGCGGACGGCGAGCCCCGCCGCCTCCAGCCGGGCGCGCTGATGTGCGCCCGTCCGCGGCGTCGACATCGGTACGCCGCGCAGGAGTTCGGGGCGGGGGGCGGCCAGCCCCAGGGCCCAGAAGCCGCCGTCCGCCGCGGGGCCGATCCACGCGTCGCAGGCGTGCCAGGCGTCGGCCGTCAGTGCCGGGGCGAGCAACTCGGCCGTCACCTGCGGGGTGTCCATGCCGACGAGAACGGTCGGGCCCGCACACCGCGCGAAGGCGTCCGCAAGGCGCTCGTCCAGCCCGCCCGCACACTGCGGCACGACGTCGAAGCCCGCCGGAAGCCACGGTCCGGGGCGGCCGTCGAGGGCGAGCACGCGGCGGGCGGCGGGCATGGCGCGTACGGCGTCCAGGGTGTCCGCGAGGGCCGCTTCGGCCAGTGCCGCGGCCTCGTCGGGGGTGTACGGGGGCGTGAGGCGCGTCTTGACGCGGCCCGGGCGGGGTTCTTTGGCGATCACCAGGAGCGTCGTCACCGCAGCACCGCCCGCATGTCGCGCACCGCGCACCACGTGCCGCGCCAGGTGCCGGTCACCTTCGACCGGCCCGTGCGCGGCAGGTACGGCACGTCCGTCTCCATCACCCGCCAGCCCTCGGCGGCGGCGCGGACGACCATCTCCAGCGGGTAGCCGCTGCGCCGGTCGGTCAGGCCCAGGGCCAGCAGCGGCTCGCGCCGGGCGGCCCGCATCGGGCCGAGGTCGTGCACGGGCAGGCCCGTGCGGCCGCGGATCATGCGGGCGAGGGCGAGGTTGCCGAGGCGGGCGTGGAGGGGCCAGGCGCCACGGCCCTGCGGGCGGCGGCGGCCGAGGACGAGGTCGGCGGAGCCGTCGCGGACGGCCTCGACGAGCCCGGTGAGCAGGCCGGGGTCGAGCGAGGCGTCGCAGTCGCAGAAGCACACGACGTCCGCGGTGGCGGCCCGCAGCCCGGCGTGGCATGCGGCGCCGAAGCCGCGGCGCGGTTCGTGGACGACGGTGGCGCCGAGCGCGCGGGCGACGTCCGCGGAGCCGTCGGTCGAGCCGTTGTCGACGACGACGGCGCGCCAGCCGTCGGGGATGCGGGCCAGCACCCAGGGCAGGGCGGCGGCCTCGTCGAGGCAGGGGAGGACGACGTCCACGGGGGCCGTCACCTCGGAGGGTGTGGTCGAGTGGGTCACCCCTCTCACCTTACGAAGACAATTCCGGCAATTCGGATCCACGGTCCTTACAGAACAAGGACGTCACTCCTGGTGAGAGCTCTCCGCACGGCATCGCGGGCGCGACAGTGCGAGGCTTGCGGCATGCAGCAGCACCCCCTGCCCCCGTCCCGCGTCCTCGTCGTCGACGACGACCCCACCGTCGCCGAGGTCGTCGCCGGATACCTCGACCGCGCCGGCTTCGCCGTCGACCGCGCCGCCGACGGACCCGCCGCCCTGCAACGGGCCGCGGCCGCCCCGCCCGCCCTCGTCGTGCTCGACCTGATGCTGCCCGGCATGGACGGGCTGGAGGTGTGCCGGCGACTGCGCGCCGACCACGGAACACTGCCGGTCGTCATGCTGACGGCACGCGGCGACGAGGACGACCGCATCCTCGGCCTGGAGGTCGGCGCCGACGACTACGTCACCAAGCCGTTCTCGCCCCGCGAGCTCGTCCTGCGCGTCGAGGCCGTGCTGCGCCGCGCGCGGGCCGCCGTCCCCGCGTCCGCTCCCCCGCTGCGCGCCGCCGGGCTGACGCTCGACCCGGTGGGCCGCCGTGCCACCCGTGACGGAGTCGAACTCGCCCTCACCCTGCGCGAGTTCGACCTGCTGGCGTTCCTGCTGCGGCACCCCGGACGGGCCTGCAGCCGCGAGGAACTGATGCGCGAGGTGTGGGGCTGGGAGTTCGGCGACCTGTCCACGGTGACCGTGCACGTACGACGACTGCGCGCCAAGGTCGAGGACGACCCCGCACAGCCGCAGCTGATCCGCACCGTGTGGGGCGTCGGATACCGCTTCGAGGGCGAAAAGGAGACCGGCTCGTGAAGGATGTCCTGCTGATCGCCCTGTACGCCTTCCTCGGCGCGGCGGCGGCCGGGCTGGTCGGGGCCGTCGCCCTGCGGGCACTGCGCCACCGGTCGGTGGCGGTGTCGCTGACCGTGGTCGCCACGGTGTCGGTGACAGCGATGCTCGCCGGGACGCTGGCCGTCGCGTGGGCCATGTTCCTGTCCTCGCACGACCTCACGGTGGTGACGACGGTGTGCGCGATGGCCGCCGTGGTATCGCTGGCGACGGCGCTGCTGCTCGGGCGCTGGGTGGTCGCCCGCAGCAACGCCCTGACGCAGGCGGCCCGTTCCTTCGGCGAGGGCGGCAGCTTCGCCGCGCCGGGCGGCAGCGCGACCGCCGAACTCGCCGCGCTCGGCCGCGCGTTGGCGGCCACGAGCGAGAAGCTGGCGCGGTCGCGGGAGCGCGAGCAGGCACTGGAGGCGTCCCGGCGCGAGCTCGTCGCGTGGATCTCGCACGACCTGCGGACGCCGCTGGCCGGGCTGCGGGCCATGTCCGAGGCGCTGGAGGACGGCATGGCCGAGGACCCCGAGCGCTACTTCCGCCAGATCCGCACCGAGGTGGACCGGCTCAACTCCATGGTCGGCGACCTCTTCGAACTGTCCCGCATCCATGCCGGGGCGCTGCCGCTGAGCATCGGGCGGATGTCGGTGTACGACCTGGTGGGCGACGCCCTGGCCGGGGTCGGGCCGCTGGCGCGGGAGCACGGGGTGCGGCTCGTGGGCGACGCGGTCGAGGCGCTTCCCGTCGAGGTCGACGGGAAGGAGATGACGCGGGTGCTGGGCAACCTCCTCGTCAACGCGATCCGCCGGACACCGGCCGACGGGACGGTGGCGGTGGCGGCGCAGCGCGAGGCGGACACGGTGGTGGTGTCCGTGACGGACGGGTGCGGGGGGATTCCGGAGGAGGACCTTCCGCGCGTCTTCGACACGGGGTGGCGGGGGACGGAGGCGCGGACGCCTCCGGCGGGGGCGGGACTTGGGCTCGCTATTGTGCGGGGGATTGTGGAGGCCCACGCGGGGCGCGCTGCGGTGCGGAACGTGCCGGGAGGCTGCTGTTTCGAGATCGTATTGCCGGCACCGGGGTGACCGGAGGTGGTTGCGGCCGGTGGGCACAACCAGGGGGCGCGCCCCGTAAGGGGCGCGGGGAACTGCGCGATCAGCCCCCACCGACCCGCACTCAACCCGCCAGCTCGGCCACCCCCTCCGCAAAGCCCACCCCCGGGCGCCAGCCCAGCTCGTCCCGCAACCGCCGCGACGTAGCCGTCACATGGCGGACGTCGCCCAGGCGGTACTCCCCCGTCACCACCGGCTCCGGGCCCCCGCACGTCGCCGCCAGGGCACCGGCCAGCTCCCCGATCGTGCGCGGGCTGTCGCTGCCGCAGTTGTACGCCCTCAGCCCGCCGCCGGGCGAATCCGCCGCCAGCGCGAGCGCATTGGCCTGCGCCACGTCCCGCACGTGCACGAAGTCCCGCCGCTGGCCGCCGTCCTCGAAGACCCTCGGCGCCTCGCCCCGTGCGAGTGCCGAGCGGAAGAGCGACGCCACGCCCGCGTAGGGCGTGTTGCGCGGCATTCCGGGCCCGTACACGTTGTGGTAGCGCAGCGCCACCGCGCTGCCGCCCGTCGCGCGGGCCCAGGACGCCGCCAGGTGTTCCTGGGCGACCTTGGTCGCCGCGTACACGTTGCGCGGGTCCAGCGGCGCGTCCTCGTCCACGAGGCCCGGGGCCAACTCCCGCCCGCAGCGCGGGCACGGCGGCTCGAAGCGGCCCGCCTCCAGGGCCCGGGGGTCCCGCGGGCCGGGGCGGACCGGGCCGTGGGCGGGGCACTCGTAGCGGCCCTCGCCGTAGACGACCATCGACCCGGCGAGCACCAGGGTCCGTACGCCCGCCGCGTGCATGCCGGCCAGCAGCACCGCCGTGCCGAGGTCGTTGCGGGCCACGTACGCGGGCGCGTCCGCGAAGTCCTTGCCGAGGCCGACCATCGCGGCCTGGTGGCACACGGCGTCGATGCCCTTCAAGGCCCGTGCCACGGCCCCGGGATCGCGGACGTCGTCCGTGGGCACGAGCCCGGTGTCCATGACGACGGGCTCGTGCCCACGGGCGGTGAGGGCACTGACGATGTGCGAGCCGATGAAGCCCGCGCCTCCGGTGACGAGTACACGCATGGCCCCGACGCTAGAGGCACTTCACCGGCCGCGCACCGTTCAGGGGCGCTCCGTCACAGGTCCGTAAGACCCGTACTCCGCGCCGCCCAGCGCTGTTCGACCTTGCCGAAGCGCCAGTACGCGAGGGCGATGGCCCACACCACCACGAACAGGCCGACGATGACGAAACCGACGTTGTCGAGGTCGAGACCCGAGATCCAGCCCGTGACCGCGTCGTTCAGGTCGAGCTTCTCGTGCAGGACGCCGACGAGTTCGATGGTGCCGATGAGGAAGGCGACGGCGATCGACAGTCCGGTGATGGTGAGGTTGTAGTAGACCTTGCGGACGGGGTTGGAGAACGCCCACTGGTAGGCGAAGTTCATGAACGTGCCGTCGAGCGTGTCGAACAGGCTCATGCCGGCCGCGAACAGCAGCGGCAGGCACACGATGGCGTACCAGGGCAGGCCGGCGGCGGCGCCGCTGCCCGCCATCACCATCAGGGTGACCTCGGTGGCGGTGTCGAAGCCGAGGCCGAAGAGGAAGCCCAGCGGGTACATCTGGCCGGGGCGGGTGATGGAGCGCGTGAAGCGGCCGAGGATGCGGTTCATGAAGCCGCGCGAGTCCAGTTGCTGTTCCAGCTCGGCCTCGTCGTAGCGGCCCTCGCGCATGGCGCGGAAGATGCGCAGGATGCCTGCGAGGGCGACGAGGTTGAGGGCGGCGATGAGGTAGAGGAAGCCGCCGGAGACGGTGGTGCCGACGACACCGAGCGTCTGGTGGGTGGTGGAGTTCTCGTTCATCAGCGTCCCGGCCAGGTGCGTGCCCCCGGCGACCAGGGCGGCCATGATGACGACCACGCTGGAGTGGCCGAGCGCGAACCAGAACCCGACCGAGACCGGACGCTTGCCGTCCGCCATCAGCTTGCGGGTGGTGTTGTCGATGGCGGCGATGTGGTCCGCGTCGAACGCGTGCCGCATGCCGAGGGTGTAGGCGGTGATGCCGAGCCCGACGCCGTAGACCTTGGAACCCACGGTGTAGTGGTTGGGGACGACGAGCAGGAGGAGCACGCCGAAGGCTATGACGTGCAGTGCGGCTAGGACGGCCAGCAGGCCGGCGGTGCGCACGGTGTCCTGGCGGCGCCATTGGAAGGACGGCGGTGTACTGCGGGGGGTCTCTGTGGTGGGCAGAGTCATCTGCGGGTCACGCTCCAGCACCTCGTGGATCAGTTCGTGAGATGCCGTGGCCGGTCTCCTGGCTTACGGGTCCGTACGCGCCCGCCCCTGCCTTCCCGGCCGCCGGATGCGGCCAGTGGCACCGCGCGCCCCGCAAGGGACGTACGGAAAAGGGCGGAAGCTCCCCGATCACAGTGGCGAGGGCCGCTCCGGAATGGGGCCACAAAGGCCCGCCACCGGTCTTCCCGAACACCACGGCCGGGCCACCCTAACGCCCTGACCTCAGGCGGAGGCAAAGATGTGGCAATTGCCATGCCCATGCAGCGGAACGGGTACCGACACTTCTGTGCCGGGGTCCGCATGTGATGGACGGTCACGCAGGCCGGTGCTACGAGTGCAGCAGTGGGCGACGAGAGAGGGCTGACCGCCATGGCAGCAGAAGACAGAGACCGCAAACCCGGCGTACCGGAGCCCGGCTTCGAGCGCCGCATCGGGCTGTTCCAGGCGACGGCCATCAACATGAGCCAGATGTGCGGGATAGGGCCCTTCGTCACCATTCCGCTCATGGTCACGGCCTTCGGCGGCCCGCAGGCCGTCATCGGCTTCGTCGCGGGCGCCGTGCTGGCCCTCGCCGACGGGCTGATCTGGGCCGAGCTGGGGGCCTCCCTGCCGGGCGCGGGCGGCAGTTACGTGTATCTGCGGCAGGCCTACCAGTACCGCACCGGCAAGCTGATGCCGTTCCTGTTCGTCTGGACGGCGATGCTCTTCATCCCGCTCGCGATGGCCACGGGCGTCATCGGCTTCGTGCAGTACCTCGGTTACCTGTGGCCCGGGATGACGCAGACCCAAGGGGACGTCACCGGGCTGGTGTTCCTCGCGGTGGTCGTCGCGCTGCTGTGGCGGCGGGTGGAGAACATCGCGCGGATCACCGCCGTGCTGTGGGGGGTGATGCTCGCCTCCATCATCCTCGTCATCATCGCGGCCTTCACCCACTTCAGCCCCCACCTCGCCTTCACCTACCCCGCCCACGCCTTCGCCGTGACGACCAACCACTTCTGGCTGGGCTTCGCCGCGGGCCTGACGATCGGCATCTACGACTACGGCGGCTACAACACGGCCGCGTACATGGGCGCCGAGATCAAGAACCCCGGGCGCACCCTGCCGCGTGCCATCGTCTGGTCCATCTTCGGCATCATGGCGGTCTATCTGCTGCTGCAGATCGGCACCCTCGGGGTCGTCGACTGGCACGAGATGCTGGACCCGAACTCCACGGCCGGCTCCTCCGTGGCCTCGGCGGTGCTGGAGCGGACGTGGGGCAGGCGCGCCGCGGACGTCGTCACCGTGCTGATCCTCGTCACCGCCTTCGCCTCGGTCTTCACGGGGCTGCTGGGCGGCTCCCGGGTGCCCTACGACGCCGCGCGGGAGAAGGTCTTCTTCCGCCCCTTCGGCACCCTGCACCCGCGGCACCGCTTCCCGGTGCTGCCGCTGGTGACGATGGGGGTCATCGGCGCGATCGGCTTCCTGATCGGGCGTCACACCGACCTCAACACGCTGATCCAGCTGCTGACCACCGTCATGGTGATCGTCCAGGCACTGTCCCAGGTGCTGGCCGCCACCGTGCTGCGGCACCGCCAGCCGGGCCTGCGGCGGCCGTACCGGATGTGGCTCTACCCGCTGCCCAGCGTGGTCGCGGCGGCGGGCTGGATCGTCATCTACGGCTACGCGGACCGCAGTTCCCCGGGGCGGCACCCCATCGAGTGGTCGCTGGTGTGGGTCGCGGCGGGCTGCGTGGCGTTCGTGCTGTGGTCGGCGTACGAGAAGGTGTGGCCGTTCGGGCCGCGGGAGATCAGCGAGGAGTACCTCCACCCCGTCGCCGCGAGCGGCGAACCCGAGGACGACCCCGGCAGCACCGAACCCGCGTCCGCCTGACGGCGGCCGGCCCCGCGGCCGCCCGCCTTGATCACCTTTGTCCGGCCCGACAGCGGCTTCGTGGCCGAACGGTGATAAAACGGCACCCATGCCCGTGACCTCCGCTCCCGCCTCCAGCCCCCCTGCCGCCTCGCCACGCCGGCTGCTCTGGCACCGGCTGATATTCGGGCTCTGTTACCGGCCCGTCGACGTGCTCGACGAGGCCCGGGACCGGAGCGTCTGGGGGGCGGCCATGTTCCTCAGCCTGCTGTGCGGGGCGCTGGGGACGCTGGGCAAGGACTCCTTCTGGGTCCAGTGGGGCGTGAGTCCCGTCCTCGCCCTGGAGGCCATGGCCATCGCCTCCGGGGTGACGCTGGTGGCCACCCTGTTCCTCGGCGCCGTCACCCACGCCATCGCGCGGCGCCTGGGCGGCAACGGCAGGTTCGCGCCGACCACCGGCCTGTTCGCCGTCGTCTTCTGGGCGACGGACCTGCCGCGCCTGTTCCTCAACACCTGGCTGCCGGTGGACTCCGTGCCGGTGCGGGCGGCCGCCTCCGTCACCGCGGTCTTCGGCTGCGTGATCGCCACGCTGCTGATCCGCGGTCAGCACCACCTGCCCACGCACAAGGCCGTGGCCTCGGTGGCGATCCAGATGGCGGCGGCGGTGGCCCTGCTCAAGTTCCCGCCGGGAAGCGCCTGACGGACCGGCGTACGGTCCGGTGCGCGAAGGCCCGCCCGGTGCGACGGGGGATGCACACCGGGCGGGCTCGAGAACAGTTCTACCTCATCAAGGATGGGGTATGCACCAAAAACCTGTTCGCTTTGTCGATTACCAGCGAACGGGGAGCGAAATCAGGCCACGCGCCCGGACGGCCGGACGCCACCTCAGCTGTTCCCTCGGAACGTCGAGTTCCAGCGTCCCGAAGCGCTCCAGCAGCGCCGCCAGCGCCGTCTCCGTCTCCATCCGGGCCAGCGGAGCGCCCAGGCAGTAGTGGATGCCATGGCCCAGCGCCAGGCTCCCCGATCGGTCCCGCCGCAGGTCAAGGCGGTCGGGGTCGGGAAAGTGGTGCGGATCGCGGTCGGCCGAGGCCAGCGACAGCAGCACCGTCTCCCCGGCCGGCACGGTCACCCCGCCGATCTCTACGTCCTCCAGCGGGAAGCGGCGGATGGCCAGCGCCGCGGGTCCTTCCCAGCGCGCGAACTCCTCGACGGCCGCTCCGAGACCGTCCGGATTCGTTCGCAGCTCCTGCAGCAGTTCCGGGTGATCGAGGAGGGCCAGCACCGCGTTGGCGATGAGATGGACCGTGTTCTCGTACCCGGCGAAGAGGATGAGGAAGGCCAGCGAGGTCAGTTCGTCCCCGGACAGGGTGTCCCCGTCGTCCTGCACCGCGATCATGTCCGAGAGCAGGTCGTCGCCCGGCGCGGCCCGCTTGGCCGCGATCAGGTCCGTGAGGAAGCGCATCATGCTGCCGATCGCCTCCTTCATCAGGTGCGGACGCTCCGGGTCCGGCGTCATCAACCGGTCGGTCCAGGACCGGAAGTCCGGCCGGTCCGCCTGCGGGACGCCGAGCAGGTCGCAGATGACGGCGATGGGCAGCGGCCCCGCGTAGGCGGTCAGCAGATCCGCCCGGCCCGCGCCCTCGACCGCGTCCAGGAGGTCGTCGGCGATCCTCCGCACCGGCTCCCGGAGCCGCTCGACCCGGCCCGGGGTGAAGGCCTTCGCCACCAGGCGGCGCACCCGGGTGTGGTCCGGCGGGTCCATGTTCAGCAGGTTGGCGTCCAGGGCCGGGGGCAGTGAGAAGCCCGCGTAATTGCCGGGCGCGGCATGGCGCTTGTCCAGCGAGAGCCGGGGGTCGGCGAGGCCCCGGCGGACGTCCTCGTAACGCGTCACCAGCCAGGCGGGGCGGCCGTCGGTGCCGGTGATCCGGTGTACGGGGGCCGCTGCGCGGAGCCGCGCGTACGTCCCGTAGGGGTCCTCGATGAGCGGGGCGACGTCGATGGGTTGCATGGCACCTGACCCTATGTGTCCGGCTGGTCGCGCCCGCGCGGCGGAGCCGCATGATGTTGCAGCCCCGCGCCCCTTTCGGGGCGCGGGGTCTGCGGCGCAGGCGGCCTTGACCCCCGTCCAGGGCCGCCTCGTCCAGTTCACGCCGTCAAGGACGGCGTGCCGCGCTGATCTCCCGGAGTTCGTCGAGCACGGAGTCCACCAGCGGGTCGTGGTAGACGTCCGCGACACGGGCCAAGTGCTCGTGCTCCTCGGCCGGATCGGCGCTCACCGTCATCACGACGCTGTCCGCGTGGGGCGTCGCGACGTGCCCGGTGACCTGGTTGGCGAGGCCGCGGCGGAGCGCCGCCGCCTCCACCGCCGCGGCGAGCCGGTGCTCGTCCAGCCCGGCGGCCTGTGCCCGACGCCGGGCCACGTCGAGCGTCATGGGCTCGACATGGCGCCGGATGCCGCGCTGGATGTCCCGGATCTCGGCCATGCGCCGGTTGGCGCGCCACTCCAGATCGGCGAACGGCCAGCGGCCCGACCAGCGGGACTCCTCGATGGTGACCTCGGGAGCATGGGCGGTGACCTCCTCCCACAGCGGCTGCAGCCGCCGCAGCCGGCGCCAGGCGGCCACGCGGGGGCCGACGGCCGGCAGCGAGAAGCCCAGCAGGACGAGCAGCGCGGCGACCGAAGCGCTCATCGGCGCCACGCCGTTGGAGAGCCAGTACACGTCGTGGCCGGCCCAGCTGAGCACGAAGCCGGTGAGCTTGCACAGGCAGTACAGCAGGCCCAGCCAGCAGCCGGCGGCCAGCGTCCGCAGCCCCTTGGAGAGCCAGGAGCGGCCGATGCGGCGGGCGTAGCGCGGGCACAGCCAGCCGAGTCCGGCGAGGCTCGTCCCGAAGACGGCCAGGTACAGCACCAGGAAGGCGACGACGCCGGGGGCGTCCGCGTAGGCGGTGCTGAAGTCGCGCGGATGCTCCACGGCGTCGGGGCGTCCGACCGCAAAGCACACAATGGCCGCTGCCCAGGCCACCGCCACGACGGCCACCGCGAACCGGGACCGGGAGGCGGCGCGGGCGTGGGCCTCCTCGTCGCCGCGGCTGGTCCAGCGCAGCAGCAGCACGGTGGCGCCGGAGGCGAACAGCACGACGGCCGAGTAGAGGAACACCATGGCCAGGTTGGCCACACCGGTCAGCCGGTCGAAGGCGCGGTAGACGCTGGGCGCCGAGAACAGGAAGACGACGGGCACGCCCGCGGTCATCAGCGCGGTCAGCCCCAGGTCGACGTTGCCGCGGTCGCGGAACCAGGCGCGGGCCTTGTAGCCGACGATGGCCCAGGTGACGGCGCTGAAGGTCAGGTAGAGGGCGTCAAAGAACACCGGCACCGCCTTCCGCCGGCCCGCCGCCGGTCTCGCGGATCTGCTTCCGCACGTGCTGCAACGCGGGCCCGAGCGAGGCGGCGAGTTCGGCCGCCTGCCCCTCCAGCAGGGCCTCCTGGCCCGGCGGCGGGGGCACGACGCGCGCCATCAGCAGGGTGCCGAGGATCTCGGTCTCGCGCTCGGTGAGGTTGTCGTAGCAGTGGTGGCGGGCGAGGCCCATGGTCAGGCCCATGCGCCGCATGGCGGTGGCCACGTCGACGGACGGGGTCCACACCTTGAGCGCGTCCTCGGTGACGGCCGGGTCCTGGTCGTGGCCCAGGAGCAGGTGGCCGATCTCGTGCAGCACGATGTGCACCTGGTGCCAGGGGGAGGTCTTCTGCTCGTAGACGATCCAGAACGCGTCGTCCGTGGTGGCCGTCATGCCGGAGACCACCCCGTCCAGGCTCATCGGCACCAGGTGGATGGGCCGGCCCACGTGGCGCGCGACGGCGTCGCACATGCCCTGGAGATCGGCAGACGCGGGCAGCGCGAGCTCATGGATGAGCTGCTTGCACCGCCGTCGTATCCGCCCCACTCGCATGCCTCCTGCACCGTCCTCGTCCTCGGTACGCCGCCAGTACGTGAAGAGCCGCTCCTCGTGCGCTTCTGCCGTGACGGTCACGGGTGTTCCCCTCCCCCCGTGCCCGGCGGGTCGGCGGGGAGGTTCATCTGCTGCCGGAACTGGCAGATGATGGTGGTCAGGCTGTCCTGCACCTCCGGCGGGAGTCCCACCGACCGCAGGGCGATCGCCCGTACGCGCTGATCCCTCATGGCGACGAGGAAGCGGACTTCCTCCTCGACCCGTGCGGCCTGGGAGGCCGACAGATCCCCCATCAGGTAACCGACGGGCACGGCAAAGAATTTCGCCAGCGCCCGCAGCACGTCCGGGCTGGGGTTGGCCCGCTTGCCGTTGCGCAGCATCGACAAGTACTGCTCGGTCAGCGAGACGCCGCCGTACTCCCCGGCCCCGCGGCTGATCTCCTCGGCCACGTGCCCGTTGGTGTACGGCGCCCCCGGCGGGTGCATGTTCGCGAACAGGTAGTTGAGCCGCTGCGCGAGCGGACTGCCCTTCTCACGTGCCGTCCTGTCCGGCCTTTCCCCCCCGACTGCCATCTGCCCCGTCCCCGTTCGTGCGAGCCCTGCTGTCCTGCTGTCCTGCCGTCTTTCACGGCCAGTTAAGCCTGGACCGGCCGCGATGGGCATCGTGCCACGGGATGCGCGGCGAGCACTAGTCCGTCCCTGGTTACGAGGAGGTGAAGGACTTAACCGGGGGTTGAGGACGGGGGTGAGGGCGGAGCCGGCAAGGACGCGTCGAGGAGGCTGCAAGGATTCCGCCACACCGCGCGGGGATTCCCGCCCTCACACGAAGCAGGCGCGCGGGCGCGGGGAACCGCGCCGGGCGCGCCGGGATTCATGGGGGAGGGTGTCATGTCTGCTTCTCGCGGACACACGCAAGCGCAGGCGGACCCGGCGGACCGGTGGCTCACGCTGCCGGGCCGGAAACGGGTCCTGGTCGTCGTGCACACGGTCACCTACGGGCAGCGGCTGCACGACGTGTTCTCGCTCCTGGAGGGCGACTTACGCATCCAGGTGGTCTTCACGGTGGCCCCGCACGCGCTCGGCGAGGGCGCCGTCGGGTATCTGCAGGGCCTGGGGGTGCCCGTGCTGCCCTGGAGGGAGGCGGTGCGGACCGAGTTCGACCTGGCGCTGGCCGCGGGGTCGCGGGGGATCGACAGGCTCCGCGCCCCGGTCGTCCGGCTGTCCCACGGCGCCGGGCACATCAAGCTGGTGCGCGACGGTACGACGGCGCCGCCCGCCGAGCGTCCGACGGGCATGCTCAGCCGCCCGTACCTGACCCGGGGCGGCCGGGTCGTCCCGGCGGCCATAGCCCTCGCCCACGAACGGGACCTGGCGGAGCTGACGCGCTGGTGCCCCGAGGCCGCCCCCGTGGCGGAGATCGTCGGGGATCCCTGCCACGACCGGATCGTCGCCAGCCTTCCGCACCGCGCGCGGTACCGCAGGGCGCTGGGGCTCGGACCGCGGCAGCAGCTGGTGGCGGTGACCACCACCTGGGGCCGCTCCTCGTCCTTCGGCCGCTTCGACGCCCTGCTGCCGCGACTGATCGGCGAACTGGCCCCCGAGCGCTACCGGGTGGCCGTCCTCATCCACCCCAACGTGTGGGCCGGGCACGGGGACTGGCAGGTCCGCACCTGGCTGGAGAGCTGCCGGAGGCGCGGGGTGACGCTGGTGCCGCCGGAGACGGACTGGCAGGCGCTCCTGGTCGCCGCCGACGCCGTCATCGGCGACCACGGCTCGCTCACCTCCTACGCCACCGTGACCGACGCGCCCATCCTGCTGGCGCGCTTCCCGGAGCGGGAGGTCAGCCCGTCCTCCCCCGCCGCCGCGCTCGCCCTGGCGGCCCCCGCCCTCTCGCCCCTCCACCCGCTGGAGCCGCAACTGCGCTACGCCGCAGCGGAGTACCGGCGGCACGAGTACGAGCGGGTCGCGGCGCTGCTCACCTCCGAGCCCGGCCGCTTCGACCGGCTCATGCGCGCGCTGATGTACCGCCTGCTCGGCCTGGGCCGGCCCGCCTACGCGCCGGTCACCCGCCCCGCCGCGACCCCGCCGCCGCTGGAGCCCTCTCCGGCGCTCCGCACCGGGCGGCGGCCGTGACGGCGGGCACGGCCGCGCACCCGCCGGGGCGCCGCCGGGAAGGTGACGTGCACTGGTGCGCGGACCCGGACGCCCGGCGGGACGGGCCCTGGGCGGACTGCGCCGACGTGCTGCACTGCAGCCGTCCGGCACCCGGCACCGGGGCGGCGGTGCGGCGGGCCCGGCGGCTGCTGCACCGTCATCCGGGCTGTCTGCTGGTGGCGGTTCCGTGCGCGGAGAACGGGTACGTCATCGGGCTGCGCGACGGACGGTTCCTCGCGGCGGCTCCGGACGCCGGGACCGCCCGCGGCATGACCGGCCGGGAGGCCTGTGCACTGGCGTCCTTCCTCTACGGCCGGCTGGTCACGGGCCGGTCACCGGAGCGGCCGACCACCGTGGTGCTCTCGGGCGCGGGCCGGACGCTGCGGCTGCGCCTGGCAGTTCTGGCGTGATGCCGACGGCCCCGGGGCCTCGGGCTCAGTCCGGTGCCCCGGGGCCGGTGGCGCCGGTTTCGTGAAGCCGGGCTCTCAGCCGCGTCGCGTCGGAGGGGCTGATCGGTTCGTAGCGTTCCAGTGACCGGGCGAACCACCGGCGGGCCTCCGTGAGGTCGGCCGCGTCCCCTGCCACCAGCCCGATCATCTCCATTGTGCGGGCCTGCCAATGCAGGGATCCGGCGGCCTCGAAGTCGGCCAGAGCTTGCAGGAGTTGCCGGGTGCCCGTCCGCGGGTCCCCGGCACGGGCCGTGGCCCGGCCCAGGTGGGCGAGGGCCCGGGCCGCGTCGTAGGGGTCGGACTCCGCCACGAGTTCGGCCCGGGCCCGCGAGAGGTGGACGACCGCCGCCCCGGGTCCGTTCCGCGCCAGGGCCGTCTCACCCAGGCTCAGCCGGGACAGTGCCGCGCCGCGCCGGTACCCGATGGCCTCGCGCAGGGCGAGGGCGCGGGAGAAGAACTCCTCCGCCTCCTGCAGGCGGCCGGCGCCGAGATGCGCCTTGCCCAGTCCGTGCAGGGCCTGCGCCTGCTGGCGTACGTCCCCGTCCGCGGCCGCCAGGGCGAGCGCATCGGCGAACCACTGAGCCGCCTCGTCGAACCGGCCCGCGTTGCACAGCCCGTTGCCGCCCGAGGTCAGCATCCTCCCCTCGCCCGCGCGGTCACCCGCCCGCCGCGCCGCCGCGAGCCCCGCCTCGTGGGCCTCCGTCCACAACTCGTAGGGCCGCAGCCGGAGGAAGAGCGGCCACATCGCGTCGGCGAGCTGCCATGCGCTGCCGTCCCAGCCCGCCTCGACGGCCAGCCGCAGGGCCGCCATGAGCGTGGTGCGGTGCTCGTCCAGCCAGGCGAGGGCCCCGGCCGGTGCGTCGAACGGCACGGGGCCGGCCGGCGGGTGGGCATAGTCGCGCACGAGCGTGCGATGGCTGGGGGTGAGCAGTTCCTCGGCGGAGGTGGCGGTGGCGAGGCACCAGTCGACGAACCGGCGGCGGATCCGCGTCCGTTGCTCCTCGGGCACCTCGGACTCCGCGCAGCGGCGCGCGTGTTGACCGACGAGGTCGTGGAAGCGGTATCCGCCCGTGCCGAAGTCCTCGAGCAGGTTCGCCTCGACCAGCCGGCCCAACAGGTGCTCCGCCTCCTCCGGCACCGATCCGCCCGCGGCGGCGACCAGATGGGCGTCGTAGTGCGCGAGCGGCAGCAGGCCCAGACACCGGTAGACGCAGGCGGTCCCGGAGTCCAGGACGCCGTAGGAGGCGTCGAGTGCGGTGCGCACGGCCGTCTCCCCTTCGACGCTGAGCACGTCCAGCGGGCCCCGGCCGCGCTCCAGCGCGGAGGCCAGCGCCGACACCGGGCGCCGTGGCCGGGCGGCGAGCTGGGCGGCGGCGAGGCAGACCGCGAGCGGCAGGCACGCGCACAGGCTCACGACCTGACGGGCCGCTCCGCAGTCCTGCGCGACCCGGTCCGCACCGACGCCGCGG
Organism: Streptomyces sp. AM25; assembly: GCF_058146165.1. Taxonomy (NCBI): domain Bacteria; kingdom Bacillati; phylum Actinomycetota; class Actinomycetes; order Kitasatosporales; family Streptomycetaceae; genus Streptomyces; species Streptomyces sp. AM25. The sequence goes on along the minus strand of NZ_JBKIWN010000003.1, from coordinate 213,632 downwards.
CGGAACAGCTCCAGGGCCGCGGCCGGATCGAGCATGCCGACCTGGTGGAACGCCGCGCCTTCGAGCACCAGCCCGGTCAGCCGCTGCCTGCTCGTGACCACCACGAGGCCGCCCGGGGCGGCGGGCAGCAGCGCGCGCACCTGCGCGGCCGACAGGGCGTTGTCGAGCATGACGGCCAGCCGCAGCTCGGCGGTCAACGACCGCCACAGGGCGACCTGTTCCTCGAGGGCAGCGGGAATGGCGGTCACTCCCAGGGCGCGCAGGAAGGCCGCCAGCGCCTCCGACGGCCGCATCGGACCGGTCGGCGCGTAGGCCTGCAGGTCGGCGTAGAGCTGGCCGTCGGGAAACTCGCCGGGCATGCCGCTCAGCCAGCGGGTGACGAGCGTCGTCTTGCCGACCCCCGCCGGGCCGCTGACCACGATCAGCCGTGGTGCGGAACCGCGTTGGGACGCGCGCAGGGCGTCGAGCACCCGCAGATCGCCGACCCGGTCGGTGAAGTGCGCCGGCACCGGCGCGAGCTGGCGCGGCGTGGGCGGCGGCAGCGACGGCGCCGCCGTGTGATGCAGATGGACGCCGCCGTGGATGTCGCGGGCCTGCACGGCGGAACCGTCCACCCGCGCCGCGCGCCCCAGGGCGTTGACATGCCGCGCAGTGATCCCCTCGGCCGTCGGCTCGTCCTCTCCGAGCGAGTCCGCCATGCCCTCCCCTGCCTGCCGACCCCTTGCCCCGAGGCACACGCGCCGCCTCCCGGCAACCGATGGCCCGAGCACTACCCATCTCCGACCGGATCCGACCGTCCGTGACGGTACCGACGGCGATTCACGGCCAGTACCGACCCCCTCACAATCTGGTCCATGGTTTGACGCTATGTCATGCTCAACCCCCGAGATAGCCGTCCCGTGAGGAAGGGGCGCAGATGGAGTTCCGCCTGTTGGGCACCATCGAACTGCGGGCCGGTGACCGGCGCAGCACACTCGGCTCCGGCAAGGAACGCTGCACTCTCGCGGCCCTCGCGTACGACGTGGGCCGCCCGGTCAGCCTGGACACCCTGGTCCACCGGGTCTGGGACGACGAACCCCCGCTCCGCGCCCGGGAAGGCCTCTACACCTACATCTCGCGCATCCGCTCCGCGCTCCGCCGGATCGGCGGGCCGGGCGCGCCCCGGCTGACCATGCAGGCGCACACCTACGTGCTGGAGGCCGACCCGGAGTCCGTGGACCTGCGCCGCCATGCCGCACTCACCGCGCAGGCCCGCGCCCTGGCCGGTGGCAGCGACGCCCAGCAGGTGCTGGGCCTCCTGGACGAGGCGGCCCGGCTGTGGCGGGGCGAGCCCCTGGCCGGGCTGCAGGGCTCCTGGGCCGCGCACGTCCGGGCCGCGGCCGAGGCCGCGCACCTCGCGGTCACCGTCACCCGGGCCGGACTGGGCATGCGGCGGGGCCGCTTCGCGGAGGCCGTCCCCGATCTGTCGGCACTGGCCGGCCGGTATCCCACGGACGAGACCCTGGCCGGACACCTTGCGCTCGCACTGCACGGATCCGGCCGCACCGCCGAGGCCATGCTCCTCCTCCAGCAGGTCACCCGCCGACTCGTGAACGAGCACGGCACCGACCCCGGCGAGGAGCTCCGGCGCATTCAACAGGGCGTCCTGGGCGGCGTCCCCGCCCTGCACCTGATCCCGCACCCGGGCGCGTCCGGCACGGACACGGAGCGCGCCCCGGTCCCCGACAACCTGCCGCGCGACGTGCCCTGGGTGGGGCGCGCCGCGGAGCTGGAGCGGCTGACGACGGCCATGGCGCCGGACGGCGGCGGACCCCGCGCCGTCGTCGCCCTGGAGGCGATCGACGGGATGGGCGGTGTCGGCAAGACCTCGCTCGCCGTCCATGCCGCGCACGAGCTGCGCGACCGCTTTCCCGACGGCCGCATCTACCTCGACCTGCGGGCCCACGCGACCTTCCAGGAACCCCTGGGCCCGGAGGCGGCGCTGGGCCGGCTGCTGCGGCTGCTCGGCATCCCGGCCACGGACCTCCCCCTCTTTCTGGACGAGTTGACGGCTCTGTGGCGCACCATGCTGGCCGACCGGAGGGCCATCGTCATCCTGGACGACGCGGCGGGGCCCGACCAGGTACGGCCGCTGCTCCCGGGCCTCACCCCCTCCCAGGTCATCATCACCAGCCGCCGCAGGCTGACCGGACTGCCCGGCGTCAGGCCCATCTCCCTGGACGTGCTCGCGCCCGCGGAGGCCATCACCCTCTTCAGCGACCGTGTGGGCGCCCGCTGTTGTGCGGACGCCCCGGAAACGGCCGAGATCGTGCGCCTGTGCGGCTACCTCCCGCTCGCCATCGAGATGGCGGCGAGCCGCTTTCTGGCGCACGGTTCGTGGACCGCGCACGACCTGGTCGCCCGGCTCGCGCGTCTGGACCGCCTCGCCGAGATCCGCGACGGCCACCGTGACCTGGCCCGCACCTTCGCCTTCTCGTACCGGTCGCTGACCCGCGTGCAGCAGACCGTCTTCCGCAGGCTCAGCCTGCACATCGGCTCCGAGTTCGGCGCGTACGCGGCCGCGGCGCTCACCGGACTGACGCTCGACGACACCGAGCGGGTCCTGGAGGACCTCCTCAACTGCCATCTGCTGGAGGAACCCACACCGCACCGCTACCGCATCCACGACCTGCTGCGGGAGTACGCCCGGACGCTCGCCGCCGCCGAGTGCGACGACGGCGAGCGGGACGGACTGGCCGTCCACCGGCTGCTCGACTTCTATCTGGACTGCGCGGACCGCGCCGACCGCATGCTCTTCCCGCACCGCCCGCGCACCCCCGTGACGCTCCTCCGCCCTCCGGCGGCGGCACCGTCGTGGCTCGACCCCGTGGGCCCGCAGGAGTGGTTCGCCACCGAGGCCGCCAACCTCCTGGCCGCACTCGAGTACGCGCACGAGTACGCCCCGCCCCGGCAGGCGGCCCTGCTCGCCCATGCGCTCGGCGGATTCCTGGACGCCGAGGGGCTGTGGGCCGTGGCCGAGCCGCTGCACCGGCAGGCGGTCGGCCACTGGCTGGAGACGGGTGACCGCCGGGCCGAGGCCCGTTCCCTGGTGGACCTGAGCGTGGTGCACACCCGCGGCACGCACTACGAGGAGGCCATCCGCTGTGCCAGACGGGCCCGCGAACTCGCCCGCGCCACGGGGGACCTCACCACCGAGCCGGAGGCGCTGCACCGGCTGGCGCTCCCCCTCTCCTACACCGCACGCGACCACGAGGCGCTGGCCCACCAGCAAGAGGCCCTGCTGATCCTGATGCAGACCGGCGACCGATTACAACAGGCCCACAGCCTCAACAACATGGGCATCATGCTGCTCAACCTGGGCCGCCACCAGGAGGCTCTCGACTGCTTCCGCGATGCGCTCGGCCGCTTCCATGAGGTCGACGACCGCCGGGGCCAGTGCCGGATCCTCAACAACCTCGGCGAGATCTACAGCCTCCTCGGGGAGCACGAACGGGCGGCCCGCTCCTACACACAGGCCCTGGCCCTGGCACGGGCCGGCGGCAACCGCGCATACCGGGCGACCGTCGAGATGAACCTGGCACAGGTCCTGATCGAATCCGACGACATCGCATCCGGCGAACAGCCGCACGTTCTGTGCCGCAGGGCCCTGGCCACCTTCCGCAGCATGGGCGACCGGCGCCACGAGTCCATCGCCCTCAACGCCCTCGGCAACGCGCTGAGATGCGCCGGTCACGACGACGAGGCGCTGGCCCACCATGCGGCGTCCCTCGCCCTGGCCCGACGCATCGGCGCCCCGCACGAGGAGGCCCACGCCCTGCGCGACCTCGCCCTGACCGAGATCCGCACCGGCCGACTCCGAAACGCCGCGGGGCACCTGGCCGACGCCCTCACGATCAACCGGCGCGTCCATGCCCGTCTGGAGGTGGTCATGACGCTCGAAGTCCTGGCCGAGCTGCGCATACGGACCGGAGACCCGGACACCGCGGACGCACTGCGCCGCGAGGCGGGGGCGCTGCGCGAGCGGCTGGGGAGGCCGGGGCCCGATCAAGCTCGCGATGAAGTTCGCGACGTTGCGATCAATACCGATCAACTTGGCAGGGGTCCCTAGTCTGTAAAGCCGCGAGGCGCTACGGTCTTCGCCGTGAGGCCGACGATCTTTCGAAAGCAGCACAACTGTGCGCGGTTTCACGGCAGTTCACACCGACCACATCACGTTAGGAACGTACCTAGTGCTCAGTGCCATCGGTCGACGCGCCTTGGCCGTCGTCCTCACCGCCGTCGCCATGACGACCGTCATCGCAGCAACCCCGGCCGCGGCGGTGTGCATCGCCTCCTGAGCGGGGCCGTCGTACCCGCCGGGAAGCCCGCAAGGCGCCTCGGCGGGCCCGCCCGTCACCGGCTGATCTACGGTTGGCTGCAGCGCAGTGCGCACCGGCAACGGGAAAGGGTGCGGAAAGGGGTTGCAAAGCAACTTGCGAGACGGTGCAGGAAACATACCGCGGGAGCCGGGAGCCGGGAGCCGGGTGATCTGGTGGTGCCGGTGGGCGACGACGCCCGCCGCTGGAAGACCTTTCCGGGCAAACGGACCCTGGTGACGGCAGCGCGCACGGTCACCTCCGCCGTCCGCCTCCTCGAAGTCCTCCCCGCCCTGCTGCACTCGGACCCACGCGTCGACGTCGTGTTCGCCTGTGACCCGGGTTCCGCCTTCGGCAACGGCGTCCCCGACCTGATCCGCGCGGCCGGCGCACGTATGATGCCCTGGGACCAGCTCTCCCGCATCACCTGCAAGCTCATCTTCACAGCCAGCGAGAACCTCGAACTGCCCGACGTCGACTGCCCCGTGCTCGTCCTGCCGCACGGCGTCGGCTTCCACAAGCTCGTCCCCGACGCCCGCGGAACCGGTCGGCGGCTCTCCGGGGTGATGGACGACGCACGTGCCTGGCACACCGTCTCCCACCCCGACCAGCTGTGCCAACTGGACCGGTACCACCCGTCCTTGAGCGCCCGCACCCGCATGGTCGGCGACCCGTGCTACGACCGGCTGCTGGCGTCGTCGCCGCTGCGCGACCGGTACCGGAAGGCGCTCGGCCTGCGCGACGGCCAGCGGCTCGTCGTGGTGAGCTCCACGTGGGGCGAACAGTCCCTGCTCGGCACCGACCCCGGCCTTCCGGCCCGGCTCGTGGGCGCGCTGCCCCTCGACGAATACCGGGTGGCCGCCGTCGCCCATCCCAACGTGTGGGCCGCACACGGCGCCTACCAGGTCCGGCTGGTCGAGGCGGCCGCCCTGCGCGGGGGCCTCCTGCTCGTACCCCCGGAGCGCGGCTGGCAGGCGGCCCTGATCGCCGCGGACGCCGTGATCGGCGACCACGGTTCGGTGACGCTCTACGGAGCGGCGCTCGGCAAGCCCGTCCTGCTCGCGGCGTTCGGCGAGGAGTCCGTACCGGACACGCCCCTGGCCGAACTGAGCCGGATCGCTCCACGCCTGGACCCGCACGGTCCGCTCGCGGCCCAGGTGGAACAGGCGATCGCGGAGCACGACACGGAACGCACGGCGAAGGTCGCAGGCGGCGCCTTCGCCGAACCCGGCCATGCGCTGGAGCGGTTGCGCACAACGTTCTACGAATTGCTGGGACTCCCGGAACCGACCGCCGCACCGCCACCGCTCCACGCGTGGCCCGAGCCGTCCGTGGAGCGACGCGAGGTCACGACGATGTCGGTGCGGACTCTCGTCACCGAGGAGGACGGCGAGTGGACGGTGACCGTGCACCGCCGACCGGGAGCGGGCCCGGCACCGGAGGACTCCGGGGCGGAGTTTCATCACCTGTCCTGCGACGACGGGGAGACGGACCTTCGACTCCGCCCGAGCGCCTCGGTGTTCACGTCACGGGAGTCCGCCGGCTCGGCCGTCGAAGCCGTGCGCCGGGCCCGCGAAAGGCTCGCCGAACTGCGGGGACTCCGGTTGATGACCGTGCCCGTGCCGGGCGGCTGGCTGACCGTGCTGCGCGACGGCCGCATCGTCGAGTCGACGGCGACAGGCCCGTTGACGGACCCGGGCCTCATCGCCGCCGTGGCCTACGCATGCCTGCGCACCGGCCATCCCCTGACAGGAACGGTGACGCTACGCGCCGGGGAGCGCGAGGAGGACGTAACCCTGCGGGTGCGGCCCCGCGCCCCGTAAGGGGCGCGGGGCTCTGCTCATTATGCGGCTCCGCCGCATGGGCGCGACCAGCCACGAACAACCCGCGGCCGCACACACTCAGTCCCCCAAGCCCTCCAGCCGCTCACGCAGTTCCCCGGTACGGGGACTCCCATCCGCCTCATGGATCTCCAGCGCCCTGGTCAAATACCGCCGAAGCCCCGCACGGTCACCCTGCCGAGCAGCAATGCCCGCCAACTCCTCGCTCACCTGCGCCTCGTAGTACACGGCCTGCTGCTCGCGGAGCATCTGCACGGCCCGCTCCAGCACGGCCAGCGCCTCGGCCTCGCGGCCCAGCCGGTCGTGCGCCCGGCCCACTGCGGCCAGCGCCCGCCCCGCCATGCGCGCATCGCCGAGCTCCACCAACTGCTCGTACGCCTCCGACAGCGTGGCCAGTGCCCGCTCCGAGTCGCCCGAGGCGTCCTGCGTGCAGCCCATGAAGTAGCGGGCCAGGGCGGCGCCGCGCCATTCCCGGGCGTCGATGTTCAGCGCGAGGCAATGCTCGTACTCCTGCACGGCCCGGTCCGGGTCGACGTGGTCCCAGTAGCGTCCGGCGAATTCCCGGACGGAGGCGCGCAGTACCGGGTGCCCGGAGGCGTCCGCGAGTCCGACGGCACGGTCGATCTCGCGGCGGGCCCGGTCCGCGGCGCCGACGTCCATCAGGGGCCGGGACAGCAGGCTGCGCAGCCGCGCTTCGGCGGCCCCGTCCCCGGTCCGGGCGGCGGCGTCCGCCCCCAGGGTCCCGGACTCGATCCAGTCGGTGAGGTGCCGGTGGTGGAAGTACAGCGCGGTGAGGGACTCGGCGAGCTGCCACGCCTGCCGGTCCAGGCCGTGCGCGGCGGCGGCCCGCAGGGTGGCCAGGGCGTCCGCCCGCTCGGTCTCCAGCCACGCGAGCGCCGCGTCGCGGGCGCCGGACCCGGTGAAAGGGTCCGGCCGGTCCGCGAGCAGGACGCCGTGGTCGGTGATGCGCAGCCGGCTTCCCATGACGGCGCGGTCGGCGAAGGCTGCTCGGGTGACGTAGTGGTCGACGACCCGGCGCACGACGGCTTCCCTCTCCTCTGTCGGCTCGTCGGCTTCGGCAGTCGCCCGGGCGTGCAGCTGCACGAGGCCGTGGAGGCGGTGCCGGCCGTCCTCGGTGGTCTCCAGGAGGCTCGCGGTATCCAGCACGTCGAGCACGTCCTGCACCGAGGCGGGGTCCCGCCCGTCCGCGGCGGCTGCCGTCCCCGCGTCGAAGGTGCGGACGGGCAGGAGCCCGAGCCGGCGGTGGAGACGGGCCGCGTCGGCCGGCAGGTCCCGGAGGACGACGGAGAGGAGGGCGGTCACGCTGTGCCGCCCGGCGCCCGAACCGATGGACAGCGCGGCCATCCTGCCGCTCTCCTCGGCGAGTTCGGCATCGAGCGCGGCCGGGGTGAGCCTGCGGTGCTGCACCAGCCTCGCCGCGGCGATGTGCAGGGCCACAGGCAGTCCGCCGCAGTGCTGTACGAGCCGGTCCACCGCTTCCGCCTCGCCGCGCAGCCGCTCCTCCCCGCACAGCCGGACGAACAGCTCGCGGCCGCTGTCGGCGCCGAGCGGTTCGAGGGGCATCAGGTGTGCGCCGTCCAGGACGAGCTCGCCCAGGCGGCGGCTGCTCGTGACGAGCACGGCGCTGCCGGGCGCGGCCGGGACCAGTGCGCTGACGTGCGCCGGGTGCGTGACGTCGTCCAGGACGACGAGGAGGCTGCGCCCGGCGGTACGGGTCCGGTAGAGCCCGGAGAGCTCGGCGAGGGTGGCGGGCAGATGCCGGTCCGCCACCCCGAGGGCGCGCAGGCACCGGGCCAGCCCGCCCGCGACGTCCGCACCGCCGGGCTCGCCCCGCAGTTCCGCGAAGTCGACATGGATCTCCCCTCCCGGGTATCGGCCACGCGCCTGCTCCGCCCAGCGGCGGACCGTGGTGCTCTTGCCGACGCCGGGAAGCCCGCTGAGCACGGCGATGCGCGGCGGCCCGCCCTCCCCCTCGGCGAACCAGCTGTCCATTTCGGCCAGTTCGACGGTTCGGTTGACGAAATGCGGTGTGCAGGGCGGTACTTCGTGCGGAATCCCGCGGTCCGCCGGAGCGTGCTCGTGGTGCTCGTATGTCACGCTCCGGGCCTGGATGACCGTGTCGGCGCTGCCCGAGAACTCGTTGCGGACGGTCACGGAAACCCCGCTACCGGCCGGTCCAGTTGATGTCCCGTGCCTGGATCACGGTGCCGGAGATGCGTGCGTTCTCGCCGACCGTGTTCGTCACCCGGCTGTTGTCCACCGACACCTGCAGCCGCGCCGCCTGCTCCTCCCACTCCCGGTACTCCGCGGCGAACCGCGGGTCCTGCCGGGCCTGACCGAAGATCAGCGCCGACAGTTCCTGCACCTGTTCGCGGTCCTGCGGGTCGAGCGGCAGCACCAGCGTGCCGCTGTCGCCCTCCTCCTCGCGGCCGCGGCCGAACGCGCGGCGGACGAGGCCCGTCAGGGACTCCCACGCCTGGCGGCCGGCCTCCGTTCCGACGGAACCCGCCGCAGCCGTCACCGCGGTGGTCACCGCGCCCAAGGACACCGGATCGACCATCAGTCAACTCCCCCACCTGAGCAGCCCCAACAGCTTCTGACGCGCTCAGGCTACCGCGGCCCTCCGACAGGCCCTGTGCGGCGTCCCGGTGAATCCTGTCGCGCCGGGCTCTCGTCACCCGCCTCCCCCGCGTAGGACGATGGCACGCTCGCCTCATCCGACCGTCCTCGCACCAGGGAGGAACCCGTTCATGAGACGCACCGGAAGACCCTCGCCCTCGGCAGGGCCCCTGGCCATACGCGGCTTCACCGCCCTGCTCCTCGCCCTGCTGATGGCGACGCCGTTCACCCCGGCCGCGCAGGCCGCCGGCCGGGCGCCGCACACACGCGCGGCCGCACGTGCGGCCGGCGACTTCTGGACGGCCGAGCGCATGGAGGCCGCCCTTCCCGCCGTCGACGGGCGCCGCGCGGAGCACACCGGCGCGGCGGAGCCCGTACCGCCCAGCCACCCCTTCAACGGGCTGCCGCAAGTGGGCACGTTCTTCTGGACGGACGGCCACAACACCGGCCGCTTCTGCGGCGGCACCGTGGTGCGCAGCCCGCACCACGACCTGGTCGTGAGCGCCGCCCACTGCCTGCGCTCGCCCGATCCCAAGAAGCACTTCTCGTTCGTGCCGCAGTACCACGACGGCCTCAAGCCGCACGGCATCTTCCCGGTCGAGCTCATCTACCTCGACCAGCGTTACTACGATCTCGGCACGAACGGCGGCGCGCGCTGGGACTTCGCGGTCGTGCGGCTCGGGCAGCGCGAGGACGGCGAGGACGTGCAGGAGGCCGTCGGCGGGTTCGACCTGTCCTTCCACCCCGGGTACCGTCACGAGGACGTCCGGCTGATCGGTTACCCGGGCAGCAGCGACGCGAAGTACCCCAAGCCGCTCGACTGCCGCTCCTCGACGCACCGTTACACCAGCACGGACCCGGCCGCACCGGGCGACTTCCTGGAGATCGCGTGCGCGGGTTACGTCGGCGGCACGTCGGGCGGACCGTTCCTGGTGCGCGGACCCTGGGGCTACGAGCTGATCGGGGTCATCGGCGGGTATCACACCGGCGGTGACACACCGGACATCTCCTACAGCTCGTACTTCAACGACGCCCTGCTCGACCTGTACCTGTCCGCGGTCGACGGCGAGCCGCCCGCCCACAAGTGACCGACGCCGTGCGGGGCACTGCCCCGCACGGCTTTGCGGTCGTCGTCAGCGCCGGTGCGGGTGACGCGTCAGCGTGTAGCCGCCCACGGCCGCGAGGGCGGCGAGGACGGCACCGCCCACGGTCCACGCCCAGCGGTCCGACCACCAGCTGCCGTTCCAGCCGCCGTCGGGCTCGGCCACGGCCACGGCGTGCAGGGGCGCGCCCAGCTCGCCGCCCCCGGCCTGGGCTCCCCCGGCGTCCTTCGCGGTCGCCTTGACCTCGGCGTGCACGGGCGTGCCGAGGTCGGTGGCGGGCGCGTCCGTGACGGTGAGCCGCAGGTAGTAGGCGCCGGGCAGCGGGTCGTCGGACCAGCGCTCGGCCCACGGCCGCACCGTCCGCAGGGTGCAGGTGAGGGTCACCGTGGCATCCGTCCGCGAGACGTGCTTCGACGGCTCGCCGGAGGCGCAGGCCTGGCGGCGGCGCAGTCCGTCGAAGAGGTCGATCTGCCAGGTGGCCGGCCCGCTGCGCACGGACGCCTCCGGCAGGGTCACCGTCGCGGTGGCCGTGACCTGCTGGCCGGCCCCCGCGGGGAACTGCCAGTAGAGGTAGTCGCCGGTGGAGCCCTGTGCCGCGGCCTGCTCGCCCGGCTTGACGGGCGTGGCGGTACGGAAGGACGTACCGGCCTCGGACGGTGCACTGTCGTCGGCGACGGCGGCCGGGGCCGCCGCGCACAGCGCCGCTCCGGCGAGCAGCGCCGCGGCCACGGTGCGCCGCGTCCGCTCGAAGATCTGCCGGTTCATCAGTTCTCCCTCCACACCGCGACGCGCCAGCGGGCCAGCCAGCCCCACAGCAGGCCGGCGAGCAGGCCGGTCACGCCGAGCACGGCCAGCAGGATCCAGCCCCGGCCCAGGCCGAAGGCGGCCAGGTCGGAGGGGTTGTCGGGGGACTTCACCAGATCCACGGCGAGTTCGACGGGCAGGCCCGGGTCGCGCTTGACGGAGGGCGGTGCGGAGAAGGAGTTGGAGACCTCCAGGCAGACCGACTCGGCCTTCTGGCCATCGTTCTTCTTCGCCTTGCCGGTCGCGTAGCGCAGACCCGTGGCCATGACGTCGGTGCGGCCGCTGCCGGCGTCGTTGCCCCGGACGAGCTCCTGCCCGTTCTCGCCCACGGCTCTCAGCAGGACGCCGTAGTCCCGGTCGACCTGCCGGTCCGCGGCCACGCTGACCGAGGCCCGCAGCTCCTGACCGGGCTTCATCTTGACGCGGTACCAGCGGTGCTCGGCGAACTGCTCGCGGTCGGTGAAGACACCGGCACCGAGCTCGGGCGCGGTGGCGCACGCGTTGGCGCCCTGGACGGGCTTGACGGTCTCGGCAGGGGTTTCGGACCGTTTCACGAGCTGCTTGACGCGGCCGGTGAGCTCCTTGCGGTGCCGCACGGTGGTGTACGTGCCGCCGGTGGCCTCGGCGATGCAGGTCAGCTGCTCGCGGGTCTTGTCGTCGTGGGCCAGGCCGAGGGTGTCCACGGTCAAGTGGGTTCCCTTGGCGGCCAGTTCGCGGGCCACCTCGCAGGGGTCGGGCTGGCCGCAGGTATCCTCGCCGTCGGTGATGAGGACGACGCGGCGGGTGCCGCCGTCGGTGCCGAGGTCCTGGTCGGCACCGCGCAGTGCGAGGCTGATCGGCGTCCAGCCGGTCGGGCGCAGGGTGGCGACGGCCGTCTTGGCGTCGGTCTTGTCCACCTTGCCGACGGGGTAGAGCTGCTTGCTGTCCTTGCAGCCGATCTCCTTGTCGTCACCGGGGTAGGTGGCGCCGAGGGTGCGGATGCCGAGCCGCACGCCGTCCGGCAGCGCGTCGATGACGTCGTCGAACGCCTGCTGCGCGGCGGACATGCGGGAACCGCCGTCGATGTCGCGCGTGCTCATCGAGCCGCTGACGTCGAGGACCAGCTCGACCTTCGGGGAGTCCTTCGGGGGCCCGTCGGCGGCGTGTGCCGGCACCACGCCCCCGGCCAGGGCGGCGAGCAGGGCACACGCGCCCGCCGCGAGCCGTCTTGTGATGATCATCCGAGGATCCTAGGGGCGGTCGGCGGGCGGGCTCAAAACGGGTGTGCGCCCCCCAGTACTTCCTGCAGGGAACTGCCGTGCTCGGCCCAGGCCCGCAGCCGTTCGCGGTCGATCCAGTGGACGCCGTACCGGTCGCCCCACTCCCTCGCGTCGCGCGTGAGGCCCCCGTTGGTCACCACGACGGCGACGTCGGCACCGTGCACGGGTGTTGCGGTGCCCTTCGCCTTGCTCCGGCCCGGTGCCGGCGCAGCACCCCGGAGTGCGTCGACTGCAGGCTCGTCGCGGTTGCTCGCGCAGTTCCCCACGCCTCGTAAGGGGCGCGGGGAACTGCGCGACCAGCCGCAACGGACCCGCCAGCTACTCCCCGCCCTCCAGGTCCCCCTCCGTCTCCAGGAACGCCTCCCGCAGACCCGCGAGGGTCTGCGGGTCCGGCTTGGCCCACATCCCCCGGCTCTCCGCCTCCAGCAACCGCTCCGCGATGCCGTGCAGGGCCCAGGGGTTGGCCTCCTGGAGGAAGGCTCGGTTCTCCGGGTCGAGGACGTATGTCTGGGCTAGCTTGTCGTACATCCAGTCGGGGACGACGCCGGTGGTGGCGTCGTAGCCGAACAGGTAGTCCACGGTGGCGGCGAGTTCGAAGGCGCCCTTGTAGCCGTGGCGGCGCATGGCCTCGATCCAGCGGGGGTTGACCACGCGGGCGCGGAAGACGCGGGAGGTCTCCTCGACGAGGGTGCGGGTGCGGACCGTCTCCGGGCGGGTGGAGTCGCCGATGTAGGCCTCGGGGGCGGTGCCCCTGAGCGCCTTGACGGTGGCCACCATGCCGCCGTGGTACTGGAAGTAGTCGTCGGAGTCGGCGATGTCGTGCTCGCGCGTGTCGGTGTTCTTGGCGGCGACCGCGATGCGCTTGTACGCGCTCTCCATCTCCGCGCGGGCCGGGCGGCCTTCGAGGCCGCGGCCGTAGGCGTAGCCGCCCCAGGTCGTGTAGACCTCGGCGAGGTCGGCGTCGGTGCGCCAGTCGCGGCTGTCGATGAGCTGGAGCAGTCCGGCGCCGTAGGTGCCCGGCCGGGAGCCGAAGATCCTTGTGGTGGCGCGGCGTTCGTCGCCGTGCTCGGCGAGGTCGGCCCGGGCGTGGGCGCGGACGAAGTTCTGCCCGTCGGGCTCGTCCAGCGAGGCGGCCAGCCGCACCGCGTCGTCGAGCAGGCCGATGACGTGCGGGAAGGCGTCGCGGAAGAAGCCGCTGATGCGGAGGGTGACGTCGATGCGGGGGCGGCCCAACTCCTCTGGTTCGATGGGCTCCAGGCCCGTCACGCGGCGCGAGGCGTCGTCCCAGACCGGCCGGACGCCCAGCAGGGCGAGGGCCTCGGCGACGTCGTCGCCGGCGGTACGCATGGCGCTCGTCCCCCACAGGGACAGGCCGACCGACGTCGGCCAGTCGCCGTTGTCGGTGCGGTAGCGCTCCACCAGGGAGTCGGCGAGGGCCTGTCCGGTCTCCCAGGCGAGGCGGCTGGGGACGGCCTTGGGGTCGACGGAGTAGAAGTTGCGGCCGGTGGGCAGCACGTTGACCAGGCCGCGCAGGGGGGAGCCGGAGGGGCCTGCGGGAACGAAGCGGCCGTCCAGCGCCCTTACGGCGTTGCCGAGCTCGTCCGTCGTCGCGGCCAGGCGGGGGACGACCTCGCGCGCCGCGAAGTCCAGGACGGCGGCGACCTGTTCGCCGTGCTCGGTGGGCACGGCCGCCGGGTCCCAGCCGGCGGCCTCCATGGCCTCCACCAGGGCGCGGGCCTTCTCCTCCGCCTCGTCCGCCGTCGTCCGCGTCGCCGCGGACTCGTCGAGACCGAGCGCCTCGCGCAGGCCCGGCAGGGCCGCCGTGCCGCCCCAGATCTGGCGGGCGCGCAGGATCGACAGGACCAGGTTCACTCGGTCGGCGCCGGCCGGGGCGTTGCCCAGCACATGCAGGCCGTCGCGGATCTGGGCGTCCTTGACCTCGCACAGCCAGCCGTCGACGTGCAGCAGGAAGTCGTCGAAGCCGTCGTCCCCGGGACGCTCCTCCATGCCGAGGTCGTGGTCGAGCCGGGCGGCCTGGATCAGGGTCCAGATCTGGGCGCGGATGGCCGGGAGCTTGGCCGGGTCCATGGACGAGATCTGGGCGTACTCGTCGAGGAGTTGCTCCAGGCGCGCGATGTCGCCGTAGGACTCGGCGCGGGCCATGGGCGGCACGAGGTGGTCGACGAGCGTGGCGTGGGCGCGGCGCTTGGCCTGGGTGCCCTCGCCCGGGTCGTTGACGAGGAAGGGGTAGACGAGCGGCAGGTCGCCGAGGGCGGCGTCGGGGCCGCAGGCGGCGGACAGGCCGGCGTTCTTGCCGGGCAGCCACTCCAGGTTGCCGTGCTTGCCGAGGTGCACCATCGCGTCGGCGCCGAAGCCGCCGTCCTCGCGGGAGGCCGCGATCCAGCGGTAGGCGGCCAGGTAGTGGTGCGAGGGCGGCAGATCGGGATCGTGGTAGATGGCGATGGGGTTCTCGCCGAAGCCGCGCGGCGGCTGGATGAGGATCAGCAGGTTGCCGCGGCGCAGGGCGGCCAGCACGATGTCGCCCTCGGGGTTGCGGCTGCGGTCGAGGAACATCTCGCCGGGCGCGGGCCCCCAGTGCTCCTCGACGGCCTCGCGCAGTTCGGCCGGGAGCTGGGCGTACCAGCGCTTGTAGTCGGCGGCCGGGATGCGGACGGGGTTGCGGGCGAGCTGTTCCTCGGTGAGCCAGTCCTGGTCGTGGCCGCCGGCCTCGATGAGGGCGTAGATGAGCTCGTCACCGTCGCCGGACGCGAGGCCCGGGACCTCTTCGTCGCCGAAGTCGTAGCCCTCCGCGCGGAGTCGGCGCAGCAGGGCGACGGCGCTGGCGGGGGTGTCGAGGCCGACGGCGTTGCCGATGCGGGAGTGCTTGGTGGGGTAGGCGGAGAGCACGAGGGCGATCCGCTTCTCGGCTGCCGGGATGTGGCGCAGGCGGGCGTGGCGTACGGCGATGCCGGCGACGCGGGCGGCGCGCTCGGGGTCGGCGACGTAGGCGGGCAGGCCGTCCTCGTCGACCTCCTTGAAGGAGAACGGGACGGTGATGATGCGCCCGTCGAACTCCGGCACGGCGACCTGGGTCGCGGAGTCGAGCGGGGAGAGCCCCTCGTCGTTCTCCTCCCACGCGCTGCGCGGGCCGGTGAGGCACAGGGCCTGCAGGATCGGCACGTCCAGGGAGGCGAGCGCACCCGCGTCCCAGGACTCGTCGTCGCCGCCCGCCGAGGCCTCGGCGGGCCGGGTGCCGCCGGCGGCGAGCACGGTGGTGACGACGACGTCGGCAGCGCGCAGGGCGTCGACGAGTTCGGTCTCGGGGGCGCGCAGCGAGGCGACGTACAGCGGCAGCGCCCGGCCGCCCGCGTCCTCGACGGCACCGCAGAGGGCGTCGACGAAGGCGGTGTTGCCGCTCATGTGGTGGGCGCGGTAGTAGAGCACGGCGACGAGCGGGCCGCCGGGGTTGTCCGCGCGCGGGGTGCGCTCGAGCTCGCCCCAGGACGGGGCGGGGGCGGGCGGTTCGAACCCGTGGCCGGTGAGCAGCACGGTGTCGGAGAGGAACCGCGCCAGCTGGTCGAGGTTGGCGGGCCCGCCGTGGGCGAGGTAGGCGTGGGCCTCGGCGGCGATGCCGATGGGCACGGTCGAGTGCTCCATCAGCTGGGCGTCGGGCGCCTGTTCACCGGTGAGGACGACGACGGGCCGCTCCCCCGCGAGCAGCAGGTCCAGCCCTTCCTGCCAGGCGCGGACGCCGCCGAGGAGCCGTACGACGACGAGGTCGGTGTCCTCCAGCAGCACGGGCAGCTCTTCGAGCGCGAGCCGGGCGGGGTTGGCGAGCCGGTACGGGACCGGGCCGCCGGCCGCGCGGGCGCTGAGCAGGTCGGTGTCGGACGTCGACAGGAGAAGGATGCGCATGCTGCGGCTGGCCCTTCCTCGGGGTCCGCGCCCCGGGTGGTCGTGAGGACGGCGGGAGTTCCTGACTCGCCCGGCGTCTCACCGCCGCGCTCACAGTGGCGGGACCGTGCCGGAATCACACCGGCTTCCTCCCCTGTCGCCGTCTCTGGCGTGGTCATACTAGCGGGGGCGGAGGGGCGCCCCGAAGGGGCGCGAGACAGTTTCGATATGCGGCTCCGCCGCGTGGGCGCGACCGGCCTCCACCGACCCGCAGTCGGCCGACGGGCCCGGCAGCACCCCCCACCGTGGGTATGCTCGCCGCCATGCCCGCCCCCACCGACCCCCCTGTCCGCACCGGCGGCGACCGCTGCCCCGGTGCACTCCGACTGCACACCGCGGACGACGGCGCGCTGGCGCGCATCCGGCTGCCGGGCGGCCTCCTGACGGCCCGTCAGGCATCGGTAATGGCCGACCTGGCCGACGAGTTGGGCGACGGACACCTCGACCTCACCTCCCGCGGCAACGTCCAGCTCCGCGCCCTGCCCGCCACCTGCGGCAGTGAACTCGGCAACCGCCTCCGCGAGGCCGGCCTGCTGCCCTCCGAACAGCACGACCGCGTACGGAACGTGGCGGCGTCCCCGCTCTGCGGCCTCGACGGCCCGGCTCCCGCCGACGTCCAGGCCTGGGCCCGCGAACTGGACCGGCTCCTCTGCGCGAACCCGAACATCACTGAGCTTTCCGGACGTTTCCTCTTCGGCCTGGACGACGGCCGCGGCGATATCGCCGCCCTCGTCCCCGATGTGACATTGATCGCAACGGACGACGGACACGCCCTGCTCTCCTACGCGGCGGCCGGCTCCTGCCTGCGCATCCCCGCTGCGCACGCCCCGCGCGCGGCCGTGCTCGCGGCCGAGTGGTTCCTGAGCGAGCGGCGTCGCAACGGCAGCACCGCCTGGCGGGTCGCCGAACTCCCCGCCGGACAGCGGCCGCGCCTGGACGTGTTGGGGCAACAGCTCGCCGCCGAGGGCATCGCCGCCGAGTCGGCCGAGAGGGCTCCGCGGACGGGCACCCCCACGCCCCCCGGACTCGTCCCCGGCCCCGGCGGCCGGACCGCGCTGTCGGTCACGGCCCCGCTCGGCCGTCTGAACACCGGCCAGTGGCGGCTGCTGTGCGCAACGGCCGGTTCCGGCGAGCTGCGCGTGACCCCGTGGCGCGGCATCGTCGTCCCCGGCCTCCCCGCCGACGAGGCCCCCGCCCGCCTGACGGCCCTCGCGGAGGCGGGACTCGTCACCTCCCCCGAATCCGCCTGGCACCGCGCGGGCGCGTGCGCCGGCCGCCCCGGCTGCGCCAAGTCCCGTGCGGACGTACGGGCGGACGCGGCGGCCTGCCTCGCGCGGTCCGCCCCCGGGCAGCCCCTGCCCGTGTACTGGTCGGGGTGCGAACGCCGTTGCGGCCACCCCGCCGACAGCGGCTGGTGGGTGGACGTCCTGGCGACGGGCGACGGCTACCGCATCGCGATACGCGACGGGGCGACGGAGACGGCACCGGTGACGGTGCCGTCAGCAGACCTGGCCGGCGCGGTGGCGGCGGCCCGTACCACCACACGATGAACGACGAGGGCGACGAGGGCACAGTGTTCGACTACGACAAGGACGGCGCGTCCATCTACCGCCAGTCCTTCGCCACCATCCGCGCCGAGGCCGACCTCGGCGGACTGCCGCCGGACGTCGGCAAGGTGGCCGTGCGCATGATCCACGCGTGCGGGATGACCGATCTCGTCCGCGACCTGGCCTGGTCCCCGCAGGCCGTGGCCCGCGCCCGCGAGGCGCTGCGCGCGGGTGCGCCCGTCCTGTGCGACGCCAACATGGTCGCCAGCGGCGTCACCCGCAAGCGGCTGCCCGCGGACAACGAGGTGCTGTGCACCCTCGCCGACCCGTCGGTGCCCGAACTGGCCCGGCGCATGGGCACCACGCGCAGCGCCGCGGCCCTGGAACTCTGGCGCGACAGGCTGGACGGCGCGGTGGTGGCCGTCGGCAACGCGCCGACCGCGCTGTTCCGCCTGCTGGAGATGGTCGCGGAGGGCGCACCGCGCCCGGCGGCCGTGCTCGGCATACCGGTCGGCTTCATCGGTGCCGCCGAGTCCAAGGAGGCGCTGGCGAGCAACCGGTTGGGGCTGGAGTACCTGGTGGTGCGGGGGCGGCGCGGCGGCAGTGCCATGGCCGCGGCCGCGATCAATGCGATAGCGAGCGAGGAAGAGTGAGCGAGCACAAGTCCGGACGGCTCTACGGAGTGGGCCTCGGCCCCGGCGACCCGTCCCTGATGACCGTACGGGCGGTGGAGGTCGTCGCCGCCGCCGACGTCGTCGCCTACCACAGCGCCCGGCACGGCCGCTCCATCGCGCGCACCATCGCCGAACGCCACCTGCGCCCCGACCACATCGAGGAGCGGCTCGTCTACCCCGTCACCACGGAGACGACCGACCACCCGGGCGGCTACCGGGGCGCGATGGAGGAGTTCTACGAGGAGGCCGCCGCCCGGCTGGCCGCGCACCTGGACGCCGGGCGCACCGTGGCCGTGCTCGCCGAGGGCGACCCGCTCTTCTACAGCTCGTACATGCACATGCACAAGCGGCTGGCCCACCGCTACCCGACCGAGGTCGTCCCCGGCGTCACCTCGGTGAGCGCGGCCGCGGCCCGGCTCGGCGAGCCGCTGGTGGAGGGCGAGGAGGTGCTGACGATCCTTCCGGGCACCCTGCCCGAGGAGGAGCTGACGGCCCGCCTGGCCGCCACCGACTCGGCCGTGGTCATGAAGCTCGGCCGCACCTTCCCCGCGGTGAAGGGCGCGCTGGAGCGCTCGGGCCGCCTGGCGGAGGCACGGTACGTCGAGCGCGCCACGATGAGCGGGGAGCGCACGGGCCGCGTTGCGGACGTGGACCCCGGGTCCGTGCCGTACTTCTCGGTGGCGGTGCTGCCGAGCCATGGGGGTACCTCCCATGCCGTTCAGGCTATGGGGGAGGGCGCCGAGCCCGTTGCGGAGGGCCGGGGCGAGGTCACGGTCGTCGGGCTCGGCCCGGCGGGGCCGCTGTGGCTGACGCCCGAGGCGCGGGGCGCGCTGGCGGCCGCGGAGGACCTGGTCGGCTACACGACCTACCTGGACCGGGTGCCGGTGCGCCCGGGGCAGCAGCGGCACGCCTCGGACAACAAGGTGGAGTCCGAACGCGCCGAGTTCGCCCTGGACCTGGCCCGGCAGGGCCGCCGGGTCGCCGTCGTCTCGTCCGGCGACCCCGGGGTCTTCGCCATGGCCACCGCGGTGCTGGAGGTCGCCTCGGAGGGCCCGTACCGCGAGGTGCCGGTGCGGGTGGTCCCCGGCATGACGGCCGCCCACGCGGCGGCGTCCCGCGCGGGCGCCCCGCTGGGTCACGACTACGCGGTCGTCTCGCTGTCCGACCGCCTCAAGCCGTGGGAGGTCGTCGCGGAACGCCTGCGCGCGGCGGCGGCAGCGGACCTGGTGCTGGCGCTGTACAACCCCGGTTCGCGCAGCCGCACCTGGCAGGTGGGCAAGGCGCGGGACGTCCTCCTGGAGCACCGGGCGCCCGAGACCCCGGTGGTCCTCGGGCGCGACGTGGGCGGCCCGGAGGAGAGCGTACGGATCGTCCGCCTCGGCGAACTGGTGCCGGAGGAGGTCGACATGCGGACGATCCTCATCGTGGGCTCGACGCAGACGCGGGCGGTGCGGCGCGCCTCCGGCGAGGAAATCGTGTGGACCCCGAGGCGGTACCCGGAGGGGTAAGTCGGGGCTGCGCCCCGTAAGGGGCGCGGGGCTGTGACACCATGCGGCTCCGCCGCGTGGGCGCGACCGGCGGATCTTCGTCGCCCCGGCACCACGGCGCCCCGTAAGGGGCGCGGGGAACTGCGCGAGCAACCACGACGGCCCACGGCCGACGTCCCCGGGGCTACGCCCCGGAACCCCAGGGGCAGTGCCTCAACTGCAGGCCGGTAGGGGCTTGTCGCGCAGTTCCCCGCGCCCCTTACGGGGCGCCGTGGTGCCGGGGCGGCACAGCCACGCAACCGCCCCGGCCACGTCAGTGGCCACGGGCACACCCTCCGGCACCGGGGGCCGCCTCACCACGACGACCGGTACCCCCGCCTCCCGCGCAGCGACGAGCTTCGCGGCCGTGGCAACGGCCCCGCTGTCCTTCGTCACCAGCACATCGATGCGATGCCGCCGCAGCAGCTCCCGCTCCCCCTCCACCGTGAACGGGCCCCGGTCCAGCAGCACGTCCATCCGGGCCGGCACCGCACCTTCCGGCGCGTCCACGGAGCGCACGAGGAACCACATATCCTCGAGGTGCGCAAAAGCCGCCAGTCCCATCCGTCCCGTGGTCAGGAACGCCCGTTCCCCCAGCGCGGGCAGCGCACTCGCCGCCTCCTCCAGAGAGGCGACGTCGTGCCAGTCGTCACCGGGCCCCGCGACCCAACCGGGGCGGCGGAGGGCCAGCAGGGGAACATGGACGTCCGCGGCGGCCTGCGCCGCGTTGAAACTGATCGTGCCGGCGAAAGGATGGGTGGCGTCGATGAGCGCGTCCACCTGCTGCTCGCGCAGCCAGCGGGCCAGGCCTTCGGGTCCCCCGAACCCCCCGATCCGTACCTCGCCCGCCGGCAGCCGGGGTTGTGCGACGCGGCCGGCCAGCGAGCTGGTGACCCGCAGCGACGGGTCTGCGACCAGCTCGGCTGCGAGGTGCCGCGCCTCGGTGGTGCCGCCGAGGATCAGGACGTGGCGCACGTCGCTCCCCCTTACGTTCACGTTCACGCTCGCCAACCCTAGGCCAGGAGCGCCCCGTGGCTGACGCCGAGGCAACCGGCGGCCGTACCGCTCAGCTCCAGCACACCGGCCTCCGGCACGGCTGGACGACCGGGGCCTGCGCCACCGCGGCCACCACGGCCGCGTACACGGCGCTGCTCACCGGGGAGTTCCCCGACCCCGTGACGATCACCCTGCCCAAGGGGCAGACGCCGGCGTTCGCGCTCGCCGCGGAGGAGAAGAGTGCGGGCCGGGCGATGGCGGCCGTCGTCAAGGACGCCGGTGACGACCCGGACGTCACGCACGGCGCCCTGGTCCGCGCCACGGTCCGGGCCCTGCCGGCCGGTTCGGGCGTGGTGTTCCGGGCCGGTCCGGGCGTGGGCACGGTCACCCGGCCCGGGCTGCCGCTGGCCGTGGGCGAGCCCGCGATCAACCCCGTGCCCCGGCAGATGATGCGCGAGCACGTGGCCGCCGTGGCGGAGCGGCACCGCGGCACGGGCGACGTCGAGATCGAGATCTCGGTCGACAACGGCGAGGAGATCGCCCGTTCCACCTGGAACCCGCGCCTGGGCATCCTGGGCGGGCTGTCGGTCCTCGGCACGACCGGCATCGTCGTGCCGTACTCCTGCTCGGCCTGGATCGACAGCATCCGGCGCGGCGTGGACGTCGCCCGCGCGGCGGGCCGCCGGCACGTGGCGGGGTGTACGGGCTCGACCTCGGAGAAGGTCGCGGTGGCCGTGCACGGCCTGCCGGAGGACGCGCTGCTGGACATGGGCGACTTCGCGGGCGCGGTGCTCAAGTACATCCGGCGCCACCCGGTGGACCGGCTCACGATCGCGGGCGGCTTCGCGAAGCTGTCGAAACTGGCGGCCGGGCACCTGGACCTGCACTCGTCCCGCTCCCAGGTCGACAAGGGCTTCCTCGCCCGGCTGGCCCGCCGGGGCGGGGCGGACGAGGCGCTGGCGGAGTCGGTCGCCGCGGCCAACACGGGCCTGGACGCGCTGCAGCAGTGCGCGGCCCGGGGCGTCCGGCTGGGCGACCTCGTCGCCGCCACGGCCCGCGACGAGGCGCTGACGGTGCTGCGGGGCGCACCGGTCAGCGTGGACGTCATCTGCATCGACCGCGCGGGCACGATCGTGGGCCGCGCGGACCCGCGGGGCCCGCGCCCTTGAGCTACGGCTGCCCGCACCGCTCTCTGTCCGTCGAGTACAGATAGCTGTCCGGGAACTGCTCCGCCCCCAGCGGCCGCCCCACGACGATCACAGCCGTGCGCAGCACACCCGCGGCCTTCACCTGATCCGCGATGTCCGACAGCGTGCCGCGCAGCACCAGTTCGTCCGGCCGGCTGGCCATCGCGACGACGGCCGCCGGGCAGTCGGCCCCGTAGTGCGGGAGCAGTTCGGCGACGACCTCGTCCGCGTAGCGGGCGGCGAGGTGGAGGACGAGCAGGGCGCCGCTGCGGCCGAGGGTGGCGAGGTCCTCGCCGGGGGGCATCGGGGTGGCCTGGCGGGCGATGCGGGTGAGGATGACGGTCTGGCCGACGGTGGGCACGGTCAGTTCGCGGCCGAGGGCCGCCGCCGCGGCGGCGAACGCCGGGACGCCGGGGACGATCTCGTACGGGATGTCCACCGCGTCGAGCCGCCGCATCTGCTCGGCCACGGCGCTGAAGACCGACGGGTCGCCGGAGTGCAGCCGGGCCACGTCGTGGCCAGCCTCGTGGGCGCGGACGAACTCCTCGGTGATCCGGTCCAGATCGAGCCGGGCGGTGTCGACGAGCCGGGCGTCCGGCGGGCATTCGGCGAGGAGTTCGCGCGGCACGAGGCTGCCCGCGTACAGGCAGACCCCGCAGCGCGCCAGCGTCCGCACGCCGCGCACCGTGATCAGGTCGGCGGCGCCGGGGCCGGCGCCGATGAAGTACACGGTCATGGCTGTTGGCCTTCCTTGGTGACGGACCACTGGGTGACCGGCATGGCCTGACGCCAGCCGGTGAAGCCGCCGACGGGCACGGCACGGGCGACCGCGAGGCGGGTGAGGTCGCCGCCGCGGCGCCGGTACCAGTCGGCGAGCAGGGCCTCGGATTCGAGGGTGACGGTGTTGGCGACGAGCCGTCCCCCCGCGGGTAGCGCGTCCCAGCATGCCGCGAGCAGGCCGGGCGCGGTGAGGCCGCCGCCGATGAACACCGCGTCGGGGACGGGCAGTTCGGCCAGTGCTCCGGGGGCCGCCCCGGTGACGACGCGCAGGGCGGGCACGCCGAGCGACTCGGCGTTGCGGGCGATGCGGGCGGCGCGTACGGGGTCGCGCTCGACGGTGACGGCCCGGCAGGAGCGGTGGGCGCGCATCCACTCGATGCCGACGGACCCCGAGCCGCCGCCGATGTCCCACAGCAGTTCGCCGGGGGCGGGGGCGAGGGCGGCGAGCGTCACGGCCCGGACATGACGCTTCGTCAACTGTCCGTCGTTCTCGAAGACTTCGTCCGGCAGACCGGGGGCGACGCCGAGCCGGAGCGCGCCGGGGGCGGTACGGCACTCCACGGCGATGACGTTGAGCGGGTCGCCGGGCGGATGCGGCCAGTCGTCGGCGGTGCCGTCCACGCGGCGCTCGCAGTCGCCGCCGAGCTGCTCCAGGACGGTCAACCGGCTGGGCCCGAAGCCGCGTTCGCGCAGCAGCGCGGCGACCTCGGCGGGCGTGCCGGCCCCGGTGCTGAGCACCAGCAGCCGGCGGCCCTCGTGCAGGGCGGCACCGAGCGCGGCGAGCGGGCGGCCGACGAGGCTGATCACCTCGGCGTCGTCCAGCGGCAGCCCCAGCCGGGCACAGGCGTACGAGACCGAGGACGGGTGCGGCAGCACCCGCAGCCGGTCGGCGCCGAGCACCTCGACGAGGGTGCGGCCGATGCCGAAGAACATGGGGTCGCCGCTGGCCAGGACGCACACCCGTCGCCCGGCGTGCGCGGCGAACAGTCCCGGGACGGCGGGGCGCAGGGGCGAGGGCCAGGCGACGCGCTCCCCGGGGCACTCCGCGGGGACGAGGCCGAGCTGGCGCGGTCCGCCGACGAGGACCTCGGCCCGGCGCAGGGCGTCCTGGGACGCGGGGGCGAGGCCGGGCCAGCCGTCGGCGCCGATACCCACGACGGTGATGGGGAGGTCAGTCACGCCGGAACTCTACTGACCTGGGCGGATACCCGGGGAGCCGGGTCTCGCCCAGGACCTTGTTGCATAGACTATGCAATTGCAACTGACAAGTAAAAGGCGGAGGCGGAGCGTGAGGCAATCACCGGTGGTGCTGGGGATCGAGTCGTCGTGCGACGAGACCGGCGCCGGTCTGGTCCGGGACGGCAGGCTGCTGGGCCACGCGGTCGCGTCCAGCATGGACGAGCACGCGCGCTTCGGCGGGGTCGTCCCGGAGATCGCGGCCCGGGCCCATGTGCACGCCGCCGCGCCCGTGGTCCACGCCGCCCTGGCCGACGCGGGCCTGACGATGGCCGACATCGACGCGGTCGCGGTGACGACGGGCCCCGGGCTGTCCGGAGCTCTCCAGGTCGGCGTCGCGGCCGCGAAGAGCCTGGCCTACGCGCTGGACGTGCCGCTGTACGGCGTGCACCACCTCGCCGGGCACGTGGCCGCCGACACGCTGGAGCACGGCCCGCTGCCCAACCCCTGCATGGTGCTGATCGTCTCCGGGGGCCACACGTCACTGCTGCTGGTACGGGACCTGGCGCGCGACCCGATCGTGCACCTCGGCGACACCCTCGACGACGCGGCCGGCGAGTGCTTCGACAAGGTGGCCCGCGTCTTCGGCCTGCCCTACCCGGGCGGTCCCGCCGTCGACCGCGCGGCCCGCGAGGGCGACCCGCGGGCGGTGCCGTTCCCGCGGCCGCTCACCACGCGGCCCGAGCACCGCTACGCGTTCTCCTTCTCGGGCCTCAAGACGGCCGCCGCCCGCTGGGCCGAGGAACACCGCGCCGCCGGGCGGCCGTTGCCCGTCGCGGACGGGGCGGCCTCTCTGCAGGAGGCGGTGGCCGACGTGCTCACACGCAAGGCGGTAGCCGCCTGCTCGGAGCACGGCGTGGGCACCCTGGTGGTGGTCGGCGGCGTGGCCGCCAACTCCCGCGTGCGGGCGCTGGCCCAGGAGCGGTGCGCCGCCGCGGGGGTCGAACTGCGCGTCCCGCCGCTGCGGCTGTGCACCGACAACGGGGCGATGGTCGCGGCGGTGGGCGACCTGCTGGTCCGTGCCGGCGCGGAGCCGGCGCCGCTGGACGTGACGGTGGACCCGTCGGCGCCGCTGGAGTACGCGGCGCTGCACCCGGCGGCGTCCGGGCTCTACCAGTTGGCGGGCCGGTAGTCCTTCAGGAAGCACCCGTAGAGGTCCTCGCCCTGCTCGCCGCGCACGATCGGGTCGTAGACCCGCGCCGCGCCGTCGACCAGGTCGAGCGGGGCGTGGAAGCCCGCCTCCGCCAGCCGGACCTTGTCCGGGTGCGGCCGCTCGTCCGTGATCCAGCCCGTGTCGACGCTGGTCATCAGGATGCCGTCGGTCTGGAACATCTCCTGCGCACTGGTGCGCGTGAGCATGTTGAGCGCGGCCTTGGCCATGTTGGTGTGCGGGTGGCCCGCGCCCTTGTAACCGCGGCTGAAGACGCCCTCCATCGCGGAGACGTTGACCACGTACGTGCGGCGCGCCGGGGACGCCGCCATGGCTGGCCGCAGCCGGTTGACCAGGACGAACGGTGCCGTGACGTTGCAGAGCTGCACTTCGAGCAGCTCGACCGGGTCGACGTCGCCGACCGCCTGGATCCAGGTGTTGGTCGCGTCCAGGTCGGGGACGAGCCCGCCCGCGTCGATCGCGGTGCCCGCCTCGACCCGGGCCGGCGAGGCGGAGCCGCTGGTCAGGGCGAGCTCGGTGAGGGCCTGCGGGGTCAGGCCGTCGTGGTTGCCGCCCGCGGGGCCGGGCAGCTCGGGCTGCGCGCCGCTGCCGAAGGCGCCGAAGACCTCGCAGGCCGGCAGCTCGCCGGCCGGGAGCGGGGCGGCCTCGGCGGCTATGAGCTCGCTGTAGGCGGCGTTGGTGCGGCGCACGGTCTGCGCCGCGTTGTTGATCAGGATGTCGAGCGGGCCCTCGGCGGCGACGGAGTCGGCCAGCGCCACGACCTGCGCGGGGTCGCGCAGGTCGATGCCGACGACCTTCAGCCGGTGCATCCAGTCCGCGCTGTCCTCCATCGCCTTGAAGCGCCGGACGGCGTCGTTCGGGAAGCGCGTGGTGACCGTGGTGTGCGCGCCGTCCCGCAGCAGCCGCAGGGCGATGTACATGCCGATCTTCGCGCGGCCGCCGGTGAGCAGGGCCCGCTTCCCGGTCAGGTCCGTGCGGGCGTCCCGGCGGGCGCGGTTCTCCGCGGCGCAGGACCGGCACAGCTGGTGGTAGAAGGCGTCGACCTCGGTGTACCGGTCCTTGCAGGTGTAGCAGGAGCGCGGGCGCTCCAGGATGCCGACGATCTGCGTGGCGGCGGTGGCGGCGAGCGGGATGCCGCGGGTCTCGTCGTCGATGCGGTCGGCGGCACCGGTGGCCGTGGCCTCGGTGACCGCCTTGTCGTGGGCCGTCTTGGCCGCCCGGCGCTCCTGGCGGCGGCGCTGCTTCACCGTCCGGTAGATGCCGGCGGTGGCCCGGCGGACCGTGATCGCGTCGGGGTGGTCGACGGGCAGCGCGTCGAGCTCCTCCAGCACGCTCAGGCAGATCGCCATCCGCTCCGGGTCTATGCCCGCCTGCCCGGCTGCCCCGTGCGCCCCGCCGCGGCTTTCTTCAGTGACCGTCATCGCCGCTGTCGTATCCCAGTCCGTCTGTTCGAATCAAAGCTTCTGTGCAGGGTACGTAGGCGGGAGCAGGAGCGCCAAACCCGTCGAAGCAAGTGACAGGCACATGCCATCCACGGCGGCCACCCCGGCCTCGCACACCCCTCCGCCCCAGCCTCCACCACCCGGTTCCCAAGCCCCGTACATCACATCCGACTTATTGGTCTCTCCGGGTTAATTAGGCGGCATAGAGCGCAAATTGGCCCAACACGTCCGGAATCGCCGGTCACAATTGCCTCTCAACACCCCTTAGAAAGGTTTAACCATGTCGCGTATCGCCAAGGCAGCCCTGCTGACCGCCGCCGCAGGCGTCGCCGTCACCGGCGCCACGGGCATCGCCACCGCCGACTCCGGCGCGGAGGGCGCGGCCGTAGGCTCTCCCGGCGTCGTCTCCGGCAACACGATCCAGGTGCCGATCCAGCTCCCGATCAACCTGTGCGGCAACGCCATCGACATCGTCGGTCTGCTCAACCCGACCTTCGGTAACACCTGCGTCAACAGCTGAGCCGCCCGCCGAGCGCGCGTTCACAGCCGGATCGCGCGCACCGCGCGGGAGAGGGTCACAGTCAGCCGCCGGAGCCCTCTCCCGCGCGTTCGTGGCGCCCATCGACCTCCTGATGGGCGCCACTGGCATGTCCGGACCCGGCCGACGGCTCGCGGTCCCCGCCAGCGGCGCGGGACGGCTCCGGCCGCTTGGCGCCGGGCAGGTCGGGTATGTCGACGATCGGCGGCAGGTCGCGGGTCAGCCGCGTGTGGTGTTCGTCCATGACGTACGCCTGGCCTGTCTGGAGTGGGGACGGTTCACATCCGCCCGTCGGTACGGGGCGGGGGTGCCCGGCGCTCAGGCCGGGGCGAGCAGCTGGCGGCGCAGGTCGGCGCAGGTGCGGCTGAGGATCCGGGAGATCTGCATCTGGGAGACGCCCAGCCGCAGACCGATCTGCTGCTGCGTGAGGTCGCCGAAGAAGCGCCAGTACAGCACGTACTTCTCCCGCTCGGGCAGGGCGTCCAGGAGCGGTTTGAGGGACTGCCGGTCGACGACCAGGTCCAGGGCACCGTCGCCCTGTCCCAGGGTGTCGGCGAGCGGGAGCTCCTCGCCGGGGGCGACCGACTGGTCGAGGGAGAGCGTGTGGTGCACGCCGTCCGCGTCGAGCCCGCGCCGCACCTCCGCCTCGGACAGCCCGGTCTCCGCCGCGAGTTCGCGCAGGCTGACCAGGGTCCGGCGGCCACGCTGCTCGAGCCGGGCGCGGGCGGCGCGGACCGTGGCCCGCAACTCCTGGTCCCGGCGCGGGATGTGCAGGGACCAGACGTGATCGCGGATGTGGCGCTTGAGCTCCCCGTTGATGGTGGGGACGGCGAAGGACTCGAAGGCGAAGCCGAGACCCGGGTCGAAGCGGTCGACCGCGTGCACCAGGGCCAGCGCGGCGACCTGCCGCAGATCCGCCGGGCTCTCCCCGCACTTGCGGTAGCGCAGGCTGATGCGTTCGGCCATGGGCAGCCAGGCGGCGATCACCTCCTGGCGCAGCCGGTCGCGCTCCGCGCCAGGGGGCAGGGAGTTCAGGCGCAGGAAGGGGGCGGCGTCGGGTGCGTCGTGCGTCGACTCGGCCATCACGGTTGTCCCCTCGCTCGATGCGTTGCGCTCCACGGGAAGGGCGGTGCCTCGACTGCGGGCCGGTGGGGGCTGATCGCGCCCACGCGGCGGAGCCGCATATCGATACAGCCCCGCGCCCCTTACGGGGCACGGTTCCGCATCTCTGGTGCGGCTGCCCTTGCGTTCCGCCCGCAAACGCAGTCGATTCAGCATGCCCCCGGATGGATCAGGGCGCGACTCGGAGCGGTCGCGTGATCACGCAAGGTGACGGCCGTGACGTGCGTTACAACCGTGCCGTCTTGACGCACAGCCCGTGTAATCGATTACCTAGGGCCCCATGGCGAACATCAAGGACGTGGCCGAGCGCGCCGGCGTATCCGTCGCCACCGTCTCCCGCGTGCTCAACGGCCGCGCCCCCGTGGCCGAGACCCGGGACCGGGTGCTGGCCGCGGTCGCGGAGCTGGGCTACCGGCCCAACGTGGTCGCCCGCGCCCTGCGCACCGCGCGGACCCGGACGTTCGGGCTCGTCATCAGCGACCTGCGCAACCCCTTCTTCACCGAGCTGGCCGACGCCGTCGAGCAGGAGGCGCGGCGGCTCGGCTACAGCCTGATCATCGGCAACGCGGGCGAGAGCCCCGGGCAGCAGGACGACTACATCCGCACCCTCCTCGACCGCCGGATCGACGGGCTGATGGTCAGCTCCGCCGGCACGGGCTCGTCGATGCTGCACGAGGCCGTCGCCTCCGGTACGCCCCTCGTCCTGCTCGACCGGGCGCTGCCCGGCATCGCCGCGCCCTGCGTCCGCGCCGAGGGCGGTACGGCCCTGGGCGAACTCGCCGCGCACCTGGCCGCGTTGGACCGGCGCCGGCCCGCGGTCATCGTCGCGCCCGCCGGCACCCCGACCGGGGACGAGCGCCTGGAGCAGTTCCGCGCCGCGCTGGCCGGGCACGGGATCGCACTGTCCGCGGAGCGGATCGCGGCCTCGCCCGACCTCAGCCCGGCCGGCGGCCGGGAGATGATGCGCCGGCTGCTGGACCTCCCCGAACCGCCGGACGCCGTGCTGGCCACCGACAACCTGATGGCGCTGGGCGCCCTGGACGAGGTGCGGGCCCGCGGGCTGTGCATCCCCGCCGACCTGGCCCTGGTGGCCTTCGACGACGTGGCCTGGTTCGCCCACCTCGATCCCCCGCTGACCGCCGTCGCGCAGCCCACGCGCGAGCTGGGCCGGGCCGCCGTGCACACCCTGCTGGAGCGGATCGAGGGCCGCGAGGCCCCGTCCGTCCTGCTGCCCGCCCGGCTCGTGGTACGGCGCTCCTGCGGAGAGCCTCCCGTCCACTGACAGACGACACCCAAGAGAGGGGCAGCGCATGACGGGCGTCAACGACGACGTACCGGACGGCGGCCGTGAACTCCTGCGCGTGGCGGGGGTGACCAAGTCCTTCCCGGGCGTACGCGCCCTGGACGGCGTGGACTTGAGCCTGCGCGCGGGCGAGGTGCACGTGCTGCTCGGGGAGAACGGCGCCGGCAAGAGCACGCTCATCAAGATGCTCTCCGGCGCCCACCGCCCCGACGCGGGCCGCATCCTGGTGGACGGGAAGGAGACGGCGATCCACTCGGCGCAGGACGCGGAGCGGCTGGGAATCGCCACGATCCACCAGGAGTTCAACCTCGTCCCGGACCTCACCGTCGCCGAGAACCTCTTCCTCGGCCGCCAGCCGCGCACCCGTCTCGGCCTGATCGACCGGCGCGCCCTGCACGCCCGTGCCGCCCAACTGCTGCGCCGGGTCCGGCTGGACGTGCCGGTCACCGCGTCCGTGCGCGAACTGGGCATCGCCCAGCTGCAGATGGTGGAGATCGCCAAGGCGCTGAGCCTGGACGCCCGCGTTCTGATCATGGACGAGCCGACCGCGGTGCTCACCTCCGAGGAGGTCGGCACCCTCTTCGGCATCGTCCGCGAGCTGCGCGCGGGCGGCACCGGCGTCGTCTTCATCACCCACCACCTGGAGGAGATCGCGGCTCTCGGAGACCGCGTGACCGTCCTGCGGGACGGGCGCTCGGTGGCCGAAGTGCCCGCCTCCACCGGCGAGAACGAGCTGATCCGGCTCATGGTCGGCCGCGACATCGCGGAGCAGTACCCGCGCGAGCGCCCGGCCGCGCCGGGGGCACCGCTGCTGCGGGTGCGCGGGCTGACGCGCGGCGGGACCGGGAAGGGGCCTGCCTTCCGGGACGTCGGCTTCGAGGTCCGGGCCGGTGAAGTGGTCGGCCTGGCCGGGCTGGTGGGTGCGGGACGCACCGAAGTGGCCCGGGCGCTCTTCGGGGTGGACCGCTACGACGCCGGGACGGTCGAGGTGGAGGGCGCGGTGCTGCCCCCGGGCGACGTGCGGGCCGCGATGCGGGCCGGGCTCGGGCTCGTGCCGGAGGACCGCAAGGCCCAGGGGCTGGTGCTGGACGCCTCGTTGCAGGACAACCTGGCCCTCGCCCGGCTGCGCCTCGACACCCGGGCCGGCCTGGTCGACCGGCGGGCGCAGCACCGCGCGGCGGCCGAGGTCGCCGAGCGGCTGAAGGTGCGGATGAGCGGGCTCGGGCAGAGCGCGCGCACCCTGTCCGGCGGCAACCAGCAGAAGATCGTCATCGGCAAGTGGCTGCTGGCCGGGACCCGGCTGCTGATCCTCGACGAGCCCACGCGCGGCATCGACGTCGGGGCGAAGGTCGAGATCTACCGGCTCGTCAACGACCTCACGGCGGCGGGCTGCGCGGTGCTGATGATCTCCAGCGACCTGCCGGAGGTCCTCGGCATGAGCGACCGGGTGCTGGTGATGTCCCAGGGGCGGCTCGCCGGCGAGCTGTCGGGCGAACGGGCCACGCAGGACGCGGTGATGGAGCTGGCGGTGCGGCCGCCGGACGGTACGGACGTCAAGGATCAGGTGCAGAGCGCGATGGAGGGCTCGGATGTCGGCTGAGGCACAGGCCGCGGTGGTGCAGGTGCCCGGGAACGCTCCCGGGCGGTGGTTCTCGAAGGCGGTGCTGCGCAACGGCCCGCTGGGCGGCCTGGCCGCGCTGGTCGTGGTGATGGCCGTCCTCTCGCGGGACTTCCTGAACGGGCAGAACCTCCTCAACGTCGGCGTCCAGGCGTCGGTGACGGCGATCCTGGCGTTCGGCGTCACGTTCGTCATCGTGTCGGCGGGCATCGACCTGTCGGTCGGCTCGGTGGCCGCGCTCTCGGCGACCGTCGTCGCGTGGGCCGCCGCGGACGGCGGCCTGCCCGTATGGCTCGCGGTGCTGCTGGGGCTCGCGGTGGGCGCGGGGGCGGGCCTGATATCGGGTGCCCTGGTCGCGTACGGCAGACTCCCGGCGTTCATCGCCACGCTGGCGATGCTCTCGGTGGGCCGCGGCCTGGCCCTGGTGATCTCGGGCGGCTCCCCCATCGCCTTCCCGTCGCCGGTCGGCAGGCTCGGTGACACGCTGGGCGGCTGGCTGCCGGTGCCGGTGCTGGTGATGGCCGCGATGGGGCTGATCGCGGCGCTGGTCCTGGCGCGTACGTACACGGGCCGGGCGATGTTCGCGATCGGCGGCAACGAGGAGGCGGCCCGGCTGTCGGGCATCGACGTGCGGCGCCGCAAGCTCGTGATCTACGCGCTCTCCGGGCTGTTCGCCGCCGTGGCCGGGATCGTCCTGGCCGCCCGGCTGACCTCGGCGCAGCCGCAGGCCGCGGTCGGCTACGAACTCGACGCCATCGCCGCCGTGGTGATCGGCGGGGCGAGCCTGTCGGGCGGCTCCGGCAAGGCGTCGGGCACGCTCATCGGCGCCCTGATCCTGGCGGTGCTGCGCAACGGCCTCAACCTGCTGAGCGTGTCGGCCTTCTGGCAGCAGGTCGCCACGGGCCTGGTCATCGCGGTCGCGGTGCTCCTGGACACGTTGCGCCGCCGGAGCGCGCGGTGAGGGGCCGGGCGGTCGTGTCGGCCATGGTGCTGCTGGGCACCGTCGCCCTGGCGGGCTGCGACCGGGGCGGGCACACGGACCTGGGGCTGGCGCTGTCCACGATGAACAACCCGTTCTTCGTGGGCATCAAGAAGGGCGCCCAGGCCGAGGCGAAGGCGCGCGGCCTGAAGATCAACATCACGGACGCGCAGAACGACCCCATGCAGCAGGTCAACCAGTTGGAGACCTTCACCAGCCAGGACGTGAAGGCCGCCGTCATCAACCCGGTCGACTCCGACGCGGCCGTCCCCGCGGTGGGCGTGGCCCGCCGGGCGAAGGTGCCGGTGATCTCCCTCGACCGGGGCGTCAACGGGCCCGGGGCGGACTCGACGATCGCCTCCGACAACGTGGCGGGCGGGAGGCTGGCGGCGAAGACCCTGGCCGAGGCGCTCGGCGGCAAGGGGAAGGTCGCCTTCCTGGAGGGCCAGCCCGGGACCTCGGCCGCCCGCGAGCGCGGCAAGGGGTTCGAGGAGGGCATGAAGGACTGGCCCGGCATCCAGGTTGTCGCCCGCCAGCCCGCGGACTTCGACCGCACCAAGGGCATGGACGTGATGGCCAACACGCTCCAGGCCCACCGCGACGTCACGGGCGTCTTCGCCGCCAACGACGAGATGGCGCTGGGCGCGGCCAAGGCGCTCGGCCGGGCCGCGGGGACGTCGGTGAAGGTCGTGGCGTTCGACGGCACCCCGGACGGCATCGCCGCGGTCCGCGCGGGCACGCTGACCGCGACCGTCGCCCAGCAGCCGGAGCTGCTCGGCCGGCAGGCGGTGGCCTGGGCGGTCCGGGCGTCCCGGGGTGAGAAGCTGCCGCAGCAGGTGAAGGTGCCGGTCGTGCTGGTGACGGCGAAGAACGTGGCGCAGTTCGACAAGTTCGACAAGTGAGGGATCGGAAGAACATGCAGGACCTCGACTACGACGTGCTGGTGATCGGCTCCGCCAACGCGGACCTGACGGTCCGGGTGGACCGCCGCCCGGGGCCGGGCGAGACCGTGCCGGGTACGGACCTGGTCGAGTCCGCGGGCGGCAAGGGCGCCAACCAGGCCGCAGCCGCGGCCCGGCTCGGCGCGCGAACCGCCCTGCTGGCCAAGGTCGGTGACGATGCGTTCGGGGAACTGCTGCTCGCCGCGCAGCGGGCCGCGGGCACCGAACTGCGGCACGTGCTCGTGGAGCCGGGTGCGCGGACGGGCACGGCGATGATCGTCGTCGGCCCGGACGGGGACAACCAGATCGTGGTCTCGCCGGGGGCCAACGCCCGGCTGTCGGCGGCGGACGTGCGGGCGGCGCGGGACGTCGTCGCCGCGGCGCGCGTGGTGTCGCTGCAGTGGGAGGTGCCGGAGGAGACGGTGGCCGCGGCGGTGGCGGTGACCGGGGAGACCGGGGCGCGGGTGGTGCTCAATCCGTCGCCCGTGCCGCGCGCGCTGCGCGCGGGGCTGGTGGGGGCGGCGGATCCGTTGGTGGTCAACGAGCATGAGGCGCAGCGGCTTTCCGGGGTGTCCGGGGGGAACCCGGAGGGGTGGGCCCGTGCGCTGCGGGAGTCGGGGGCGCGGTCGGTGGTGGTGACGCTGGGCGGCGAGGGTGCGCTCGTCCTCGCCGGGGAGGGGGATCCCGTACGGATCCCCGGGGTCGAGGTCGAGGTGGTCGACACCACCGGGGCCGGTGACGCCTTCACCGGTGCGCTGGCGGCGCGGCTGGCCCGGGGGGCCTCGCTGGAGGAGGCGGCGCGGTTCGCGGTGCGGGTGGGGGCCGTTTCCGTGACGCGGGCGGGGGCGCAGCCGTCGTATCCGGGGGCGGACGAGATTCCGGGGGCCTGAGCCCGGCGTTCGTCTGCGGGTTGTTCGGGGTTGCCCGCAGCCGAAGCCCCGCACCCCCTGGCGGGGAACCAGCCCCAGGGCCGGTTCCACGTCCAGCAGAGCCAGTTCCTCCGACGCCGCCAGCTCGCCCGGCAGGGAACCCAGCAACCGGTACGCGCGCAGCGCAGCGTCCAGGTGGCGGCCCGCCGCCGTCGGGCGGTGGAGGGTGCGGCACTGGCGGCCCAGCGCCAGGTGGGCCCGTGCCGTCAGGGCGAGGTCGTCCGCCCGGGCCGCCGCCACCAGGGCCGCCCGCAGGCGGCGGTCAGCCTCGTCGAAGTGGCCGTCGGCCGCCGCGAGTTCGCCCAGGCCCAGCTGGGCCGCCGCCTCCCCCGCCGGGTCACCCTGTTCGCGTGCCAGCCGCAGCACCTCGCGGTACGCGGCCACGGCCTGGGCGAAACGCTCCTGCCTCGAGTGGGCACCGGCCAGCCGGCACAGCGCCCGGACCGCCTCGCGCCGTGCGCCGCCGCGCGTCCCGAACAGCAGGGCGCCGGCGCGGTCGTGCGCCTCCTGCCGGTCGTGGGCCGGGTCCTCCGTCTCGGCGCGTTCCCGCGCGTAGAGCCGCAGCAGACCGGGGAGACGGTAGCGCTCGCCGCCGTCGGTGCCGGTGCCCGTGTACGTGAGCAGGTTCACCGCGGCCAGCCGTTCCAGCAGGTCCTCCGCCGCCGCTGCCGGCACGCCCAGCAGGACGCCCACGGCCCAGGCGGTGACGTCCGGCGTGTCCAGCAGGGCGAGCGTGCGGTAGGCCCGGGCCGTCTCCGCGGGCAGCCGGTGGTAGCTGCGCCCGAGGCTGGTGCGCAGGTCGAGCCCGCCGAGGGAGAGTTCGTCCAGCCGCCGCCGCTCGTCCGCGAGCCGGCCGGCCAGCAGGCCGACGGACCACTCCGGCCGGGCGGCCAGGCGTCCCGCGGCGATGCGCAGCGCGAGCGGCAGGCCGTCGCACAGCGCACACAGCCGCCGCACCGCCTCCTGTTCGGCGGTGCACCGCTCCTCCCCCGCGATCCGGCCGACGAGCGCGGCCGCCTCCGGTCCGGGCAGCGGGCCGAGGCCGACCAGGACGGCGCCCCGGGAGACGGCCGTGTGGTCAGCCTGCTGCCGGCTGGTCGCCAGCACCCGGCTGCGGCCGCTGTCCGGGAGGAACGGCAGCATTCGGGCGGGAGCAGGGATGTTGTCGAGCAGGACGAGGACGCGGCGACTCGCCAGCGCCGCCCGGTAGCACGCGGCGCGTTCGTCCCGGCCTTCGGGGATCCGCGTGCCGAGCGCCCGCAGAAAGCGGCCCATCAGAGCGTGGACGACGGCCGGGCCGTCGTCGTGCGCGGCAAGGTCCGCGTAGAGCACACCGTCGGGGAAGGCCGCCGCGGACCGGTGTGCCCAGTGCACGGCGAGCCCGCTCTTGCCGACTCCGGCGGGACCGGTCACCAGCGCCCCGTACGACGGAGTGCTCAGCAGCGTGTCAAGGCACTGCAGTTCCGCCCGTCTCCCGGTGAACCCCATCACGTCCGGCGGAAGTTGGCCCCGCGCAGGCGGCCGCGGCTCTGCCCTGGGCGCCGGCAACGGCACTTCGCGCAGGACCGTGTAGTAGAGGGCCCGTACGGCCGGCCCGGGTTCGCGGCCGAGCTCCGCGGTGCAGCGGTGCCGCCAGGCGCGGAACTCCTCGGCCGCCTCGGCGTGCCGGCCGGAACGGTACTGCGCCAGCATGAGGTTGTGCCGCAGCTGTTCGTGCAGCGGGTGGTCGCGGACGGCGGCCGTCAGGGCCGGGACGAGCTGCCGGTGGCGGCCAGCTTCGAGTTCGGCGCCGCTCCAGGCCGTGCAGACCTCCAGGTGCCGGGCCCGCAGCCGGTCCGCCTCGGTCCGGAGCACCGGGCCGACGAGGCCGGCCGGCGCGGGCCCGTTCCACAGGTCGAGGGCGCGCCGGTAGAGCCGGCCGGCCTCGCCGAACGCGCCCTTGCCCGCCGCTTCGCGTGCGGCGGCTGCCAGGGCGTCGAAGGCGCCGACGTCCGCGCGGACGGCCCCGGCGGGGATCCGGTAGCCGGCGGGGCCGCCCAGGACGACCGGGGCGTCATGGCCCGCGGCGCGGAACGCCGCGCGCAGGGCCAGGACATGCAGGGCGGTGCGGGTCCGTGCCGAGGCCGGCGGCCGCCCGTCCCACAGGGCGGCCGCGAGTTCGGCGGCGGGCACCTCCCGGCCGCGCGCCAGGACGAGCAGGGCGAGGACGGTGCGCTGCGCGCGGCTGCCGATGCCGACCGGTGTGCCGCCGACGCGCACGGACAGCGGTCCGAGGAGGGTGACGCTCACCTCCCGCGGCCCGTCCTGCCGTTGTACCTCCGTCGTGCCGCCGAGTCCGCTCATGTCTGCCCCCGTCGTCCGCGGCCGGGCGGCCGCGCACCGTCGTTCCCCGCGAGGCGGCGCACCCGCGGGGTGGTTCCCCCGTGCCGGCCGACGGGCCGTCACATGGACCTGCGCTCCAGTTCGATGGCGAACCGCAGCCAGGTCTCGGCGGTGTGCCGGGCGGCCTGGGCCACCATCGTGCGGCGATGTGCGGGCACGCTCTCCAGCAGCCGGCGCCACCGCTCGCCGCCCATGGCGTTGGCGCTCAGCAGGTGCAGCAGGGTCCGCCCGCCCTCGGTGAAGCGGAGCGAGGGGTCCTTGCGCAGCTTGGGCAGGGGGGCGCCGCCGGTCTCGTCCGGCGTGCCGTCGGCGGTGGCCTTCGGCGCCGGGGCGGGGCGGCGAGGAGCGTGTAACGTCATCTCGGCGGCGAGCCGGCTCTCTGCGTCGCGCAGTTTCTTGGGCACCGGATCCTGGCCCGTGCGCAGCCGTTCGCGCACGTCCCGTGCGGTGCCGAGCGCTATGCCGGCGACGTCGGCTATCTCGCGCAGGGTGGCCTGCGGCTTGGCCTCGATCAGGGCGCGGGCGCGGCGGCGGCCCTCGGCGGCGTTGAGCGGGCGGACCCGGCCGTCCCGCCCGGTACGGGCGTGCACCTGCGCGGCCTCGCCCGCGGCGCGCCTGCGGAGGGAGGCGACCGTGCTGGCGGAGAGTCCGGCGGTCGAGGCGATGAGCCGGTCCGACCAGTGCGGGTGGGTGTGGATGATGCGGGTGGCGGCGGCCGCGCGGTCGGCCTGGGTGAGCGGCAGCCCCTGAAGGGTGTTCAGGCGGACCGCGTGGACGAAGGCGTCGTCCTCGCTGCCGTCGAAGAAGCGGGCCGTGATGCGCTCGTCGCCGCGCAGCCGGGCCGCCCGCAGCCGGTGCATGCCGTCGACGACGCGCATGGTGGCGCGGTGCACGACGATCGGCGGGAGCGGGCACTGGGCCCCCACGAGCGTCTGTACGTGCCGTGGATCCTCTCCCGCCACCCGGGGCGAGTGGGAGGGCCGCAGGGATCCGACCAGGAGCACGACCGTCCGCTGCGCCTCCAGGCCGCCCGTGCAGCCGTCCTCCGTCCCGTCCTCCGTCCCGCAGGCCGTCTCCGCTGTCGTCGTCTGTCCACACGTCGTCACGACATCCCCCATCCAGAAGAACCTTCTGCCGGGCGACGGACCGCACGGCAGGGGGAAGCCTGGAAACCGCCCCCGCCAACTGGTGATTGATTGCCGGAGCAGGGCGTCCAACACCAGTCGATCCAGTCGCCAGCAGGACGCTATGGAGCGACCGCCACCGCTGTCAACCGCATTACGGCCGCGGGCACATGGACGCACTTGGACCTGGCCGGTGCCCCTTACGCTAGATTGACCGCGGGGAGGGAGGTGGAATCATGAACGAACCGGACACCACGGCCGAGCACACGCTCGCCGACAAGCTGAATCACCTTTTCCGGACAGTGGTGCCGGCCGGCCGGGAGCCGTACACCACCGAGGAAGTGGCCCGCACGATCACGGCGGGTGGCGTGCCGATCTCCGGCAGTTACATCTGGCTGCTGCGCAAGGGCCAGCGGAACAACCCGACACTGCGTCACGTGGAGGCGCTCGCGAAGTTCTTCGGGGTGCCTCCGGCGTACTTCTTCGACGACCGGGTCACGGCCGCCGTCAACGCCGACCTCCGACTGCTGGTGGCTCTGCGGGACACCCAGGTGCAGCGCGTCGCCCTGCGGGCGGCCGGGCTCTCCCCCGAGAGCCTGCACTCGATCAACGAAGTGATCGAGCGGGTACGGGAACTGGAGGGTCTGCCGACCGCTCCGCCCGAGAGGCACTCCTAACGGCTTCCACGGGGCCCGCCCGGGCTCCCTCTCGAAGAGCCGTGATCGCCCCGGTCCGGAGCAGGCCGGGACGGACACGGCGGCCATGGGACAGATACGGGGGACCACGCCGTGAACTTCAAGAGGCTGCACCGGCGAAGCCTGGAGCTGGTCCGCAGCCTGGACATACCGTCACCGTTCGACATCTGGGAACTGTGCGGGCGCGTGGCCGAACGGCACGGCCGCCCCATCCGCCTGGAACCCGTCCGGCTGCCCGTGGACGGGCCCTGCGGACTCTGGATCTCGGCCACGGACGTCGACTACATCTTCTACGAGCAGGACACCGGCCGGCTCCACCAGGAACACATCATCGCCCACGAGTTGGGCCATGTGATCTGCGGGCACAAGGAGAACGCGGTCCTGGGCGAGGAGACGTCCCGGCTGCTGCTGCCGAACCTCGACCCGCAGATGGTCCAGGGCGTCCTGGCCCGCACGTACTACACCTCGGCCGAGGAACAGGAGGCCGAGATGGTCGCGTCGCTGATCCTCCAGGAGGCCAACAGGCCTCCCCTCGAACGCAATTGGACCGTGCCGCGCGAGGCGGCCGAGCGCGTGCAGCGTCTGGACCGTTCGCTGCGCAACACCGCCCCCTCCCCCCAGGACGACCTGTGATACCTGCGTTCCACCTGCTCGGCGCCGTCGCCGCCTGGGCGGGCCTGTTCTACAAGTGCCGTGCCCTGCGCCGGAATCCCGGGGACCGCGCCCTGCTCGCGCTGTGCGCGGTCTTCGCGCTGTCGGGGATGAGCTTCTTCGTCTCGCTGCCGCACGTGTGGATCCTGGTCGACCGGCTGGCCGGAGTGCCCAACATCGCGGCGCTGCTGGCACAGAGCTGCGTCGTCGCCCTGATCGTCGGCCAGCAGACCGTGCTCACCCACTGGGCGCGCCCGCCGGAGACGGCGCGGCGGCTAGTCCGCTGGCAACTGGCCTTCTGCGCCACGGCCATTGCGGTACTGGTCGTGCTCTTCTGCCTGCTCACCCCGGCCCGCCAGCGGCCGAAGGACTTCACGCTCTACTACGTCCACGACCCCTACTACATCGCCTACTTGTCCGTCTACATCGGCATCTACCTGGCCGGGGAGATCAACGTCGTCCGTGCCTGCTCCGGCTACGCCCGGGTGGCCGGGCGTACGTGGCTGCGGCTGGGCCTGCTGGTCACGGCGGCCGGTGCGTTCCTGACCCTCGGCTACGGGGCCATCCGGGCCGGGAACGTCCTCGGCATCGCCTTCGGCTTCGACCTGCGCGCGTGGGAGACCACGGCCTGGGTGTGCGGGGACGTCGGCTCCGCGCTGACCCTGGTGGGCTGGACGCTGCCGGGCTGGGGGCCGCAGGTGGCCGCGGCCGGGCGCTGGGCGACGGCCTACCGGCGCCACCGCCGGTTGTACCCGCTGTGGACGGAGCTGCACCGGGCCGTCCCCTCCATCGCGCTGGCACCCGCGCGCAGCGCGCTCGCCGACCGGCTGGCAGTGCGGCAGCTGGAGTTCCGCCTCTACCGCAGGGTCATCGAGATCCGCGACGGGCAGCTCGCCCTGCGCGCCCACGCCGCTCCGGAGACCGTGACCACGGCCCTGCGCGAGGGCGCACAGGCGGGCCTGTCGGGGGACGCGCTCAGCGCGCACGCCGAGGCGGTGCGGATCAGGGCGGCGCTGACGGCCCGGGCGCAGGGCCGCACCGTGCCCGCCGAGGAGTCCGGGGCGCTGGACCACTGCCCGGCGCACCCCGACCTCGCGACGGAGACCGCCTGGCTGGTGCGGGTGGCGGAGGCGTTCCGCTGACGCGGGCGGGACGTTGATAACGTCCTGCCGACGATCACGATCACCATCCGACCGGGAGGACCACTGTGCCGGAGCACGAGCTCGCAACCACCTCGCTCGGCAAGTCCGTTGACATCCACCGCCCCGAGGGCGTCACCGCCCCCGCCGCGCCGACGGTGCTGCTGTGGCACGGCAGCGGGCCCGACGAGCGGGACGTGATGGGGCCGCTGGCACGGGCGGTGGCCGGGCACGGCGTCGTCGTGCTCGTGCCCGACTGGCGTGCGGACGCGGCGGACGGCGGGCGGGCCGAACTGCTGGACTCGCTGGCCTTCGCCCGCGACCATGCGGCCGGCGGCCGCCTCGTCCTCGCCGGCTGGTCGGCGGGGGCCCCGGCCGCGGTGGGGGTCGCGCTGCGCCCGGAGACGGCCGGGGGCTGGCGGCCCGCGGCGGTCGTGGGCATCGCGGCCCAGTACGACCGCCCGGCGCGCACGACGGGAACGGTGCTGTTCGACGACCTTGCCGCGGGCCGGGCGGCGGACGAGCCCGTGCCGGTGCGGCTGGTGCACGGCACGCAGGACACGCTGGAGGACGTGGCGTTCTCGCGCACGTTCCGCACCGCACTCGCGGAGCACGGCTGGACGGCGGAGCTCGCGGAGATCCCCGCCGACCACGCCGGGTCGATCATGACCGAGTACGACCCGGCCGCACGCCGCTGCCTGGAGAGCCGGGACCCCGCGGTGCGGGAGGCGGCGGCGGTGACGGCACAGGTGATCGCGGACGTCGCGCTCCGGCCCTAGCCGGGCAGGGACGTCAGCCGGCCACCCGGTCCCCGCGCAGGAGGCCCGAGCCCTCCGGCACGGCGGCCGGGTCGCTGCCGAGGTCGACCGCCTTGTTGTGCTCGTCGACGAAGACGACGCGCGGCTCGAAGGCCTTGGCCTCGGCGTCGTCCATGGAGCCGTAGGCGATGACGATGACCAGGTCCCCCGGGCTGATCAGCCGCGCGGCCGCACCGTTGATGCCGATCACGCCCGTGCCCCGGGGGCCCTCGATCACGTACGTGGACAGCCGGGCGCCGTTGTCGATGTCGACGATGTCGACCTTCTCGCCGGGCAGCAGGTCGGCGGCGTCCATGAGGTCGGCGTCGATCGTCAGCGAACCGACGTAGTGCAGGTCGGCCTGCGTCACGGTGGCCCGGTGGATTTTGGACTTCATCATGGTGCGGTACATCGAGGCACTCCCGAAAGATAGGCTCCCTGCCTGCGTTTGTGCAGGTCAAGGGCGTGCCCCCTACTTTACAGGGCCCAGGCGGGTCGTACCGGGGATCGTGCGGCGCCGAGTAGATTATGACGCAGCCCACATTTCCGGTCGTCTGTGATGTGAGGAGCAGGGCATGCGCGAAGGCCTGGTCGTCGGCACGAAGCACACCCATCGCTATGTGGTTCCGCCGGACAAGACGGTACGGCATCTCTATGCCGAATCGCCCGAGTTCGCCACCTTCCCCGAGGTGTTCGCCACCGGATTCATGGTCGGCCTGATGGAGTGGACATGCGTCCGTGCGATGCAGCCGTTCCTGGCACCGGGCGAGGGCAGTCTGGGGACGGCGATCTCCGTGACGCACTCGGCCGCAACACCCCCCGGACTCACCGTCACGGCCACCGTGGAACTGGTGGAGGCACGTGGGCGGCGGCTCACGTGGCAGGTGACGGCGCATGACGGCGTCGACGAGATCGGCTCGGGAACGCACGAGCGCGCCGTGGTCGACCTGGACCGCTTCACGCAGGGCGTCAAGGAGAAACTGCGCCGCGCAACAGCGCTTTCCGAATAGAGAATTGGCCGGACTCCCCGTCCCCCTCGGTCCATGATTCCGCGCAACCTGGCGGTCTGTGCGACGCGTTGTGCGGCATCACATCACCGAAAGAAGAGGGGGCGAGGAGACGTGCGGTCCACGGCCGGACACGATGCACCGCTCTCCCTGCAGGCCATCAGCGAGCTGGTGGCCGCGGAGGAGGCCGAGCAGTCCGAGGTCCTCCACCTCACCGCCAACGAGACGGTGCTGTCCCCGCGGGCCCGGGGCATGCTGGCGAGCCCGCTGGCCGGGCGGTATCTGCTGGAGCACCTGGAGATGCGGCAGTCGTCCCCCGCCCGGCTGGGCAATCTGCTGCTGCGCGGCCTGGACCGGATCGACGCGATCGAGCGGTCGGCGGCCGAGGTGTGCTCCCGCCTCTTCGGGAGCACATACGCCGAATTCCGCTGCCTTTCCGGCCTTCATGCCCTGCAGACCGCACTGGCCGCGCTCTCGGAACCGGGCGACACCGTGATGCGTGTAGCCACCAAGGATGGCGGGAACCCCTTCACTGAGCTGATGTGCCGTGCTTTCGGGCGGCGGAGCCTCAGTTATGTCTTCCACGACGACCAATCGCTGGACGCCGGCCGGACGAGAGAAGTCCTGGAAAGAGCGCGGCCGTCCCTCCTCCTCGTCGACCCGACCAACCATCTCTTCCCCTTCCCCCTCGCCGAACTCAAGGAGATCGCGGGCGACGTACCGGTGGTCTTCGACGCGTCGCACACTCTCGGCCTGATCGCGGGCGGCCGGTTCCAGGACCCGCTCCGCGAGGGTGCGGCGCTCATGCTGGCCAACACGCATGTGACGTTCTTCGGGCCGCAGAAGGGCCTGGTCCTCGGCAACGACCGGAATCTCATGGAGAAACTGGGCTACACCCTCTCCTCGGGAACGGTGAGCAGCCAGCACACCGCCTCGACCATCGCCCTGTTCGTCGCACTGCACGAAATGTGGCACGACGGGCGCGCGTACGCGGACCGCGTGGTGGACAACGCCGGGCTGCTGGCCGCACGCCTCCGGGAGCGCGGCGTCCCGGTCCTCGCCGAGGAGCGCGGCTTCACGGCGAACCACATGTTCTTCGTCGACACGCACGCGGCCGGCACCGGCCCCGTGGTGCTGGACCGGCTGGTGCGGGCCAACGTGTCGGCCAACCGGGTCGTGGCCTTCAACCGGGACACGATCAGGTTCGGGGTGCAGGAGGTCACGCGCCGGGGATACGGCGACGCCGAACTCACCGAAGCGGCCGGCCTCCTGGCCCCGTTGCTCCTCGGCACGGAGAAGCCCGAGCGGATCCGGCCGAGGATCGTGGAACTCGTACGACAGCACGATGCGGTGCATTTCACCGGTGACGCGTCGGCGACGGTCGGCCGGGCGGCGGCCGCCCCGGACCGGCCGGCCGCCTCCGGCCGGCCGCGGTGGATCGCATGGCGGCTGGATCCCGCCACCGCGCTCCCGCAGGGGGACTCCTTCGACCGGGTACGCGAACTCGGCGCCCTCGCCGGGGCGTTCCCGCACCAGATCGACTCCGCGGGCAACATCAGCTTCGCCGATCCCCGGGGCCGCCACTTCGTCACGGCAAGCGGCGCGTACATCAAGGACCTTGCGCCGGAGCACTTCGTGGAGGTCACCGGACTCGACGGCTGGACGCTACACTGCCGGGGCGACCGGCCGCCCTCCGCCGAGGTGTATCTGCACCACCTGCTGCGGGAGCACACGGGCGCCGCGTACATCGTGCACAACCACTGCATTCTGGGACGGGATGCGGAGGACGAGAAGGACGTCCTCGTCCTTCCGCCTCAGGAGTACGGAAGCGTGGCGCTGGCCGAGGCGGTCGCCGACGCGGCGGCCGACAGCCAGGTGATGTACGTCAGGCGCCACGGCCTCGTCTTCTGGGCGCCGGAATACGAGGAATGCCGTGCCCTGGTGGAGCAACTCGGCCGCAGGACCGGGGTGTTCTAGGGCGTGTCCGATGGGTCGGTGCGGGTCCTGCGGCGTCCGGTGCTGGGGGCACCTCCTGGGGGCACCCCCAGCGGTAGCTGGGGGAGCATCGCAAGGCGGAGCACCATCCGCGTACTGGGCGTACTCGGGTGATGCGACAACACGGCGAGGCGCCGTGCCTGGGGGCACCTCCTGGGGGCACCCCCAGCGGTAGCTGGGGGAGGTAGCTGGGGGAGCGTCGCAGGGCCTGTGCTGACCCATCGGACACGCCCTAGCCCCCTAGCGGCGCACGGAGGTCGTCTCCTCGGCGGGAGCCGCCGCCCTGACCCGGTCGTCGCGCAGCGCCGGGCGGGTGACGAACACGGTCAGCAGCGTCACCACCCCTGCCGCGAGCAGGCACCGGGGATAGCCGAACGCCCCGGCCGAGACGGTGAACAGATAGGGCGCACCGAAGCCGATGTAGATGAGCATGTAGAAGATCGCGACGAAGGCGGCCAACTCGCCTTCTTCGGCCAGGAGTTCCACTTCCCTCAGCCCCGACACGAGCAGCATGCCGTAACTGGCGCCGAGGAGAAGCGCGGCCGCGGGGACGACCGCGACCCAGCCGGAGGCCGCGGCTCCGGCGGCGACGACGAATCCGGCGGTGGCCAGCAGCAGCCCCACGACGGCGGCCCGCGCCGTGCCGCCCCGCGCGGCGAGCCGTCTCGTCATCGGCTGCACGGCGATCCCGGTGCCGAGGGTCAGGGCGGTGACGGCCCCGGTGAAGGCGACGCCGAGCCCGTGGGTGTGCGGAGCGGCCAGCGCCGTCAAGGTGGCGAAGACGGCGGTCGCGGTGCCGAACACCCACGGCGCCCAGACCGCCACGCCCAGCAGGAACCGCTTCCGCCGCGCCGCGCGGGGAGCCCGCC
Source organism: Streptomyces sp. AM25 (assembly GCF_058146165.1). NCBI lineage: Bacteria > Bacillati > Actinomycetota > Actinomycetes > Kitasatosporales > Streptomycetaceae > Streptomyces > Streptomyces sp. AM25. The sequence continues at coordinate 169,028 of NZ_JBKIWN010000003.1, read as the reverse complement.
AGGGGGCGGGGTCCCGCTCCGCTGCCGGATCCGGCAGCCGCCACGCCAGGGGCGTCACCACGGCCATGATCAGCAGGTGCGGGACGTACGGCATGATCCGCGGCAGCGGGAGCCACTGTCCGGCCATGCCGGAGACCAGCGGTCCGCCGCCGAAGCCGGCGGACAGGAAGACGGCCGCCCGGCGCGCGCCCGCACCGGCCGGGGCCTGCACCGACAGCTCCTTCACCCATGCGCTTCCCGCGCTGAAGGCGGCCCCCGACGCCACTCCGGCCAGGAAGCGGCCCACATAGAGCAGTTCGGGCCGCGTTCCGCCCGCCATCAGCACGAGCGTCGCGACCGAAGACAGCAGCACGACCGGCCGGATGACGGTGCGCCTGCCCCGGCGGTCCGAATACGGCCCGGCGACGAGCAGGGCGGGGATGAGGCCCAGTGCGTACATCCCGAACATCGCCGTGAGGGCCGCCTCGGAGAGCCCGTTCTGCTCCCGGTACACCCGCAGCATGGGCGAGAACTGGTTGGCGCCCCATCCGACGCCGAACATCGCGAGGGCGGCACGCGCCCAGGCCGGGGGAACCTTCGACCGCATGCCCGGCTCCCTCTCGTCGGGAAACGCCAGAAGCGTTGGCGATGCGGCCATGCTAGGCGAGGCCCGTTGGCACGGCCACGCAGTTATGCGCCGACCGGGCCGGGGCGGGCGGCGTCACTCACTGCACCCCCGTCGCTTTGAGTGACCGCCGCACGCGGCGACTGGGACGTTAGCGATCTCGTGCGGGATATTGCAACTTGCTGCACCGGCGCGCAACGTACTGCACCGCCCCTCGGCAGCAATACGGACATTTGCTCCCGGAGCCCGAACTGTCGCCCCTGCGACTGGATCACCCTTTCACCAGGGCGTTAAAGTCCTGCGGTCAGGGGGCCGAACGCAGACGCGCGGGGGAGAAGAGCAGTGCTGCAGCAGGGGGGAGACGCGCGCATCCACCGGGCGAAGGCCGAAGTCGCCCGCCGCCTGCGGTACGTCCGGCAGCACCACCCCGAAGGACCGTTCACGCTGGCCGGACTCGCGGAGCGGGCCGGGGTCTCCAAGCGGACCCTGTCCCACGCCGAATCCGCGGACGGCTGCAACCTCACGCTGGAGACGCTGCTCAAGGTCTCGCACAGCCTGGGCATTTCGCGCGACGCCTACTTCCTCGACGAGCAGGTCTTCGAGCAGGTGAACACAGAACTTGCCGAACCGGCCGAGCCCGTCGCGCCCGCCGCGCCGGTGGACCGGCTGGCGGGGCTCATCGGCGAGATCCTCGCCTCCGCCGCCCAGGCGCAGCACGCCTTACGGGACCTCCCGGCGCCCCCTCCGGGCCGGCCGGGCCGCGACGACGAACGTCGATGATGGTGATGCGCTGGCGGCGGAGGAGATCCGCGAACGACACCGGGCCGGCCCCGTCCTTCCGGCAGCAGTGCGAGGAGCGCGTCCGCGCCCTCGGGCTGCCCGAGGGCGAGTTGACCCTGCAGGCGCTCTGCGCCCACATCGGCGCCTGCCTCGGCCGCACGGTCCACCTGGTGCCCCTGCCGCTCCCCGCGGGCAGCCCGGACGGCATGTGGATCTCGGCCGAGGGCAGCGACTTCATCGCCTTCGAGGCGCGGCTGGCCCCGGTCCACCAGCGCCAGGTGATCCTGCACGAGCTCGGGCACCTGGTCTGCGACCACGAGGCCGCCCCGGTGATGTCCCCCGAGGCGACCCGGCTGCTGATGCCCTCCCTCGACCCCGGCCTGGTGCAGCGGGTGCTGGGGCGCGAGCACGCCCACTCCCCCGCCGAGCGCGAGGCCGAGTTCGTCGGTTCGCTGCTGGGGCGGCGGATCGGCACCTGGACGCCGCAGCGGACGTGGCAGGTGCCGCCGGAGGCGGCGGAGCTGGCGGCCCGGCTGTCGGCGCTCGAGAGCCCGGCACACCGGAGCGGAGAAGAGAAAGCGCAATGAACCAGCTCAACGGCATCATGTATCCGGCGTGCGCCGCAGTGAACCTGCTGGCGTTCCTCTACAAGCTGCGGATCCTCCGCAGGGACCGGTCGCCCGCCCAGTGGGCGCTCGTCGGGAACTTCCTCTTCCCGTTCCTGATCTTCACGGTCTCGACCCCGGCGGTCTGGGTGGCCACCAGCGAGGCCGTCGGCATCCGCAACTTCTCGGGGCTGTTCACCCAGAGCTGCGTGATGCTGCTGACCGCCTGCCAGCAACTCGTCCTGCTGCACCTCACGTACGAGCGCGACGTGGCCTGGCGCAGGGCCGCGCCCCGGCTCATCGGCATCGGCGCGGTCCTCGCCGTCATGGTGACGCTCTTCTCGGCCGCCACCGAACTGCAGGAGAAGCCCACGGACTTCGCCCTGTCCAAGGCGCAGTTCTACCCCGCCTACCTCGCCGTCTACCTGATCGCCTACGCCTGGAACCAGGTCGACGTGTGCATCCTGTGCTGGCGCTACGCGGGCATCGCCCCGACGCCCTGGCTGCGCCGCGGGCTGCGGCTCGTCAGCATGACGCTGCCCGCCGCGATGCTCTACGCGGGCTGCCGGTTCGCCGACATCGTGGCCGGGCAGTTCGGCACCAGCGGGCACGCCTGGGAGCCGCTGGTGCCGATCGCGGTGACGGTCAACACCATCGGCAAGACGGCCGGCTGGACCATGCCCGACTGGGGGCGTTCGCTCAGCGCCCTGCGCGAGCGCGCGGAGCTGCGCCGCGCCCACCGCGAACTCACCCCGCTGCACGCCGCGTTGACGGCCCACGTCCCCGAACCCGTACTGGAGCTGGAGCCCGGCGCCGACCGGCGCACCCGGCTCTACCGCACCGTGATCGAGATCCGGGACGCCCAGTGGGCGCTGCGGGTCTGGATGGACCCGGCGGTCGCCGCGGCGGCGCGGTCCCACGGCGCGGAGGCCGGCCTGTCGGGCGATGCCCTGGCCGCCGCGGTCGAGGCGGCCCAGCTCGCCGGGGCGCTGCGGGCCAAGGAGGCGGACGTGCGGCCCGTCGAGCACGCGAGCACCCCGCTGGCGGCCGGTCCCGAGGACCTGGCGGCCGAACTGGCCTTCCAGCGCGGGCTCGCCCGCGCCTTCGCCGCGTCGCCGGCCGTCGCGGCCGCTCTCGCGCAGACCCCGCTCACCGCCGCCCCGGAGAGGACCGCATGACCCGCCAGGCCCCGACCGCCCAGCACCTCCCGCAGCCGTTCGACGCCGCCTTCTTCGCCGACCCGTACCGGGGATACGCGCGGCTGCGCGAGACGGCGCCCGTCCACCGGATAGCGCTGCCGGACGGCTCCCCGGTGTGGCTGGTGACGCGGGAGGCCGACGTGCGCGCCTGGATCACGGATCCGCGACTGTCGGTCAACAAGGCGCGCTCGGGCGTCGGTTACAAGGGCTTCTCCCTTCCCCCGGCCCTGGACGCCAATCTGCTGAACATCGATCCCGAGGACCATCTGCGGCTGCGCCGCCTGGTCTCCAAGGGCTTCACACCGCGCCGGGTCGAGGACCTGGGCGGGCTCGTGCAGGCGGCGGCCGACCGCCTCGCCGACGGGCTCGCGGCCGGCATGGACGCGCACGGCGGCGCCGATCTGGTCACCGCGTTCAGCAATCCGCTGCCGCTGGTCGTGATCGGCGACCTGCTGGGCGTCCCGGAACCGGACCGGCGGCCGTTCTCCGCCTGGATCGGCACGATGCTGGCGCCCGAGCACCCGGGCCAGGTGACGGAGGCCGTCGGCCGCGTGCACCGCTTCCTGCAGGAGCTGGTCGCCGCCCGGCGCGCGGCGCCCGGGGACGACCTGCTCTCCGCCCTGATCGTGGCCCGCGACGAGGGCGACCGGCTCGACGAGGACGAGCTGGTCTCGCTGGCGTTCCTGATCCTGATGGCGGGCAGCGAGAACGCCCAGCACCTCATCAGCGGCGGCCTGCTGACGCTGCTGCAGCACCCGGAGCAGCTGGCCGCGGTGCGCGCCGAGCCGGAGCTGCTGCCGGGCGCCGTGGAGGAGCTCCTGCGGTACGCGCACCCCAACCAGATGGCCATCCGCCGATTTCCCGTCGAGCCGGTGGAGATCGGCGGCGTCGCCGTGCCGCCGGGCGACACCGTCATGCTGTGCCTGGCCTCGGCCCACCGCGACCCGGAGCGCTACCCCGAGCCCGACCGCTTCGACATCCGCCGCGCGGACAAGGCCCACCTGGCGCTCGGCCAGGGCATCCACTACTGCCTGGGCGCGCCGCTGGCCCGCATGGAGATCCGGATCGCGCTGGCGACGCTGCTGCACCGCTTCCCGGACCTGGAACTCGCGGTGCCCGCAGACGAGTTGCAGTGGCGCACGTCGTTCCGCTCGCGGGCGCTCAGGGCTCTTCCGGTCCGCGGTACGGGCCGACGCGGGCGATGAGCAGGGCGACGTCGTCCTGGTCGTTGTCCTCGCGCAGGGCCGTCAGCAGCAGGTCGCAGGTCTCCTCCAGGTCGCGCCGGGGCCCGTCGAGGAGGGCGAGCAGCGCCTGCAGGCGGACGTCGATGGCCTCGTCCCGGGTCTCGACGAGGCCGTCGGTGTAGAGCACCAGCTGGTCGCCGGGCGCCAGGGTCATGCCGATGCTCTCGAAGGGGACGCCGCCGACGCCGAGCGGGGCGCCGGTCGGCAGGTCGAGCAGGAGGGGGCGTTCGCCCGGGCGCATCAGCACCGGGGGCAGGTGCCCCGCGGTGGCGACCCGGCAGAGGCCGGCGGCGGGGTCGCAGACGGCGTAGACGCAGGTGGCGATCGTCTGGTCGAGACCACTGGCGGTCCGGTCCAGGTGCTCCAGCACCTGCGCGGGGTCGAGGCCCAGCCCGGAGAGGGTGCGGGAGGCGGTGCGCAGCTGGCCCATGGCCGCGGCCGCGTTGATGCCGCTGCCCATGACGTCGCCGACCACCAGGGCGCTGGCGCCCCCGGACTGCGGGACGACGTCGAACCAGTCGCCGCCCACCTGGCTGGCCGCCCCGGCGGGCTGGTAGCGGTAGGCGACCTCCATGCCCTCGGGCTGCTGGGGCCGCTGGGGCAGCAGATTGCGCTGGAGGGTGAGCACGGTGGCGCGCTCGCGCTGGAACCAGCGGGCGTTGTCGATACAGACCGCGGCCCGGGCGGCGAGTTCGGCGGCGAGGACGACGTCGTCCTCGCCGAAGGGCTCGGGGTTGCTGACGCGCTTGAGGTCCAGGGCGCCGAGGACCTCGCCCCGGGCGATCAGCGGGACGGCGATGTAGGAGTGCACCCCGGCGCGCTCCAGCAGGGCGGCGGCCTTCTCGTTGCGGGCGATGCGGGCCAGGTCCCCCGGGCCCACGCGGGGCAGGTGGACGGGGCGGCCGGTGCGCACGCACCGGCTGACCAGGCGGTCGGCGTCGTACTGGGCGATCTGCCCCGTCGGGTCGGCGGCGGCCGCCGCCGAGGTGGCGCCGGGGGTGCGGGCGGCGGCCACGGCCAGGGCCCGGAAGACGACGTCCCCGTCGCCGGTGACCGCCGGGCCGCCCTGCAGGATGACGTCCAGCACGTCGACGGCGGCCACGTCGGCGAGGCGGGGCACGACGACCTCGGCGAGTTCCCGGGCCGTCTGGTCGAGGTCGAGCGTGGTGCCGATGTGCACGGAGGCGTCGGCGATCAGCTGCATGCGGCGGCGGAACTCCTCGATGGCGCGGTGCCGGTCGGTGACGTCCACGACGGAGACGGCGAGGCCCAGCACCCGGCCCCCGGGGTCCTCCAGGCGGTAGTACGAGACCAGCTGGGCCTGGCCGGATACGGCGGCGCCGCCCGCCAGGCCCACGGCGAGCTGGTCGAGCAGCGGGGTGCCGGTCGCGAGCACACGGAGCAGGTCGGCCTCGATCTGCGTCACGTCGGCGTGCGGCAGGGCCTCGGCCACGGTCTTGCCGAGGTGCTCCTCGGCCGGGAGGCCGTGCATGCGCTCCAGGGCGGGGTTGACCATCAGGTAGCGCAGGTCGGTGTCCAGGACGGCCAGCCCGATCGGGGAGCGGTCGATGAGCTGCAGCGAGAGCGCCAGGTGGCGTTCGACGTCGCGCAGCACCCTCTGGTCGGTGGCGATGCCCAGGGCGTAGCGGTGGCCGTGCTGGTCGTCCAGGCGCATGTTGCGGAACTCCAGCAGCAGCGGCCTGCCGTCCTTGTGCAGGGCGGGGAAGACGCCGGCCCAGCTCCTGCCCTCCCCCATCACGTGGGCGAAGAGCCCCAGGACCTCCTTGCGGTGCTGCTCGGCGACCAGCAGCGGGGCCGCGTGCCGGCCGAGCGCCTCGGCGGCCGTCCAGCCGAAGAGATCCTCGGCCTGCCTGCTCCACAGCACGATCCGCCCGTCCTGGTCGAGCACCACGGCGGCCACGCCCAGCTTGTCCAGGAGGCTTCCGGGCGCGTAGGCGACGGGCCCGTCGGACTCCTGGCGCGGCGGGAGCGCGTCGCTGGTGCCCATCCCGGGTCCTCCTTCCGCCGCCGCCCTAGGGGGTGTCCGATGGGTCAGTGCGGGCCCTGCGGCGTCCGGTGCTGGGGGCACCTCCCAGCGGTAGCTGGGGGAGCATCGCAAGGCGGAGCATCATCCGCGTACTGGGCGTACTCGGGTGATGCGACAACACGGCGAGGCGCCGTACCTGGGGGCACCTCCTGGGGGCACCCCCAGCGGTAGCTGGGGGAGGTAGCTGGGGGAGCGTCGCAGGGCCCGCACTGACCCATCGGACGCCCCCTAGCCGCCGCAGGTTTCCATGGTCCCCCCGAACCGGGCGGGTCCGCAGCCTGCGGCTCACCGGGCGGGGGCGGCTCCCGGGAGCGGAAGGGTGAACCAGACGGTGGTGCCCGTGCCGGACGCGTGGTGGCCCCACCGGTCCGCGAGCTGTTCGACGAGCCACATGCCGCGGCCGTTCTCGCTGTCCGCCGCGGCCTGCCCGCACCGCGGCGCCCGGCCCCCGGTGTCGGTGACCCGGGCGAGCAGGTGCGCGGGGGTGCGGCCGAGGGAGAGCTCGACGTCGCCGGTGCCTCCGCAGCCGTGCACGACGGCGTTGGTGACCAGCTCGGAGAGCAGCAGCACGGTGTCGTCGGCGAGGTCCTGCAGTCCCCACTCGGCGAGCAGCCGCCCGGCGAAGCGCCGGGCGGCAGCCACGGACCGGGGCGAGGCGGGGAGCGAGACGGCGTGCCCGGGCGCAGGGGTGGAGGCGGCGCGGGCCACGGGCGCGGGACTCAGGGTGTCACGGGTGAATACAGGCATCTGGCCCTGGCTCTGGTGCGATCGAGTGAGCGGGTTCCTCAACGTTCGCTCGCTTTCCGCCAGAGGTCTATACCCCAGGAGTCACAGAATCCTCACGAAGTGCGGTCCGCGCAGTCCCCCGGCCCGCAAGGGGGCGCGGGGAACTGCGCGGCCGGCCTGGAGCAGGCGGAGCGGCTAGGCGCTCGGGCACTGCTTCCAGGCGAGGTGGTAGATGGTGTTGATGTCGGCGTCCGTCGAGTCCATGGCCATGAAGCTCGTCGTTCTCCTCGGGTCCGAGGAGCCGGCGCCGACCCTCAGCTCGGTGTTGATGTTGAAGTTCCGCTGCTCACCGCAGGGCGCCCAGACCAGCGAGGCGACGTCGACGGAGTCGGTGACCTGCCAGTTGTCGCTGTACGGGCCGCTGAAGTAGTGGCTGCTGGGCGTGGTGACGGGCGAGCCCTGGAAGTAGTACGAGGCCTTCTGCTGGCCGTTCGCGCCGTCCGCGAGGCTGGCGAAGCCGCGGTAGTCGGCGCTGGCGATCGCGTAGGTGAAGCCCTGCGGGACGTGGACGATCAGGTTGAGCTGGCAGTTCTTGCGGAAGTCCGTGGGCTTGGCACCCACACCGACCTGGGCGAGGTACTCGCTGTAGGTGACGGTGAAGGCCGTGTTGTCCGGGGAGACCGCCACGGCTGCGGTTCCCGCGGGACAGCCCGATCCGTTGACCGTGGCGATCTCGATCACGATCTTGTCGGGCGGCGGGTCCTTGATGGTGCTGGGGTGGGTGGAGAACGACGAGGCGAGTAACGCCGCTATCGCTCCTGCTGTGAACAGACCGCCGGGCATGGCGCTCCAATCATCGGTTGTCTTCGGACCGCGAAGGCCCGAGGGGAAGACAAGGAAGACCTGGGAATCCTCACGGGGTACCCCTGAGCGGTAGGGCAGGCGTCCGGATTCGAGGAGTGCCGGGCCGTGATGCGCATGTCAGCGCGCGGTTTCCCACGGCCCGTGGGACGGACGAGCGTTCGGAATGATAGGGAGGGCGCGGGGAGTTGGCCAGACTTACCGGCAGGGGGAGGGAGTGCCTCCGGAAGGGGGGTTCCGCAGATCTGGCCGAAAATCGTCGTCAACCCTTGTAACGCCTGGTCAAGGGGGCGCGGGGCGCCCCGGGACCCTTGCGCCGCGGCACCTCGTCGCGCAGACTGGCTTTTAGGCAGAGCTAAAGGTGGCATCCTCGGAGGAGGACATCCCCGTGGGGACATCCTCGTGGAGGAGCAGCACATCTGACGACGCGACAGCTGTCGCGGGAGCACTGGGGGGCACCATGGCCTGGGGACGGACGGACAAGGCGGGAACCGACTACGGCGACCCCCAGGCCGCGGGCGGCAGGCTGGCCCGGCAGGCGACGGCCTCGCTCGCAGGGCTCCTCGCCGAACGCGGCATGACCCGCAAGGACTTGGCCGACCGCATGGGCGTCTCGCCGGGCCGGGTGAGCCAGATCCTCTCCGGCGGCGAGAACCTCACCCTCCGCTCCCTCGCCGCCGTCGCCGAATGTCTCGACGCCAGGGTCGAGATCGTCTTCTCCGACTCCCCCGGCACCCACGAGCCCGCCGGCACCAGGCCGGACGCACACCACGCGACCGCACCGGCCGGGACGTACGCCCACTCACGCCTTCGCTGAACCGCCGCCCGCCATCTGCTCCATGGCCGCACACGACAGGTGCTGCCGCTTGAGCTCCAGGAGCCGCTCCGCATCGCTGCGCTTGCCGTGGGCGTGCGCCAGCTCCAGCAGGCAGACCAGATACTGCTCCGTCTCACCGAATGCCCGGCGCACCCGGCGGATCTCCTCCCGCGTGGCCGGCCGGGCCTGCTGCTGACAGGCCTTCTCGACCTTCGTCTCCACCGTAATCCACCGCTGCGCGGCCGTCCGCACCTCGTTGTGACGGTCGTTGATCTCCCGCTTCATCTGGGTGCGCAGCCGTACGGGACGCCCCGGGGCGTCCACCCGCTGCAGCAGATGATGACGGACACCGCCCGCAAAGGCGTCGATGTCCCAGCAGTCGCGGAATCCCCCGGCCATACGCTCGCACCACTCGGCCCGGTCGGTCCGCAGACGCAGGGCCAGCTGATACAGCAACAGCGAATTGCCGAGGGTGAGCACGGCCATGACGGCGCTCTTGTCACCCTGCTCCCCGCGGCCGCGCGGCGCGACGCCCCAGCCGGCCGCGGCACCCACCGCCACGGGCGGCACGCTCGACGCGTGCGGCAGCAGCAGACCACTGGCCACGGCCGCCATGCCGGAGGTCCACAGCACCACGGCGACCGTCAGCCCCACCGAGCGGACCGTGCCCAGCAGCCGCCCGTCCTCGCGGAACCGGAAGATCAGGCACACCCAGGTCACGGGCGCGCACACGGCGGCGGGCAGTACCCACTCCGAGATCAAGGACGCCTGGTCCCCTGCCACATCGGCTCCCAGCTCTCACTCACAGCCCACCGTCACAACAAAATGATGTTCCCATCGCCCACTGTCACGGCGGGCAACGATCGGGCCAAGCTCCGGGGCGACCGCACGAATCGAGCCAGGACATCGAGCCAGGACAGGGCACGGTGCCGGGAGCACCATGGAAGGGCAGACGGCCATGGTCCCGACCCGGCAGGAGCCCGCCGATGGCGCGCGGAGCGTTGCGGATCTACCTCGGGGCCGCCCCCGGGGTGGGGAAGACCTACGCCATGCTCGAGGAGGGCCGGCGGCTGCGTGACCGGGGCGCGGACGTGGTCATCGGGTTCGCCGAGCCGCACGGACGGCGGCTCACCGCCGCCCTGGCCGAGGGGCTGGAGACGGTCCCGCGCCGCACCCTGGTGCACCGCGGGGCCTCGTTCACCGAGATGGACCTGGACGCCGTGCTCGCCCGCCGCCCGCAGACCGCCCTGGTCGACGAACTGGCCCACACCGACGTGCCGGGCTGCCGCAACGCCAAGCGCTGGCAGGACGTGGAGGAGCTGCTGGACGCGGGGATCGACGTCGTCACCACGCTCAACGTCCAGCACCTGGAGTCCCTCAACGACGTGGTCGAACAGATCACGGGCACCGTCCAGCACGAGACGCTGCCGGACGAGGTGGCCCGGCGGGCCGCCCAGATCGAACTGGTCGACCTCCCGCCCGAGGTGCTGCGCCGCCGTATGGTGCACGGCGACATCTACCCGGCGGACCGCATCGAGTCCGCGCTGACGCACTACTTCCGGGTCGGCAACCTCACCGCACTGCGCGAACTGGCCCTGCTGTGGCTCGCCGACCGGGTAGAGGAGGGGCTCCAGCGCTACCGCACCGACCACGGCATCTCCACCCCCTGGGAGACCCGCGAGCGGATCCTGGTCGGCCTGACCGGCGGCGCGGAGGGCGAGACGCTCATCCGGCGCGCCGCCCGGATCACCGCGCGCACCCCCGGCAGCGAGCTGCTGGCGCTCCACGTCGTCCCGGGCGATGCGCTCGTGGGCGGCAGCCCGGCCGCGCTCGACGGCCAGCGCGCCCTCGTGGAGTCCCTGGGAGGCAGCTACCACCAGGTCACCGGTGACGATGTCGTCGAAGGGCTGCTGGAGTTCGCCCGGGCGGAGAACGTCACCCAGATCGTGCTGGGCGCGAGCCGCCGGGGCCGGCTCTCGCTGCTGCTGCGCGCCGGGGTGGGGCAGCGGACGATCCACGGCTCCGGGCCCGTCGACGTGCACGTCGTCACGCACGAGGCGGCGGCCGGCTCCGGCGCCCTGGCCCGGCTGCCGCTGCCGCTGCCGTACCGGGGCACCGGCCGGCGGCGGTACTGGCTGGCGACCGCGGGCACGGTGCTCCTGCTGCCCGCGCTGACCTGGGCCCTGACGGCGCTGCGGGGCCGTCTCGACCTCTCCGCCGACCTGGTCCTCTACCTGCTGGCCGTCGTGGTGATCGCCCTCGTCGGGGGGCTGTGGCCGGCCCTGGTCGCCGCCGTGGCCGCGGTGCTGCTGGCGGACTACTGGTTCACCCCTCCCGCGTACTCCTTCGCCGTCGAGCACGGGCACGACGTCCTCGCGCTCGTCGTCTTCGTCACCGTCGCCGCGCTCGTCGGCTCGGCCGCGGGGACGGCCGCCCGGCGCACGTACCAGGCGGTGCGCGCCACGTCCGAGGCCCGGGCCCTGAGCCGGCTGGCCACGGCGATGATGCACGGGCAGGACCTGCCCGCGCTCATGGAGCAGATCCGGGAGAACTTCGGCCTCACCGCGGTGAGTCTGCTCGAACGGGACCCCGGTCCGGGCGCCCGGCCCCGCTGGTACGTCGTCGCCAGCGCGGGCGACCGGCCGCCCGAACGGCCTTACGACGGCGACCTGGAGAGCCCCGTCGACGACAGCCTCACCCTCGCGGCGCGCGGCCAGGGGCTGAGCCGGGAGGACCGGCAGCTCCTCGCCGCGTGCGCCGCGCAGCTCGCGGTGGCCTACACCCACGGCCGGCTCGCCCGGCACGCCGAGGAGACGGACACCTTCGCCGCCGCCGAGCGCACCCGCGCCTCGCTCCTGGTCACGGCGGTACGCGAGTTGAGGGCGTGCCTGGACACCGCCGCCGGGGCCCTCGCGCGGACGGACGAGCCGGAGCAGGCGCGGACGCCCGCCGTCCGGTCGTCGGTGCGCCGCGCGCGGCGGCTCGCCGCCGATCTGGACGACCTGAGCCGACTGCACGCCGGAGCGCTCGACCTCTACCTCCGCCCGGTGGAGCTCGGCGAGGTACTGACCACGGCCCTGGACGACCTCGGTCCCGGCGGCCACACGCTCGTCCTCTCGCTGCCGGAGGAGCTGCCCGACGTCATCGCCGACGCGGCCCTGCTCACCCGCGCCCTCACCGCCCTCGCCGCCGACGCGCTGCGCCACAGCCCGGCCGGCCAACCACCCGTCGTCACCGCCGAGTTGCTGCCCGGCGGCCGGCTGGCGCTGCGCATCACGGACGGGACGGACGGCTCCCCGGCCCCGGCCGAGCGGGGCCGGACGCTGGCCCTGCGGCTGTCCCGCGATCTCGTCGAGGCCATGGGCGGTTCGCTGCGGTCCACGGGTGCGCGCGCCGCGGCCTTCGCGGTGACGCTCGTCCTGCCGGCCTCGGCGGCCCCCCCCCCCCCCCCCCCCCCCCCCCCCCCCCCCCCCCCCGCCGCCCCGTGATCCCACGCGTCAGCGTGTTCCCGGGCTGCACACCCCGCGTACCACTAGCGTGTGCGCCTGTGTACCCACCTTGTTCCTCCGGCGGCGCACCCGTGTCCGGGGTTCAGAACAAGCCATCGAACGCAATAAAGCCCCCGTCAATATGGCGCCCCTCGGCGTCAGGAGCGCGCTAAGAGGGCTCGCCAGGGCGGTTGTCCGGCGCTTCGCTACCGGTGGCTCGAACGAGTCGGCGCACACGCCGTCGGTCCGTCCCCCACAGCTCCCTCACAGGAACCGACGGCTCCTTCTTCCCACTTCCTCCCCTTCACGAGGTGTATCGCCCATGGCTGATCTCGCCTTCGTCGGCCTCACGATCGTGGCCTTCGTCCTGCTCCACCTGGCGGTCAAGGGGGTGGAGCGGCTGTGAGCATCGAGAACGTCGTCGGCCTCGTCGTGGCCGTGGGCCTGCTGCTCTACCTGCTGTACTGCCTGATCTTCCCGGAGAGGTTCTGAATGAACGACACCCTCGCGGGCTGGCTGCAGATCCTCGCCCTCGTGGCCGCACTCGCCCTGTGCCACCGGCCGTTGGGCGACTACATCGCGCACTGCCTGACCACCACCCGCCATCTGCGCGCCGAACGGTTCCTCTACCGCGCGGGCGGCGTCGACGGCGACGCCGAACAGACCTGGCCCGCCTACATGCGCAGCCTGCTGGCGTTCTCCGCCGTGTCCGTGCTGTTCCTCTACGCCTTCCTGCGGCTGCAGAACCACCTGCTGCTCTCGCTCGGCATGAAACCCGTCGCCCCGGACCTGGCGTTCAACACGGCCACGTCCTTCGTCACCAACACCAACTGGCAGGCGTACTCCGGCGAGTCGGCCATGGGACACCTGGTGCAGATGGCGGGCCTGGCGGTGCAGAACTTCGTCTCGGCGGCCGTCGGCATCGCGGTGGTCGCCGCCCTGATCCGCGGCTTCACCCGCAAGCGCACCCACCACATCGGCAACTTCTGGGTCGACCTGACCCGCATCGTGCTGCGCGTCCTGCTGCCGATCTCGTTCGTCTTCGCCCTCGTGCTCGTGGCGGCAGGGGTGATCCAGAACTTCCACGGCGTCCAGGCCCTGACGACCATCGCCGGCGACCACCAGAGCATCACCGGCGGTCCCGTCGCCTCCCAGGAAGCCATCAAGGAACTGGGCACCAACGGCGGCGGGTTCTACAACGCCAACTCCGCCCACCCCTTCGAGAACCCCACCGGCTTCACCGACCTCATTGAGATCTTCCTGCTCCTGGTGATCCCGTTCGCCCTGCCGCGCACCTTCGGCACCATGGTCCGCGACCGCCGCCAGGGGTACGCGATCGTCGCCGTCATGGCGCTGATCTGGGCGGCCTCGGTGACGGTCGTCACCATCAACGAGCTGCACAGCGTGAGCAGTCCGGTGGGGCACGCGGCGGGCGGCATGATGGAGGGCAAGGAGCAGCGGTTCGGCATCTGGTCCTCCGCCCTGTTCGCCGTCTCCACCACGCTCACCTCGTGCGGCGCGGTCAACGCCGCCCACGATTCGTTCTCGCCGGGCGGCGGCGGACTGCTGATCTTCAACATGATGCTGGGCGAGATCGCCCCCGGCGGCACCGGTTCCGGCCTCTACGGCATTCTCGTCCTGGCCGTCATCGCGGTCTTCGTCGCCGGGCTGATGGTCGGCCGCACGCCCGAATACCTCGGCAAGAAACTCGGCAGCCGCGAAATCAAGTTCGCTTCCCTCTACATTCTCACCACCCCCGCCATCGTCCTCGTCGGCGCGGGCATCGCCATGGCCCTGCCCGGGGAACAGAAGGCGATGACCAATTCCGGTCCGCACGGCTTCTCCGAGGTGCTCTACGCGTTCACCTCCGCCGCCAACAACAACGGCTCGGCCTTCGCCGGGCTGCAGGCCAACACCGCCTGGTACAACACCGCCCTCGGCCTGGTCATGGTCTTCGGCCGCTTCCTGCCCATGGTGTTCGTGCTGGCACTGGCCGGCGCCCTGGCCCGGCAGCGCCCGGTGCCCGTCACGGCCGGCACCCTGCCCACCCACCGGCCGCAGTTCGTCGGGCTGCTGACCGGCGTGATCCTCATCGTCGTCGGCCTCACCTACTTCCCGGCGCTGGCGCTGGGGCCGCTCGCGGAAGGGCTGCACTGATGTCCGAGTCGCTCCCCCAGCAACAACCCCAGCACCAGCCGCACCGCGTCTCGGGTGGCCTGCTCGACCCCCGGCAGCTGCTCACCTCGTTCCCCGACGCCGTGCGCAAGCTCGACCCACGGCTGATGGTCCGCAACCCGGTGATGTTCGTCGTCGAGGTCGGCGCCGTGCTGACGACCCTGTCGGCGCTGAAGAACCCCAGCGTCTTCGCCTGGGTGATCGCGGCATGGCTGTGGCTCACCACCGCCTTCGCCAACCTCTCGGAGGCGGTGGCCGAGGGCCGGGGCAAGGCCCAGGCCGAGACGCTGCGCCGCGCCCGGACGCACACCACGGCCCGCCGCGTCCCGGACTGGCGGTCCGGTGCCGAGGCACCGCGGGAGGAGGAGGTGGCCGCCTCCGAACTGCAGTTGGGCGACCACGTCGTCGTCGAGGCGGGGCAGATCATCCCCGGTGACGGGGACGTCGTCGAAGGCGTCGCGTCGGTGGACGAGTCGGCGATCACCGGTGAGTCGGCTCCGGTCATCCGCGAGTCCGGCGGCGACCGCTCGGCCGTCACCGGCGGTACGAAGGTGCTGTCCGACCGCATCGTCGTGAAGATCACCTCCAAACCGGGCGAGACCTTCATCGACCGCATGATCGCCCTGGTCGAGGGCGCGGCCCGGCAGAAGACGCCGAACGAGATCGCCCTCAACATCCTGCTCGCCTCGCTGACCATCGTCTTCATGATCGCCGTGGTCACCCTCCAGCCCTTCGCGATCTACGCGAAGGCCGAGCAGAGCATCGTCATCCTGGTGGCGCTCGTGGTCGCCCTGATCCCGACCACCATCGGCGCCCTGCTCTCCGCGATCGGCATCGCGGGCATGGACCGGCTCGTCCAGCGCAACGTCCTGGCCATGTCCGGCCGCGCGGTCGAGGCCGCCGGCGACGTCAACACCCTGCTGCTCGACAAGACCGGCACCATCACCCTCGGCAACCGCCAGGCCGCCGAGTTCCTCCCGGTCCAGGGGGTGGGCGCCGACGAACTGGCGGACGCCGCCCAGCTGTCCTCGCTCGCCGACGAGACGCCCGAGGGCCGTTCCGTCGTCGTCCTCGCCAAGTGGCGGTACTCGCTGCGGGCCCGCGGCGAAGGGGAGCTGGAGGGCGCCGAGTTCGTCCCCTTCACCGCGCAGACCCGGATGAGCGGCGTGGACGTCGACGGCCGCCGCATCCGCAAGGGCGCGGCCGGCTCGGTGACCGCCTGGGTGACCGACAGCGGCGGCCGCCCCGGGGAGGAGGTGCACGAGATCACCGAACGCATCTCGCAGAGCGGCGGCACCCCGCTGGTGGTGGCCGTGGACGACGCCGACGGCGCCCGGGTGCTGGGCGTCATCCACCTCAAGGACGTCGTCAAGGAGGGCATCCGGGAACGCTTCGAGGAACTGCGCCGCATGGGAATCCGCACCGTCATGATCACGGGTGACAACCCCCTGACCGCACAGGCGATCGCGGAGGAGGCGGGGGTCGACGACTTCCTGGCCGAGGCGACGCCCGAGGACAAGATGGCCCTCATCAAGCGCGAGCAGGCCGGCGGCAAGCTGGTCGCGATGACGGGCGACGGCACCAACGACGCCCCGGCGCTGGCCCAGGCCGACGTGGGCGTGGCCATGAACACCGGCACCTCGGCCGCCAAGGAGGCCGGGAACATGGTGGACCTGGACTCCAACCCCACCAAGCTCATCGAGATCGTCGAGATCGGCAAGCAACTGCTGATCACCCGCGGCGCCCTGACCACCTTCTCCATCGCCAACGACGTCGCCAAGTACTTCGCGATCATCCCCGCGATGTTCGCCGTCGCCTACCCCGGCCTCGACAGGCTCAACATCATGAAGCTGCACAGCCCGACGTCGGCCATCTCCTCCGCGATCATCTTCAACGCACTCATCATCGTCGCGCTGATCCCGCTCGCCCTGCGCGGCGTGCGCTATCGGCCCTCGTCCGCGGCGTCCCTGCTCAGCCGCAACATCTGGCTGTACGGGCTCGGCGGGCTCGTACTGCCCTTCGTCGGCATCAAACTCATCGACCTGGCCGTCCAGTTCGTCCCCGGCCTCCACTGACGGCAGCCAGAAAGCCCAGAAGGCGAAGAAGGCGAGTTTTCATGCTCCTGCGTCTCCCACCCGCGGCCCGGCAGTACCTGTCGGCCCTGCGCATCCTGCTGGTGCTGACGGTCGTCACCGGCATCGCCTACCCCCTGGCCGTCACCGGCATCGCGCAGGCGGTCTTCCCCCGCCAGGCCGGCGGCTCCCTGATCGAGGATCACGGCAGGCCCGTCGCCTCCGCGCTCCTCGGCCAGAACTTCGCCCTGCCGAAGCGGAACCCCGCGGACCCGGCCGAGCAACTGCGCCCCGATCCGCGGTGGTTCCAGCCCCGTCCCTCGGCCGCCGACGCGGGCAAGGGGGCGGGCCCCTACGACCCGACGAACTCCGGCGCGTCCAACCTCGGACCCACCAACCCCGATCTGGTCAAGACCGTCGGCGATCGTCGCGCCGCGGTGGCCGCGTTCGACGGGGTCGATCCGGGCAGCGTCCCGGCGGACGCCGTTACCGCCGGCGGTTCGGGGCTGGACCCGGACATCTCCCCCGCCTACGCCCGCGAACAGGCGGCCCGGGTGGCCCGGGCGCGGCAGCTGCCCGTCGACCGGGTACGCCGGCTCGTCGAGCAGCACGTCGACGGGCGCAGCCTCGGATTCCTGGGCGAGCCCCACGTCAATGTCGTGGAGCTCAACCAGGGCCTGGCGTCGCTGGGATGAACCACCGCTACCGGGGCAGCGCGGCCAGGAACTCCAACAGGGCCGCGTTGACCTCCTCGGGGCGCTCCTGCTGGGTCCAGTGACCGCAGCCGGGAAGGGTGATGCTGCGGTGCAGCCGCGGCAGGATCCGGTCCAGGTTGGAGAGCACCTGGTCCATGCCGGGGAAGCTGCGGACGAGGTCGCGGTCGCCGGACACGAAGAGGGCCGGGGCCTCGATGCCGCGGCCCTCGAAGGGGGCGAGCAGCTCCCAGTTGCGGTCGATGTTGCGGTACCAGTTCAGGCCGCCGGTGAAGGCGCGGTCGCCGTGGTGCGCGTACTCGCGGGCGAAGACCCGGACATCCTCCTCGGTGAGCCACGCGGGGAGCTCCTTGGGCTCCCGCATGGTGTCGAGGAGCGTGGCGCCGTCGGGGACGACCCAGGGGCGCGGCGGGTCCGTGGCCGGGCTGCCGCCGTCGCTGCCGGACAGGAGACTGCGGAAGGTGACCGTCGGGTCCTGCGCCAACTCGGCGTCGGCGACGCCCGGTTCCTGGAAGTACTGCTGGTAGAACCCGTCCCCGAGCACCGCGCGCAGCCGGGGCAGCGGGGGCTCCTCGCCGCGCGGCAGGTGCGGGACGCTCAGCCCGGCGACCGCACGCACCACGTCCGGGCGCAGCAGCGCCGTCGTCCAGGCGACCGGGGCGCCCCAGTCGTGGCCGACGACGACCGCGCGCTCCTCGCCCAGCGCGTGGATCAGCCCGATCACGTCGCCGGTGAGGTGCAGCAGGCTGTAGGCGGCGATGTCGTCGGGCTGGTCGCTGCGGGCGTACCCGCGCTGGTCCGGCGCCACGACCCGGTATCCGGCCGCGGCCAGGGGCGCGAACTGGTGGCGCCAGGAGTACCAGCACTCCGGGAAGCCGTGCAGCAGCAGGACCAGCGGGCCCTCCCCCTGCTCGGCGATGTGCAGCCTGATGCCGTTCACCTCGACGTGGCGGTGTTCCACCGCGACGCTCATGTGCCCTCCCCTGCTCGAAGGTTGATTCCCGCACGATACGCCGCGTGGCGACCGCGCGGTCAGTGCGCCCCGTGCGCGAGCCGTTCCAGGTCGGCGACGGCCGACTCGACGTGCGGCAGGGTCAGTATCTGCCGCTGGGCGCAGCGCACTTCTTCGGCGATCCGGGCATCGCCGAGCAGCCGCCCGCAGACGGCGGCGACCCGCCCGGGGTCCGGGACGGCGGCCGGGCCCGCGATGCTGTCGCCCAGCCCGAGCTTCTGCACCCGGTCCGCGTTGGCGGGCTGGTCGCCGAAGCGGGGCGCCACGGCCATGGGCACACCGGCGCCCACGGCCTCCCTGATGCTGTTGTATCCCCCGTGGGTGACGAGCAGTTGGGCGCACCGGAGCAGCAGGGGCTGGGGGAAGCGGTCCACCAGGTGCACGCCGCCGTCCGCCGGGTCGTGCGCGACCGGGAGACCTCCGGTGGCGACGACGGCCACACAGTCCAGCTGCGCCAGCCCCGCGACGACGGCGTTCAGCACCGGCGCGGCGTCGAAGGCGTTCCCCGGCAGCCCTGCCAGCATGGGCAGCACGGTGCCGAAGGCGGCGATCACCAGCGGTCTGTCCGTGGGCAGTTCGGCCATCCAGCCGGGCAGGGCCTCGGCGGGGTCGACGTCCGCGGGCTGGCGGTAGGCGAAGGTCGTGACGGCCGGGTGGGCCGTGAACGAGAAGGCGGGCGGCATGCAGTCCAGGCGGCCGTGCCGGTGGATCCAGTACGGATCGTCCGCGGCGGGCAGTCCCAGCCGGACGCGGTGTCCGTTCAGGACGGGCAGCAGGTGCACCGGGTCGAGGTGGTTGGCCGCGCCGGACGGCGCCGCCACGTGCGGAACGCCCAGCACCTCGGCCACCAGGCACCCGGCGAACTCGCCGCCGTCACGGACCAGCAGGTCCGGGCCGAAGTCGCGGGCGGCGGGCAGCAGCGCGGCACAGCTGTCGGCGAGGTGGGGGCCCGCGAAGAACTCCACGGCCCCCGCCCCCGGCGGCCCGGCCGCAGCGGCGGCCCCGCCCTCGCGGAAGCGACGGGCCATGTGTTCGTGGAGATCCGCCATGACCCCCGCGGTCCGCACCTGCCGGCCCGCGAAGCCGGCCACGAACTGCGGGGGTGCGGCGACGAGCACGGCATGGCCCGCCGCGGCCAGTGCCGAGACCAGCGGCAGCAGGGCCCTGGCATGCGAGGAGGATCCGGTGACGGTACAGAGCACGCGCACCCGGAAATCCCTGTCCCCGGAACCGCAAACGGAAACCCGCATTCATCCCCGGGACGGAAAATACCCCGGGCGGATTGACGCCCGGGGTATTTCTCTGCGTATATTGGATGTTTCCCTGCCCGGTCAATTCAGGCCAGGGGCAAGCTTTATAGGGGCATTCTATCGGGGCGGGAGCCGAATTGTCAAACGAGGAAATGCAGCGCGAGCAGGAATTCCTCGGTCTGCTGTACGCACGGCTCGCCGAACTGCGGGCGCGCGCCGAGGAGTCGGTGCGCGAGGCCCTGGGCCGGGACGGGCGCACCTTCCAGGCGCGCCTGGAGCGGGACGTGGCGGTGGCCGAGCAGTCCGGGCTGCTCGCCGCGTTCGACTCCGGGGAGCACGGACTGTGCTTCGGGCGGCTGGAGTTCCGCGACGGGCGCGACCACCACATCGGGCGCATCGGCATACGCAGCGACGACGCGGAGCGCACCCCGCTGGTCGTCGACTGGCGGGCCGAGGTCGCGCGGCCGTTCTACCTCGCCACCGGGCACACCCCGATGGGGCTGCGCCGCCGGCGGCACATCACCACCGAGCAGCGGCGGGTCACCGCGCTGCACGACGAGATCCTGGACCTCACCGACCCCGAACGCACCGGCCACGAGGGCGCGGACGCGGACGCGGTGCTGCTCGCCGCGCTGGACTCGGCGCGCACCGGGCGGATGCACGACATCGTGCAGACCATCCAGGCCGAGCAGGACCGCATCATCCGCGCCCCGCACCACGGCGTGCTCGTCGTCGAGGGCGGCCCGGGCACCGGCAAGACCGTCGTCGCCCTGCACCGCGCGGCGTACCTGCTGTACGCGCACCGGGAGCAGCTCGCCCGCCGGGCCGTGCTGATCGTCGGGCCCAACCCGGCGTTCCTCGGCTACATCGGCGAGGTGCTGCCCGCGCTCGGCGAGACGGGCGTGCTGCTGGCCACGCCCGGCGAGCTCTTCCCGGGCGTCGTCGCCACCGGCACCGACACCCCGCGGGCGGCCGCGGTCAAGGGCGGCGCGGCCATGGCCGAGGCGCTGGCGCGGTTCGTCCGCGACCGGCAGACCCTGCCCGCCCCCGAGATCGTGATCGACCACGAGGACGGCGAGCTCCGGCTGGACGCGGAGATCGCGGAGGCGGCCGGGCACCGGGCGCGCGAGACCGGGCTGCCGCACAACCTCGCCCGCCCCTACTTCGCCTTCGCCGTGATCGACGGGCTCACGGCCCGACTGGCCGACCGGCTCGGCGCGGACCCGTACGGCGGGCCGAACCTCCTCGGCCCGGACGACGTCGCCCAGCTCGGCAAGGCCGTCGCGGCCAGCACCGACGTGCACGCCGCCGTCGACGAACTGTGGCCGGCCCTCACCCCGCAGCAGCTGGTCGCCGACTTCCTCGAAGAGCCCGTGCACCTCCCGGAGGCGGACGCCGCGGCGATCCGCCGCGCGGGCGGCGCCTGGACGCCCGCGGACGTGCCGCTGCTGGACGAGGCCGCCGAGCTGCTCGGCGAGGACGACTCCGCGGCCCGCGCCGCCGCCGAGGCCGCACGGCAGGAGCGGATCGCCTACGCGCAGGGCGTGCTCGACCTCTCCTACGGCTCCCGCACCCAGGAGTTCGAGGACCGCGAGGACGAGGACTCGGAGGTGCTGGCCGCCCACGACCTGGTCGACGCGGAGCGGCTGGCCGAGCGGCACGAGGAGGCCGACCACCGCAGCGCGGCCGAGCGCGCCGCCGCCGACCGCACCTGGGCGTTCGGCCACATCATCGTGGACGAGGTGCAGGAGCTGTCCGCGATGGCGTGGCGGCTGCTGATGCGACGCTGCCCGACGCGGTCGATGACGCTGGTCGGCGACCCGGCGCAGACCGCCGAGCCGGGCGGCTGCGGCGCCTGGGAGAACATCCTCCCGCCCCACGTCGGCGACCGCTGGGAGCACGTCCGGCTCGGCGTCAACTACCGCACGCCCGCGGAGATCATGGAGGTGGCGGCGGACGTCGTGCGGTCCGCCGACGCCTCCTTCGTACCGCCGCGGTCCGTGCGCTCCACGGGCGTACGTCCCTGGGCGCTGCGGGCCGGCGAGCTGCCCCGGGCGGTGCACGAGGCGGTCGCGCGCGAGGCGCGGGCCGAGGGCCGTCTTGCGGTGATCGCCCCGCGCGAGCTGCTGCCCGCCCTGGCCGCAGCCCTCCCGGACGCGTCCTCCGGGCCCGCGCCCGATCTGACCCGGCCGGTCGTGCTGTTGGACCCGCGGCAGGCCAAGGGGCTGGAGTTCGACGCGGTGATCGTCGCGGAGCCGGCGGGGTTCGGCGCGAGCGATCTGTACGTCGCGCTGACCCGGGCGACGCAGCGGCTGGGCGTCGTGCACACGGGCGCCCTCCCGGCGGGGCTGGAGGGGCTTATGGGATGGGAGTGACTTCAGTGATCATTGGGCAGTAGCATGTCAACCATGGTCGCTCACAAGGCAGTTGTCGCAGTCGAGGTCAGGCCCCACCCCATCGCGGCGTGGTTCCATCACCTCCTGACGTTCCCGGTCGTCGAGATCGACGGCCGGGAGCACGTCATGAAGTGGGGCACCGGGAAGATTCCCGTTGCCGCCGGGCAGCACCGCATCCGCGTTTTCTTCCGGTACCGGGGGCAGAAGGAGGTTCGGCTCGCGCTGGCGAGCCGGGAGTTCACGGTGGACGGGTCCGCCCGGCGGGTGAGCATCACGGCTCGGCTGGGCGCGCGGAACGGGAGCCGGTTCCGGATCAGTGAACCGGCGACGCAGGCCTGACCTCCTGCAGCTGCAGGTCGTCGGTGGCTGGTCGCGCAGTTCCCCGCGCCCCTGACGGGGCGCGGCCTTCCGGGGTTGCGCACACCACCGCCGAGCCGATCATCACCAGGGCGAAGCTCCACAGGCCCATGGTGAGGATGATCGAGCCGTGCAGCACGATGTCCATGGCCAGTCCCGCCTTGCGCCAGCGGTCGGAGGCCAGGACGGAGACGCCGATGGCGATCTCGATGACCAGCGCACCCCAGGTGAGCGCGACCACGACGAACGCGTTCTTGGACAGGCCGAGGAAGAGGCCGTCCCAGGGCTGTCCCACACCGAACATGTTGTCGCGCAGGAAGTAGTACTCGGCCGTGCCGTTGGCCCAGTCCGCGACGCCGAACTTGCTGATGGCGCTGTCGAGATAGAGGTAGGCGATCTGCACCCGGATCGCCAGGAAGGCGACGAACGTGACCGTGCGCCACGAGGGGGCGAGCTCCCCGGTGGGCTGCTGCCAGTGCCAGGTGCGGTCGTCGGCCAGCCCGATGGGGATCAGGAGGAAGCACATGATCATGGCGACGGACTCGCCGCCGTCGGGCACCGCGATGCCGACCGCGATCGAGTAGGTGGCCCAGGCGTGCGGAATCGCCGTCCAGCGCGGACGGTATCCGCTGGCGGCCACCGCCAGGATCACGATCAGCAGCCAGCGTTGGGCCTCGTGCTCCGCCCCGGTGCCGCCGAGGCACAGCGCGGAGGCGGCGCGGACGGAGTTGCAGTGCGGGTAGTCGCCCATGCCGACGACCGGCACGAGCAGGGCCTTGACCGGGGTCAGCAGCAGATAGCTCAGCTGGGCCGCCGCGATGACGGTGCGCCCGGCGCCGAACCAGGGGGAGCGCATGTCGTGCCGGGCGGTGCGCCGGGCGAGGCGGTCGGCGAGGGACTGTACGGCGGGCATTATCGGCATCGGATGTCCAGGTGGGCGACGTGCTCGACGCGCCGGTCGTAGGAGACTTGGTTGCGGAAGCTCCACGGCACCGTCTTCTCCCGGGTGAGGTAGGCCTCACCGCAGACCGTCGGCACGGGGCTGGTGTTCTTCACCTTCAGCGCGGGTTTCGCCGACGCCTCCCGGAGACAGTCGTCGAGATAGCCGGCGCAGTCGGACCAGTGCTGCGTGGCGGCCGAGCTGAAGAAGCCGATCTCCGGGCCCTGGGCCCGCTGGGTGCGGGAGAGGCCGAAGAGGTTCGCGGGCGAACCCTGGGGCGTGTTCAGGAGGTTGTGCACCGAGCCGTCGGCTCCGTAGGAATAGATGCCGATCTGCTCGCCCTCCGGGTTCCGGGTGAAGAACGCCCAGTTCTCCGGAGTGAGGATGTTCAGGACCGGCCGCACCCCCTTGGAGTGGCGGCTGCTCAGCGCGTTGGTCGGCAGCGTGTAGAAGAGCGACAGCGCGAGGTGCCCGAAGACGAGCAGGCAGACGGTGGCGAACAGAGCGAGCTGGCGTACCGGGCCCTTCCCGGTTCCCGTCGGCGTCGGGCGGTGTTCTGTGGACGTACTGGTCATCCGGACATGGCCCCTATGCGGCGCTGGTACGGGTCGGGTCCCGTGCGGGTGAACGGGCCCTGCCGGACCGCGTTGTGCGCGACGCGGCCCGGCAGGGTGTCGGTGGGTCAGAGGCTCTTGGCCACTGCGGAGACGAAGTTGCCGGCGTCCAGGCTGTTGGGCTTGCTCATGTCGAAGCCGTAGCTCACCGCGGACGGGACCACGACGAGGGCGACGACCGCCTCGGTCGCACCGGCCACGTTGGCGTAGCCGATGGCGTTGATGGCACCGAGGACGTTGATCTCGATCACGGCGTTGGCGTCGTGCCAGACCCAGCCGTTGGCGCGGTCCGGGCTGTTGCCGGACTTCTTGTGCTGCGCGATGTAGGTCTTGACGTCGTCGTTCAGCCGCTCCATACCGGCCTTGGCCGCGTACGGGTCGCTGATCTGGACGGGGACGGTGACCTTGTCGTGGAAGTCGGTGTCGATCGCCTTGAGCTCCTTGGTGAACTCCGCGATCTGCTCGGGCGTCACCTTGTCGGCATCGGGCGTGCGGTGCGACCGGATCTGCTTGGCCAGGTCCGGGTGTTCGTCCGCCGCCTTGCCCTTGGCGAAGATGAGCAGGCCGACGATGTCCTCGTCGGAGTACTTGACGGTGTGCTTGGCGGCCTTGCCGGACAGCGGCGCGGTCACCCCGGAGTTCTTCGCGGGGGCGGCCACGGCCGCCGTGCCGGTGACGGCGCCCACGGTGAGGACGGCCGCTGCGCAGACGAGCGCAGCGCTCTTCTTCAGCTTCATTGAGGTACTTTCGTCGAGTCGTTGTCGAACGGGTTCCACCGCCCGGACGGCGGCGGGCCGGCGCTCCGCTCGCGGGCATGCAGAGGAGGAGCCCGGCGCTTGAGGACCGGTGGCGGAGGGAGTCGCCTCCGCCACCGGAAATCCGCGAAATGGTGTGCCGCGCGGCCGGTTCAGGCGGGGCCGTGGTGCTCGCGGCGCGCGGCGGCGTTGGCCGCGGCGACGGACGACACGGCGACGGCGATGTCCACGGCACCGCTCGCGGCGACGATGGCGACGTAGGCCCAAGTGGGGCCGTCGGCGAGGCCGTTGACCAGAACGGCGGCCGCGGCGACGAGCAGGACCGGGACCAGGCGCAGGTAGCGGCGGCGGGCAGCGTGCTGCCCGGCCTGCCAGGCGGCGTCGCTGTCCAGGGTCTCCCGGGTCCGCACGCCCACGAAGGTGTTCCGGCCGAGGGTGCCCTTCTTGCCGGCGCGGGTGACGGCGAGGACGACGAGAGCGGCGACGAGATAGATGGCGGCGAGAATGACGCCCACGGCGAGATGAGAACTCACGGTGCTGCTTCCCCCTTGGCGAGCCCACGTGATCGGCGACCCGGCCATCGTGGCACTGTCGTTCGAGGCGATCAACGGGGGGCGGTGAAATATTGATGACGTCCTGCCGCAGTTGAACATCCCCACACCACACCGCACTTGAGGCCGCTGCCGCACCGCCGCACCCGGCCCCTACCGGCCGGGGCCGGAAAACCGCAGCACCGAATAGCGCACAATGTCCCGATACCGCCCCCTACTCTGAGGGGCATGACGCAGACACCGGCAACGCGCGCCTATGACGAGCGCGCCCTCGTCCAGGGCACCGCCTGGGTCCTCGTCCTGCTGGCCCTCGGCATGGACGTCTTCCACCAGTCCTGGCGGTCCCTCGCCGTCGTGGCCGGGCTGGTCCTGCTGGTCAGCATGACCATCGCCCTGCGGCACGAGAACGTCAACCTGGTGTCGTTCCTGAAGAAGACCGGCATCTGGTCCGCCCTGATGGTCGCCGTGCTCGTCGTGGAGCTCGGCGTCCACGCGCACTGGGACATCGACTCGGTGACGAGCGGACAGGTCACGACCGCCACGGTCCTCGTGATGATCGGGGACCTGGTCGCCGAGGCCCGCGACCACGTCAGCGAGAAGGTCGGCAGCCACCAGCAGAACGACCGGATCCGGGACTCCGTCAACACCATCGGCCTGACGATCGAGAAGCTCCGGCAGCTCAGGGCAGGCCGGCGAGGACGCTGAGCAGCCCGTCGATCTCCTCCGCGGTGTTGTGGACGTGCAGGCTGACCCGCACGGAGTGCTCCCGCTCCCCCGCCCCGGCCTGGCAGTGGCCGTCCGTGCGCACCATGAAGCCGTGACTGAAGAGGATGAAGCCCAGGTCGCCGGAGTCGATGTCGCGGTGCCGGAAGGTGACGATCGCGGTGCGCCGCTGCACGCGGGAGTCCGCCGCCAGGCTGAGGCCGCAGCCCAGCACCCGGTAGGCGGGCAGCCGGCCCAGGCCGTCGGTCAGCCGGGCCGCCAGGGCCGTGCACCACGCCTCGATGCGGTCCGGGCCCGCCCGGTCCAGCCAGTCCAGGGCCGCCGAGAGCGCCGCGATGCCGGCCGTGTTCGGGGTGCCGTCCCAGCCGCCGGGCGCGAAGCGCGGGCCGCGGCGGCCGCGCGACCACACCACGCCCGTGCCCGGCAGGGCCAGCGCCTTGTGCGCGGAGAAGACCACGAAGTCCACGTCCAACTCGGCTACGGAGACCGGGAGGTGGCCGACGCTCTGGGCCGCGTCCAGACAGATCGGCACGTCCGGGCCCACCGCCCGCCGGATGCGGTGGACGTTCATGTCGCCGCCGTAGACGTGGTGCACGTGCGTGGCCGCGACGAAGCGGGTGCGCGGGCCCACGGCGGCGGCCAGCGCGGCCGGGTCGTAGTCGCCGGAGCCCTCCTGGTAGGGCAGTTCCCGCACGCCGACCCGGACGCCCTGCGCGGCCAGCAGGTGCACGGTCTCCAGCCAGGGCGTCAGGTTGGCCTGGTGGTCGGCGAACGGGACGACGATCTCGTCCCCGTCCGCGAGCAGGCCGGGCAGCCAGTCGCGGGCGACGGTGCGCAGCCCGTCCGTCGTGCCGGCGGTGAAGTGCACGGCGGAGCGGTCGGGGGCCGGGTCGCCGAGGAACTCCTTGACGCGGTCGCGGGTCCGTTCCACCAGCGCCGTCGTGGCGTTGGCCCAGGGGTACGTGCCCCGGCCCGCGTTGGCGTTGCTCGTGGTGAGGTAGTGCTGCACGGCGTCCAGGACGGCCTGCGGCTTCTGGGAGGTGGCCGCGCTGTCCAGGTAGGCCAGTTCCGGGTGCGCGACGATGATGGGGAACTGGGCGCGCAGGGAGCGCTGCCACGCGGCGAGGTCCTCCAGCGGTCCGGCCATGTCACTCACGCACCAGCGGGGCGCCCGCGTCGCGCCAGGCGATGATGCCGCCGGCCAGGCTGCGCACGTCGGGGTGGCCCATGCGGGTCAGCAGGGCGGCGTACCGGGCGGACTGTTCGCCGACCGGACAGGCCAGCAGGACGGGCTGCTGCTTGCTGAACGGCAGTCCGCCGCGCAGGAGTTCGTCGAAGAGCTCGTCGACGATGTTGATCGACCCCTCGATGTGCAGGGCGGCGTAGGCGAAGGAGCTGCGCAGGTCGATCACCAGGGGCTGCTGTTCGGCGATCCACCGCTGGGCGGCCGCCGTGTCGACGGCCGCCGCCGACTGCACCTCGGCGGGGGTGAGAGTGTCCACGGAGTTCTTCACCGGCGGCCGGTTGAACAGTTCGGGACGGTGCCGGCGCACGTAGCTGAGGTAGCTCTCGCCGCGGTCGCAGACGATGAAGACCGCGGTGGCGCGCTCCGTCAACTCCTCCTCGGCGGTCCGCAGATGGCGGACGGCGCCGTAGTAGGCCGCTCCCCCGGTCGGCCCGGCGAGGATGCCGCAGCGGCGGGCCAGGGTGAGCATGCCGTCGATGGCCTCGTCGGTGCCGACCGCCTCGATGGTGTCGTAGGTGTCGGGGGCGAAGAGGCCCACCTCGTGCACCTCGTCGACGGTGCGGATGCCGGGGATGAAGTCGGCCTTCCTGCCCACGAGTCCGACGACCCGGACGTCCGGGTCGTGGGCGCGCAGCACACGGGCCACCCCCGTGGAGGAGCCGGCGGTGCCGATGCAGGCGATGAACCAGTCGGGGGCGCGCCCGTCGAGGTCGGCCACGATCTCCGGGCCCGTGCCCGTAGCGTGGGCCTCGGTGTTGCGGTCGTTGAAGTACTGGTCGGTGTGCAGGTGGGCGCTGCCGGGCCGGGTGAGCTCGCGGTGGAAGAGGGTCAGCGGGTCCTCGGTGAGCGTCGGGTCCAGGCACTCGGTCTGGCCGGGCAGTTCCTCGATCTCGGCGCCCAGCAGCAGCAACAGGTCCTTGATCTCCGGGATGCGCATCCGGTTGGTGACGCTCTTGAACGGCAGCCCGTGCATGCCGGCGATCAGGGCCAGCGCCTTCGCGGTGTTGCCGCTGGACAGCTCGACGACGGTCTCGCCGCGCTGCACGGCGCCGGGCAGGCCGGGCCGGGCCATGTTCCAGGCGGCCCGGTCCTTGACGGAGCCGAAGGGGTTGAGCATCTCCAGCTTCGCGTAGAGGTCGATGCGGCGCAGGCCGTGCACGGCCGGGTCGATGCGGACCAGCGGGGTGTCCCCGATGACCTCGGTGATGCTGTCGTACCTCATGCCTGTCCGTCCCCCTGACGCGTGATCGGCCAGTACTGCTCGTCGAGGCACCACTGCCAGCCGCCCGCAGCGCGGTGGACCGCGACCTTGCGGGCAGGGGACTGCCGTTGGGCGCGGGTGGCGCCGAAGTCCATGCAGTAGCCCGCGGTGTTGGCGAAGGCCAGCAGGTCGCCGGGGCGCGGCGGGCGGGGCAGGAAGACCGTCCTGCGGGTGATCAGGTCGCTCTCCAGGCACAGGCTGCCGGTGAGGTGGACGCCGACCGGCGGCCCGCCCGGGCCGTCGCCGTCGCGGCCGACGAGGACGGGATCGACGAGCACGCCGTGCTCCTCCAGGCCGATGTCGCTCGCCTTGGCCGCGAGCCGGACCAGCTGCTCCCCGGAGTCGGTCCGCCGCACCTCCAGCACCCGGGCGAGGGTGAACCCGCACTGGTCCAGCAGGGCACGGCCGGGTTCGGCGTGCAGGTCGTAGAGGTTCTCCAGCAGCAGGGCGCCCAGCGGGCGGCCGAGGGAGGGGGCCGGCAGGGAGAGCAGCGCGTCCAGGTAGGCGGCGCCCGCGACCGGGCGGTGCGAGGGGTACAGGCCCAGCGTGCCGCGCAGGGTGCCGCTCTCGGCGCGCAGGCCGTAGCCGTGTCCGCCCCAGGTCAGCGGGGGCCGCTTGCCGAGGACGGCATGGGTCAGCGCGGTGGTGTAGCGGTCCCACTGGGCGCCGTGCGCGAGGTAGTCGACGCCGAAGCCGCCGCCGACGTCGACGGCGCGCGGCCGGAAGCCGCGGCGGCGCAGCGCGTCCATGGCGTGCAGACAGCCCTCCAGGGCCACCGCCTTCTCGTCGAGGCTGGTGGTGTCCAAGTGGTAGGCGGTGCCGATGGGTTCGACGGTGTCGCGGTGGCGTTCGACGGCGTCCAGCAGCCGGTCCAGCGACCCGGCGGAGGTGCCGAAGCGGCTGGGCCGCGACCGTATCCGGACGCCGGGCGCGCGGAAGTCCGACAGCCGCAGCAGGATCCGCACCCGGGGCAGGCCGTGTTTGCGGACGAGGCCCGCGAGCCCCTCCAGCTCGCCCTGGCCGTCGATGTGGACGATGGCCCCGGTCAGCGCGGCCAGCCAGAGGAACTCCGGGTCCTTGGGGCCGGTGGCCACGATCCGGTCCGCGGTGAACCCGGCACCGAGGGCGTGCTGCAGCTCGCCGAGCGAGGCCGCGTCGAGGGCGGCGTCCGTCACGGCGAGCCGCCGCACCAGGGCACTGGACCGGTTCGCCTTGTGGGCGTAGAAGACGCTGCCGGAGAGGTGGTGGCGCCGGTAGACCGCACGGAAGTGCCCCGCGTTCTCGGCGGCCCGGTCGGGCAGCAGGACGGCGAGCGGGGAGCCGAGCGCGTCGGCGAGCGAGTGCAGGAAGGCGCCGGCCTCCAGCAGCGGGGCGAGCGGCGGCTCCAGCCGCGGTTCCAGATACAGCGGTTCCAGGTGCTCGGGTGCCTGGCTCATCCCGGTTCCCCCTCCTTCGGGCGGACGCGGACCGCGGCCGGCATGAGCCCATGATTGCCTTCCGGCCGTGTGGCGTCCATTGCCTGTCGGCAGGCCGTGGCCGTGATGGCCCTCTTGCCGTGGCGGCGAACAGCCGCATTCTTTGGGGAAGTTGCCCGGGATGCCGAGGCGCTCCGCGGGGCGCGAGTCCGCTGAGGGGGTCACATGACGCATTCGCCACCGAGAACCGGCGCCGACGGACCGGCCGTGGCCGGGGTGCCCGGCCGCGTCCACCTCGTGGCCGTGCTGGGCGGCATGTCCGGTGTGCTGTACGGGTACGACTCCGGGGCGATCTCCGGCGCGCTGCAGCCGCTGTCGGACCGCTTCGGGCTGGACTCCACCGGGCAGGGCCTGGTCACCAGCCTGATCCTGCTCGGCGCCCTGCCGGCGATCGTCGCCGGCGCTCTGGCCGCGCGGCGCTGGGACCGGCGGCATCTGCTGATCCTGGCCGGCGCCGTGTTCCTGGCCGGTTCGGTGGGCTGCGGCCTGGCACCCGACGCCGCGGTGCTGATGGCCTCCCGGTTCGTCCTGGGCTTCGCGGTGGGCCTGGCGAACATGTTCGGCCTGATCCACCTCAGCGAGCTGGCCCCGAAGCACCTCCGCGGCCGGATCACGGCGCTGTACCAACTCGCCGTCAACGTGGGCATCCTGCTCGCCTACACCGTCGACGACGCACTGTCGGACGCCGGGGCCTGGCAGTGGATGCTGGGCCTCGGGGCGCTCCCGGCGGCACTCTTCCTGGCCGGCATCGTCGCGAGCCCGCCGGGCCCGCGCTGGCTGATGCTGCGGGGCCGCGAGGCCGAGGCGGCCCGGGTGCTGCGCGGGCTGCGCGCCGACGCCCGGACCGCGGACGAGGAAGTGGCCGGGATCCGCGCGAGCCTGGCCGAACAGCACGCAGGCGTGCAGGAGTTGCTGGGGCAGTACCGGTCGGCGCTGCGCATCACGCTGACGCTGACGTTCTTCCAGGTGTTCACGGGGATCAACGCGGTCGTGTACTACGCGCCCGTCATCTTCTCCCACGTCGCCGGGGGCGGCGGGACGGGCGCGGGCAGGATGGCCAATTACGGCGTGGGCACGGCGCTGGTCCTGTCGACGGCTCTGTCCCTCCCGTTCATCGAACGCCTGGGCCGAGTGCGGCTGTTGACCGTCTCCCTGGCCGCACAGGCGCCGCCGATGGCGCTGCTGGCACTGTTCCCGCAGGTCACCGTTCTCGCCGTGCTGTGCGTCTTCGTCTACACCTTCGCGTTCGGCTTCGGCCTCGGCCCGGTGTTCTGGCTGTACTGCCCGGAGGTGCTGCCGCTGCGGGCGCGGGCGCTCGGCATGGGCGTGGTGACGTTCACCCAGTACTTGCTCAACTTCTCCTTCGCGCTCGCGTTCCCGGACGTGCTGCGGGCGCTGGGCAGCGGGGTGTTCGGGGTGTTCGCGGCGCTGTCGGCGGTGGCCGCCTGGTACGTGCGCAGCCGGGTGCCGGAGACCGCGGGGCGGTCGCTGGAGCAGATCGAGGCGTACTGGAGGCGGAGGGATTGATGGAGACGTCGGTACTCGGCCGGTCCGGTGTCGCCGTGACGCGGATCGGCTTCGGGGCCGGGCCGCTGGGCGGCCTGTTCCGTCCGGTGACGGATGCGGAGGCGGAGGGCGCGGTAAGTGCCGCCTGGGAGGCGGGGATCCGCTACTTCGACACCGCCCCGCACTACGGCGCGGGCCTGTCCGAGCAGCGGCTCGGCGCGGTGCTGCGGGGGTGCCCGCGGGACGCGTTCACGGTGTCCACGAAGGTGGGGCGCCTGCTCGGCGCGGAGGGCGACGGCGGTGCGCCCGAGTTCCCGGGCGCACCGGACCGGGTGCGGATCCGCGACTACAGCCGCGAAGGGGTGTTACGGAGCCTGGAGTCGAGCCTGGGGCGGCTCGGCCTGGACCGGGTGGACGTGGTGTACGTCCACGACCCGGACGCGTACTGGGAGCAGGCGGTGGGCGAGGCGTTCCCTGCACTGGCGCAGTTGCGGACGGAGGGCGTGGTGCGGGCGATCGGGGCCGGCATGAACCAGACCGCCATGCTGGCGCGGTTCGTGGCCGAAACGGATCTGGACGTGGTGCTGTGCGCGGGGCGCTGCAGCCTGCTGGACGGGAGCGCGCAGCGGGAGTTGTTTCCGCTGTGCCGGCGGGAGGGAGTGGCGGCTGTCGCCGCGGGGGTGTTCAACAGCGGGGTACTGGCCGATCCTCGGCCGGGGTCGGCGTACGACTATGCGGTGGCGCCTCCGGCTGTGGTGGCGCGGGCGCGGCACATCGCCGCGGTGTGCGGGGCGCACGGCGTGCCGCTTGCGGCGGCGGCGCTGGCGTGGGCGGCGCGGGATGCGGCCTGTGTGCTGGTGGGCATGCGGAGCGCGACGGAGGTGGCGGAGGATGTACGGCTGGCCGACGTCGCCGTACCGCCGGGCCTGTGGCGGGACTTGGCGCGGTCGGGGTTGTTGCCGTGAGGAGGGTGGTTGCTGCCGGTGCGCACAACCCCGGGCGAGCGCCCCGTCAGGGGCGCGGGGAACTGCGCGAGCAACCACGACCGGCCCGCAGCCGAACGCACCACGCCCCACGGGGGCCGTTCCGGAACCGCCGACTTCGGGGCGAACCCTCAGGTTCGCCCCGTATGGTTCCCGCATGCCATTGACGCGCCCCCGCAGGCCCGGCTCACGGCTCGTGAACGTCTACCGACTCCTCGCCGCCGGCGCCCTGGCCGGCATCCTCCTCGCGGGCATGGCCATGCCCGCCCTCGGCGTCCTCGGGCTGACCGCCAAGGCCGCGACCGACGACTTCAACGGCCTTCCCGACGCCCTCACTTCCTCGCCGCTCACCCAGTCCTCCCGCATCTACGACGCGAAGGGCGGCCTCATCGCCACCGTCTACGACCGCAACCGCACCGTCGTGCCCGGTGATCGCATGGCCCCGGTGATGCGCAAGGCACTCGTCGACATCGAGGACAGCCGCTTCTACCGGCACGGCGCGGTGGACCTCAAGAGCGTGCTGCGTGCGCTCGACCGCAACACCACCAACGGCAGCGTGGTGCAAGGCGCTTCGACGCTGACCCAGCAGTACGTGAAGAACGTGTTCGTCGAAGAGGCGGGCGACGACCCGAAGGCCGTCCGGCAGGCCCAGCGCCAGACCCTCGACCGCAAGATCCGGGAGCTGCGCTACGCGATCGAGCTGGAGAAGACCCTCACCAAGGACGAGATCCTCACCGACTACCTCAACATCACCTACTTCGGCGAGCAGGCGTACGGCGTCGAGGCCGCAGCGGAACGGTACTTCGGCGTCCATGCCGCGGACCTGTCGCTGCCGCAGGCGGCACTGCTGGCCGGGCTGGTCCGGTCCCCGTCCTCCTACGACCCGGTCGTCAACCCGCAACTGGCCCGGCAGCGCCGCGACACCGTCCTGCGCAAGATGGCCCAGTACGGCACCATCACCACCGCGCAGGCCCGACAGGCCATCGCCCAGCCGGTGAAGCTCGACCAGAACCCGCCGCACGAGGGCTGCATCACCGCGGAGCAGGGCGAGGGGTTCTTCTGCGACTACATCCGCCGGACCGTCCTCGACGATCCGGCCTTCGGCGGGACGGCAGCCGTCCGCCGGGCGCTGTGGCACCGCGGTGGCCTGCAGATCCGTACGACCCTGGATCCCCGGGCGCAGCAGGCCGTTCAGCAGTCCGTGACCTCCCACGTCTACACCACCGACCAGGCGGCCGCGGCGACGACCCTCGTGCAGCCCGGCACCGGCCGGATCCTGGCGATGGCCCAGAGCCGCGACTACGGCACGGGGGCGCACGAGACCGGGCTGAACCTCAACGTCGGTACGGCCATGGGCGGCGGGCTCGGATTCCCCACCGGCTCCACGTTCAAGCCCGTCGTCGCGGCGGCGGCGCTGGAGGACGGCGCCCGGCCGGACCGGAAGTATCCGTCCCCGTACTCCATGCCGTGGCCCGCCATGACCGACTGTGCGGGGCGCGGCTACACGGACGGCGGGCAGCAGGTGCACAACGACAGCCCGTCCCTGGTCGGCCCGTTCGCGATGCCGGAGGCCATGGCCAAGTCCGTCAACACCTACTTCGCCCAGCTGGAGGCCGACACGGGCCTGTGCAAGGTCGCCGCGATGGCCGGCCGGCTGGGCATCGCGCGTCAGGCCGACGGGAACGCGCTGCAGGTCGTGCCGTCCCTCACGCTGGGCACCAACGACCTGACCCCGCTGGACATGGCGAGCGCCTATGCGGCGTTCGCCGACCACGGCACCTACTGCACGCCGGTCGCCGTCACCTCCGCCACCGGGCCGGACGGCAAGGAGATCGCGGTGCCGCGGGCCGACTGCCACCAGGCCATGTCCTCGGGGACCGCCGACGCCGTGTCGTCCATGCTCAAGGGCGTCGTGGAGGACGGCACCGGCAAGCCGGCGGGGCTGAGCGGCCGGGACAGCGCGGGGAAGACCGGCACCACCGACGAGGGCAAGCAGGTGTGGTTCGTCGGCTACACCTCCGACGTGTCCGGCGCCACCGTCGTCAGCGACCCCGCGAGCCCCCAGGACCTCGACGGGCAGAGCATCGGCGGCGCCGTCATCGGCCAGGCGTTCGGCGGCACGCTGGCGGGGCCGATCTGGCGCGATGCGATGGAGGGGGCGCTGTAGCGCCCCCTCCCCGTAGGGGCCCCGTCAGGGGCGCGGGGAACTGCGCGACCGGCCACGACGCGCCTGCAGTCGAGGCACCCGGGGCTTCGCCCCGGACCTCCGGGGTCGTGCTTCGGCTGCAGGCAGCCGGGAGCTTGTCGCGCAGTTCCCCGCGCCCCTGACGGGGCGCCCACCTGACGGGGCCCCTACCCCGCCAACACCGACTCCGCTGCGCTCCGCCCGAGAAGGTCGTGCAGGAGCCGGGTGGCCGGCAGGGCCGGGTCGAGGTAGACGTGCTCGCGGCGGTGGCCGACGACGGCGAGGAGTTTGCGGAAGGTGTCCTTCGCCTCCTCCCGCCGCCCGGCGCGGTGCTGGGCCTGCCCGAGCAGGCCCAGGTGCAGCGGGAGGCGCAAGTGGCTCCTGGAGAGCCGGAGTTCGTCCAGGGAGGCGTGCATGAGCGCGAGGCCCCCGGCCTCCCGGCCGGAGTGGGTCAGGGCCCAGCCCCGGGGCACGCTCAGCATGGCCTTCCAGTAGAGCAGTCCGTGGTCGGCGGCCACCTGGATGCCCTCGTCGGTCGCGGCGAGGACCGCATCCGCGTCCCCCTCCCAGGCGGCCAGCACCGCGTCCACGTACAGGGCGAAGGACCGGTCGGAGGGCCGGCTCTCGTAACCGGTCAGGCGCAGCAGTTCCGCGCGGCGCTGCGCGGCCGTCTCCCGGTCGCCGATGATCCAGCGGGTGAATGCCTCGTAGGAGCGGCAGGAGACGCGCGGGTCGTGCTGGAAGGTGCGGGCCAGTTCGTGTCCCTCGCGGGCGAAGCGGTCGGCCATCTCGACGGCGGGCTCCAGTTCGCCGAGCGCCTCGGGCAGCCGGCCCCGGACGTGCAGCACGATGCCCTCGCCGTAGGCCGCGCCGAGCAGGGCCACCGGTTGCTGCGTCCGGGCGGCGATCTCCCGTGACAAGCCGGAGAATTGGCGCGATTCGTCATAGCGGCCGGTGACCAGGAGTGCTGCGCACAGGGCCCACAGCACCGACGGGTCCTCGGGTGCCTCCGTGACCGTGCTCAGGGCCCGGCCCCGGCCCAGGGCCGCCTCGGCCTCGGCGTCGCCGTAGCCGCGGGTGGTGGCCAGCACCTGGCCGAGCTGGATGTGCAGCCGCTGTTCCAGGCCGCGTGCCGAGGTGTCGTCGGGCGACAGGTAGCCGACGAGGTGCACGGCGCGGCGCAGCCAGGTCTCGACGTGTTCGTACGCCAGGTGCTGTTCGGCGTGCTCGGCGGCGCGCAGCAGCCGGGGCAGCGCCTCCTCGGCGTGGATGGTCTCCTTGGCGTTCCAGGTGTGGTGGGCGACCCGCTCGATCTCCTCGCCCCCCAGCTCCCCGTGCCGCCGGGCGCACAGGGCCTCGGCGGTGCGGGCGTGCAGCCGGTGGCGTTCGTCTCGGGGGATCTCGTCGACGAGCGTCTCCCGCACCAGGGCGTGGGCGAAGTGCAGCCGCCCGGGGTGGTGCGGGTCCTCGCCGAGCAGTTCGGCGCGGATCGCCGACTCCAGTGCCGTGGCGACGGGTTCGGGCTCGGTGTCGGCGGTGCGCAGCAGCAGGTCCGTGTCGATCTCGTCGCCGATGACGGCGCACAGCTGCAGGAGGCGCAGGACGTGGTCGGGCAGCGCGGCGAAGCGCTGGCGCAGCGCCTCGCGCACGCCGGTGGGGATCCGGGTGAGGAAGACGTCCGTGGCGCCGCTGTCGTGCAGGCGGCGGGCATCGCCGAGGAGGGAGAGGAGCTGCATGACGAAGTACGGGTTGCCCTCGCTGCGCCGGTGCAGCGTCTCGACGACGTCCGCGTCCACCCCCGGCCCGGCCGCGGCCTCGACGAGGGCGGCGACGGCGGGGCGGGAGAGCCCGTCGAGCCGCAGCGTCTCGGTGCGGGGGCCTCTGAGGACGTCGGACAGCAGCCGGCTCATCGTGGCGTCGGAGTCGACGGCGAAGTCCCGTGCGGTGAGCACGATGCTCAGCGAGTGGCCCTGGCGGCGGGTGCCGAGCAGGGCGAGCAGTTCCAGGGAGGGGGTGTCGGCCCAGTGCAGGTCCTCCAGGAGCAGCACGACCGGGCGCTTGGCGGCCAGGGCGACCAGGACCTCGCAGACCGCGTCGTGCGTGAGGAAGCGGGCCTGGGCCCAGTCGGCCTCGGAGGCCGGCAACGTCCCGGTCCCGGCGAGCCGTTCGGGCATCAGCGGGGCCAGGAGCGGGCCGAAGGGGGCGGTGGCGGCGCGGAAGGCGTCCGGCCGGGCGGCCGAGAGGCGGCGCAGGACCTGGGTCCACAGCCAGTAGGGCGGCACCCCTTCGCCGGGATGGCAGTGGCTCCACACCACGTCGAGGTTCTCGTAGGCGGTCTCCAGGCCGGGGGCGAGCTCCGTCAGCAGCCGGGTCTTGCCGACGCCGGCCGGGCCGAGGACGGCCGCCACATGGCCGTGACCGGTGAGCGCACCCGCCGCGGCGGTCACCAGGCGGTGCAGCTCCTGGTCCCGGCCGACCAGCGGCGAGGGGGCGGGCTGGCGGGCCGGTTCCGGGGCGGCTGCGGCGGAGGGAGCGTGGGACGGTGAGTCGGCCGGGGGCTCGACGGGCAGCACGGGCGGTGCGGCGCCGTCCGGTTCCGCGACGGCCGGTTCCTGGCGGAGGATCGCGGTGTGCACCCGCTGGAGTTCGAGGGCGGTGTCCACCCCGAACTCCTCGACGAGATGGCTGCGGGTGCGCTCGTAGACCTCCAGCGCGTCGGCCTGCCGGCCGAGCCGGGACAGGGCCGTCATCAGGTGGCCGACGAGCCGCTCGCGGGTCGGGTGGCGGCGCACCTCGCGGTCGAGTTCCGCGGCCACCTCGTCGGCGGACCCGAGGACGAGCCCGGCCTCGGCGCAGGACTCCAGGGCGGTGAGCCGCAGTTGCTCCAGCCGGATCGTTTCGTCGGCCAGGGGCGGGTGCGCCGCGAACTCCGTGTACGGGGAGCCGCGCCACAGGCCCAGCGCCTCGGTGAGCCGGTCGCGGGCGGTGCGCGGGTCGTCGCGGTCCAGCAGCTGCCGCCCGGCGGTGACGAGTTGCTCGAAGCGGCCGGCGTCGGTCCGTTCCGGGGCGAGGTCGAGGACGTATCCGGGCGCCCGGTGGCGCAGCACCGAGGGCGTGCCGTCGCCGGCCGCGCGGTCCAGGACGCCGCGCAGATGGGAGACGTGGCTCTGCAGCGTGGCGACGGCCTGCCGCGGGGGGCCGTCCGGCCACAGCTCCTCGACGAGCAGCTCGGTGGGCACGACCCTGCCCAGGCGTATGAGCAGCAGCGCGAGCAGCGTCCGGCGGCGCGGCGGGCCGAGCGGCAGGTCGTCCCCCTCGTGCTGCGCCGTCATGGGGCCCAGGACGCGCAGCAGCGGTCCGGGCGGCAGGCCCCGCCCGGTGTGCGACGGCGTGCTCGGC
Source organism: Streptomyces sp. AM25 (assembly GCF_058146165.1). Taxonomy (NCBI): domain Bacteria; kingdom Bacillati; phylum Actinomycetota; class Actinomycetes; order Kitasatosporales; family Streptomycetaceae; genus Streptomyces; species Streptomyces sp. AM25. The sequence continues at coordinate 131,044 of NZ_JBKIWN010000003.1, read as the reverse complement.
GACTGCGGTGCGGGCATACGGAGTTCCTGTCGTTCTACGCGCGGTCTGTGCCGGACAGGGCTGGTTGTGACCGCCCCCCTCCGGAAAGTGATCTTGGCATAGGGAACGAATCATTCCAAGACCTCCTATCAGCCAACGGCAGCCCAACGGCAAGCCAACTGCAAGGAATCGGCAAGCACGGCAGCCCGGGCGGCAAGGTGCCGCCAGCGTCCCGACCAGGCCACGGCAAGGGCGGTGACGCACGATGAGGCAGCGCCGGCCGGCGACCCCCCACCGCCGGCCGGACACTGCACCGGACCGGACCCCGGCGCAGACCGCACAGCAGACAGGGACCAGCAAGCCCCCATGCCATTCGCGATTCTCTTTCCTGGACAGGGCGCACAGTCACGGGGAATGGGAGCGGACGTCTTCGACCGCTACCCCGGCCTCACCCGCTTCGCCTGCGACCTCCTGGGCTACGACCTCGTCGCGCTGTGCCGCGACGACCCCGACGGCCTGCTCTCCCGCACCGACCACACCCAGCCCGCCCTCTACACCGTCAACGCCCTGCTGACCTTCGAGCGCACCCACCGCGAGGAGCGGCGGGCCGACTGCTATCTCGGGCACAGCCTGGGCGAGTACAACGCCCTGCTGGCCGCCGGGGCCTTCGACTTCGAGACGGGCCTGCGGCTCGTCCAGCGACGCGGCGAGCTCATGGCCGCCGCGTCCGGCGGCGGCATGACCGCGGTCATGGACACCCCCGAGGAGCGCCTGCGGGACATCCTCGCGCAGGACGGCGTCGAGGGGGTCGACGTGGCCGGCTACAACACGGACACCCAGCTCGTCATCGCCGGCCCGTCGGAGGTGCTGCGGGATGCGCAAGCGGCGCTGCAGCGCCGGGACGTGCGCTGCGTCCCGCTGCGCGTCAGCGCCCCGTTCCACTCGCGCTACATGGAGCCGGCCCGCGCCGCGTTCGAGGAATTCCTCCGGCAGTTCACCTTCGCGGAGCCGACGGCCCCGGTGATCGCCAACGTGACCGGGCGCCCCTACGAGAAGGGCGCGATCGTCCGGACGCTGAGCGAGCAGCTCGTCGCTCCGGTGCGCTGGACGGACAGCATTCGCGGCCTGCTCGCCCACGGCACCCCCCTGGAGTGCGAGGAAGTGGGCGGCAAGTCCCTGCTGCGCATGGTCGACGGCATCCGCGCCTCCTCCCCCTCTTTCTCCCCCGCCACCGCTTCCTCCGCCCCGAACAGGACCTGACACGTGGACAGAACAGAGAAGATCCGGCAGTTCGTCGAGGACCGTTTCCTGGTCGAGTTCGGCGGCGACATCACGTCCGGCAGCGACCTCTTCAAGGCCGGGGTCATGGACTCCTTCGGCTACATCCAGCTCATGAGCTTCCTGGAGGACGAGTTCGGCATCGGCATATCCGACGAGGACATGCTCACGAGCGTCTTCGTCTCGCTCGACGCGATCGACGGCTTCGTGGCCGCAAAGCTCTCCGAACGCCAAGGGGACACTGCATGTGCGGGATAGCCGGATTCCTCGCGCCGTCGCTCCAGGGCGGCGCCGCGGCACCCGAGACCGTCACCGCGATGCTGTCGCAGATCCGGCACCGCGGGCCTGACGAGGCGGGCTACTACCTCGACGACGGCATCGCGATGGGCATGGTCCGGCTGGCGATCGTCGACCTCGCCTCGGGGCAGCAGCCGATGCCGGACGCCTCGGAGCGCCACTGGATCTGCTTCAACGGTGAGCTGTACAACCACCTGGAACTCCGTGCCGAACTGGAACGGCTCGGCCGGGTGTTCCGCACCCACTCGGACACCGAAGTGGTCCTGCAGTCCTGGATCCAGTGGGGACCCGCGTGCCTGCCGCGTTTCAACGGCGCTTTCGCGTTGGCGATTAGGGACGCGGAGTCGGGCGAGCTCTTCCTGGCCCGTGACCGCTACGGCAAGCGCCCGCTCTTCTACGCCGACCGCCCCGGCGCCTTCCTGTTCGCCTCGGAGATGAAGGCCTTCCGCGCCTTTCCCGGATTCCGTTTCGAGCTCGACCCCCGTGAGCTCGAAACGATCTACTCCGTGTGGACGCCGCTGCCCGACCGCACCCCTTTCCGGGGCATCCGCCAGCTCCCGATGGGCAGCGTCCTCACCGTGCGCGGGGAGCACCGCGCACTGCACACCTACGAGGAACTCGGCCTCGTCGCGGACCCGTTCACGGGCACCGAGGACGAGGCGGCGGAGTACGTCCGCGAGACGCTCCGCACGAGCGTCGAGCTGCGGCTGCGCAGCGATGTCGAGGTCGGCGTCTATCTGAGCGGCGGCCTCGACTCGTCCATCGTGACCCGGCTCGCGACGGACCTCTCCCCGTACGAGGTGCGCACGTTCTCGGTGGAGTTCGAGGACCGCACCTTCGACGAGTCGAGCAGCCAGCAGACCGTGGCCTCCCACCTGGGGACCCGCCACTCGTCCATCGCCGTGACGGGCGCCGACATCGCCGAGGCCTTCCCGTCCGCCGTCCACCACGCCGAAGTCCCCTCGTTCCGCACCGCATTCGTCCCCATGTACCTGCTGTCGCGCCACGTGCGCACGGCCGGCATCAAGACGATCCTCAGCGGCGAGGGCGCCGACGAGGCGTTCCTCGGCTATTCGCTCTTCCGCGAGACGCTGCTGCGCGCTTCCTGGAACGAGCTGCCGGACGAGGAGCGGAAGGCGAAACTCGCCGCGCTCCACCCCGAGCTGGCCCATTTCGGCCCGGCCCACCAGAAGCACATGGCCGGGCTCTTCCGGCAGTTCTCCGTGGAGCAGCTGCCCGGCCTCTTCTCGCACGAGCTGCGCTACCAGAACGGCCGGTTCGCCGCCCGCCTGGTGAAGGACCGCACCGAGCCCTTCGCGGACCTGCTCGAACTCGTCCGCACCACACCGGGCTACGCCGCGCTCTCCGCCGTCGAGAAGGCGCAGTGGCTGGAGTACAAGACGCTGCTCCCCGGCTATCTCCTCTCGACGCAGGGCGAGCGCATGGGCCTCGCGCACGGTGTCGAGAACCGGTGCCCGTTCCTCGACCCGGCGGTGGTGCGGGCGGCCGCATCGGTGAATCTGCGGTTCGACGACGGATTCACCGAGAAGGAGATCCTCAAGAAGGCGTTCCGCGGCGAGCTGCCCGAGGTGAGCATCACCCGGCGCAAACAGCCGTACAAGGCACCGGGCAGCGCCGTGTTCAAGGCGCAGCGGCCCGACTACCTGGAACTGCTGCTCTCCGACGCCGAGCTCGGGAAGCTCGACTGCGTCGACCCGGTCTTCGCCCGCAAGCTCGTGGACAAGGTCATGTCCACCCCCGACGCGGAGATCAGCACCAAGGAGGACCAGGCGTTCGTCTATCTGCTGTCGACGGCCCTTCTCCACCGGCAATTCGTGATGAACAGGGAAGACGTGATGGGCACCCCGTCGGATGCCGAGCTGAAACTGCACACCATCGTGGACAGGCGGGGCGCATGAGCACGAACGACATCGCCGTCATCGGCCTGGCCCTGAGATTCCCCGGCTCGGACACCCTCGAGGAGCTCCTGCAGCATCTCGTCGCCGGGCGGTCGCTGATTTCCGAGGTGCCGGCCGAACGCTGGCCGAAGGAACGCTGGTTCGGCGATCCGAAGGGCGGTGCCGAGAAGACCAGCAGTATCTGGGGCGGGTTCGTCGAAGACGCCGACTGCTTCGACGCCTCGTTCTTCAGCATCTCCCCGCGCGAGGCGGAGAGCATGGACCCGCAGCAGCGGTTCGCCCTCGAACTCGCCTGGAAGGCCATCGAGGACGCCGGATACCGCGCGAGCGAGTTCGCGGGCACGAAGACCGGCGTCTTCATGGGCGTGTGCCACGCGGACTACGCGGAGCTCATGGAGCGCGAGGGCGTCAAGACGGACGTCTACTTCCCCACCGGCACCGCGTACTCCATCATCGCCAACCGCATTTCCTACGTCCTCGACCTCCAGGGTCCGAGCATCACCAACGACACGGCGTGCTCGTCCTCGCTCGTGTCGGTCTACGAGGCCGTCTCCGCGCTGCAGAACGGCGAATGCGGCCTCGCGCTCGCCGGCGGCGTCAACCTGGCCTGGTCGCCGAAGCACTTCGTCGCCTTCAGCCAGGCGAGCATGCTCTCGCGCACCGGCCGCAGCCGCGCCTTCGACCAGAACGCCGACGGCTACGTGCGCGGCGAGGGCGGCGCCGTCCTGCTGCTGAAGCCGCTCGCGCAGGCGGTCGAGGACGGCGACCCGGTCCACGCCGTCATCAAGGGCATCGCCACCAACCACGGCGGCAGGACCAGTTCGCTCACGGTCACCAACCCGGCGGCACAGGCCGACCTGATCCAGGGCCTCTACGACCGCGCCGGCATCCGCCCGGAGACGGTCTCGTACATCGAGGCGCACGGGCCGGGGACGCCCGTCGGCGACCCGATCGAGATCATCGCCCTCAAGCGGGCGTTCGCGAACCTCCACGCGGCGCAGGGCACCGAGGCCGAGGCCGGCACCTGTGGCATCGGCTCGGTCAAGACCAACATCGGGCACCTCGAAGGCGCCGCGGGCGTCGCGGGGATGGCCAAGGTGATCGGCGCCCTGGCGGCCGGGACGCTGCCCGCGACCGCGGGCTTCGAGGTGCAGAACAAGCTCATCAAGCTCGACGGCAGCCCGTTCGGCATCGTCGGCGACACCCGGCCGTGGCCCGCCCCGGCCGGCGGCGCCCCGCGCCGCGCGGGCGTGAGCTCGTTCGGCTTCGGCGGGACGAACGCCCACGTCGTGCTGGAGGAGCACCGCACCGAGGAGCACCACGAGGCGCAGGAGGGGCCGCACATCGTCCCCCTCTCCGCCAAGACCCCCGAGCGGCTGCGCGCCGTCGCCCGCGCCCTCCTCGACCACCTCCGCGCGCCCGAGCCCGGCGACGAGGTGGCCGCCGCGCTGCGCCCGCCGCAGGCCCTCGCCGACATCGCGTACACCCTGCAGTCCGGCCGCGAACCGATGCCCGCCCGCGTGGCGTTCGTCGTCACGGACACGGCCGAACTGCGCACGGCGCTCGCGGAGTTCGTGGACGGCACGCTGGACGACGGCACGGCCCACGGCACCGCCGACGACACGGCGGCCCGCTGGGCCGGGGGCGGCACCGTCGACTGGGCCGGACTCGGCAGCCCCGGGCGCCGGCTGCGGCTCCCCACGTACCCGTTCGCCCGGGAACGCCACTGGTTCCGGGTACCGGAGACGCAGCCCGGCCGGCAGGCCGTGCTCCACCCGCTCGTGCACCGCAACACCTCCGACCTCTCCGAGCAGCGCTACAGCTCGGCCTTCACCGGGGACGAGCCGTTCCTGGCCGCGCACCAGGTGCGCGGGGCCCGCGTGCTGCCCGCAGTGGCCTACCTGGAGATGGCCCGCGCGGCGGTGGAGTACGCCACCGGGGACGGGGCGCTGCTGCGGCTCCGGGACGTCGCGTGGCTGCGGCCGCTCGTCGCGGACGCGGCATCGGTGGACGTCCACGTGGGGCTCGTCCCCGGCGACGACGGCCGGATCGCGTTCGAGGTGTACTCCGGCCCGTCGGCCGTGGTGCACAGTCAGGGCACCGCCGAGCCATGCGCGCCCGGCGAGCCGGTGACGCTCGACCTCGACGCCGTGCGCGCCGCGTGCCCCACGCCGCGCGATGCCTCGGACGTCTACGCGGCGTTCGACGGGCAGGGCCTCCAGTACGGGCCCGCCATGCGCGGGTTGAGCGACATCCGGCTGGGCTCCGGGGAACTCCTCGCGCGCATCGAGCAGCCCGCGGCGGCCGGTGCGGACGAGGGCGCCAACACGGACGAGGACTTCGTCCTGCCGCCGAGCGTGCTCGACGCGGCCTTCCAGGCATCCCTGGTCCTGATGGCCGAGACGGCGGACGCTCCCGCCCGCGGCCCCGTCCTGCCGTTCGCGCTGGAGCAGATCGACGTCCACGGCCCGTGCCCGGCCGAGACGTGGGCCTGGGTGCGGCGGCGCGAAGGCGACGGCGTGCTCGACACGTTCGACATCGACCTGTGCGACGCCGACGGCGTCGTCGCCGTCCGGCTGCGCGGCCTGGTGCAGCGGACGGTCGCCGAGAAGACCGGCCGCGTCGTCACGGCGACGTGCGAGTGGACCGACGCGCCCGCGCCCGCCGGGCAGGGCGCCGCCGCGCTGCACGGCTTCGTCGCCGGCAAGACCGCGGCGCCCGCAGGGGACTTCACGCTCACGCGCCTCCCCGACGTCACCCCCGACCGCGTCGCCGACGGTGTGGACGCCGTGCTGGGCACGGTCTTCGCACGGGTGAAGGAACTGGTGGCGTCCCGGCCGGGCACCGCGCAGCGCTGCGTCGTCCTCGTCGACGACCGGGTGCCGCGGCACTTCCACGCCCCGCTCACCGGCCTGTTCCGCACCGTCGCCCTGGAGAACCCGCTCGTCTCCGGCCGCGTGGTGCGCATCGCGGGGCTCGGCTCCGCAACCCCCGCACGGCTCGCGGAGGTTCTGCGCACCGAGGCCTCGGACACCGGTGCCGACGCCGAGATCCGCTACGCGGCGGACGGAACCCGCCAGGCGTGGCGCCCCGCCGACGTCGCGCTCGGCGACGGCCCGGAGGTCCCGCCGCTGAAGGAGGGCGGCGTCTACTGGCTGACCGGCGGACTCGGCGGCCTGGGCCGGCACTTCGCCCGCTACCTCGCACGCCATGCGGGCACCACGGTCGTCCTGAGCGGCAGGACCGCCGACGAGGCGGCCCTGGCCGTACTGCGCGAGGCGGGAGTCGACGCCCACTTCGTCCCCGCCGACGTCGGCAGCAAGGACGACGTGGAACGCGCCGTCCGCACGATCCTGCGCGAGCACGGCTCGCTCGACGGCATCGTCCACGCGGCAGGCGTGCTGCGCGACGCGTACGTCCTGCACAAGGACGCGGACGACCTCCCGGCCGTCATGGCGCCGAAGGTGCGCGGCGCGCTCAACCTCGACGCGGCGACGCGCGATCTGCCGCTCGACTTCTTCGCCGTCTTCTCGTCCGTCGCGGGCGTCTACGGCAACTCCGGCCAGTCCGACTACGCAGCCGCCAACACCTTCCTCGACGCCTTCGCCGGGCACCGGCGGACGCTCGCCGACGTCGGCGAGCGGTCGGGCCGCACCGTCGCCCTCAGCTGGCCGCTGTGGGCGGACGGCGGGATGACGGTGGACGCCGTGACGCAGGAGGCGATGCGCCGGCAGCGCGGCTGGGAGCCCCTGCCGACGGAGCCCGGCCTGCGCGTGTTCGGCAGCGCCCTGGGCGACGGGCCCGGGCACGTCGTCGTGGCGTACGGAACGGACGCGACCATGGCCCCCGAGGGCCGCGCCGTCGCCGCACCGGTGCCGGCAGCCGTCGCGGAACCCATCGCCGAGGGCGATCTGACCGAGCGGACGGCCGTCTTCCTCAAGCGGCTTCTGGGCGAGGTGCTGCACCGCGACCCCGGGACGATCGACCCGGAGGTCAACCTCGTCGAGTACGGGATCGACTCGCTCAGCATCCTGGAGACCACCGGACGCCTGGAGGACGTCTTCGGCCCACTCTCGAAGACGATCTTCTTCGAGTACGTGAACGTCGAGGGCGTGGCGGGGTACTTCGCGGAGGCGCACCGCGAGAGGCTCGAAGCCGTCCTCGGCGGCGGGCAGGCCGTGGCGGCCCCGGCGGCCCCTGTGGAACAGCGCGCGCCGCGCGCCCGCTTCGCCACCGCACCCGTCCCTCAGGCCGAACCGGCCGCCACGCGCGACGACTACCACGACATCGCCGTCATCGGCATCTCCGGCCGCTACCCGGGCGCCGAGACGCTCGACGAGCTGTGGTCCGTCCTCGAAGAGGGCCGCCACAGCTTCGAGGAGGTCCCCCGCGACCGCTGGGACCACGACGCCCTGTACAGCCGCGACCGCGACGTTCTCGGCAAGAGCGTCATCCGCACGGGCACCTTCCTGCGCGGCATCGACGAGTTCGACCCCCGCTACTTCCGCATCTCGAAGCGCGAGGCCGAGCGGATGTCACCGGAGGTGCGGCTCTTCCTGCAGGCCGGCGTCGAGGCGCTGGAGGACGCGGGGTACTCGCGGGAGACGATCCAGCGGCGGTACCAGGGCGACGTGGGCGTGCTCGTCGGCACGATGAGCAACCACTACAACCTGTACGGCTTCCAGAACAACCTCACGCGCGGGGCCCCGGCGAGCGGCAGCTACACGGGGACGCTCCCCAACATGCTGTCGTACTTCTACGGGCTCACCGGTCCGTCGGTCTTCCTCGACACCATGTGCTCGGGTTCGTCGACGTGCGTGCACCAGGCCGTTCAGATGCTGCGCAACCGCGAGTGCCGGATGGCGGTCGCGGGCGGCGCGAACCTCCTGCTGCACCCGTACAACCTCGTCTCGTCGTCGCAGGAGCACTTCACGACCGCGACCTCGGACGTGATCCGCAGCTTCGGCCTCGGCGCGGACGGCACCATCCTCGGCGAGGGCGTCGGCGCCGTCGTCCTCAAGCCGCTCGTCGAGGCCGAGCGCGACGGCGACCACGTGTACGCCGTCATCAAGGGCACCGCCCTGTCCAACGCCGGTGTGCGCAACGGGTTCACCGTCCCGAACCCGCACATGCAGGCGCGCGCGGTCGAGAAGGCCATCGAGGACGCGGGCGTCGACCCGCGGACCATCGGCTACGTGGAGGGCCACGGATCGGGCACCTCGCTCGGCGACCCGATCGAGGTCAAGGCGCTCACCACCGCCTTCCGGAAGCACACGGACGCCACGCAGTTCTGCGCCCTCGGCTCGGTGAAGTCCAACATGGGCCACCTGCTGCACGCCGCCGGCATGGTCGGCCTCGCGAAGGTGCTCCTGCAGCTCCGCGAGGGCACGCTCGTGCCGTCACTGCACAGCTCCGAGCTCAACCCGGACATCGACTTCGCCGCCACGCCCTTCCGGGTGCAGCGCGAACTCGCCCCGTGGGAGCCGGTGACCACGACCGAGGGCGGACGCACGGTCGTCCACCCACGGCGCGCCGGCCTCACCTCGATCGGTGCGGGCGGGATGAACTCGCACATCGTCCTGGAGGAGTACGTGCCCGCGGCCGGCGCCCCGCACCGCGAACACGACGGGCGCGCCGAGCTCTTCGTCTTCTCCGCGATGACCGACGAGGCGCTCGCCGCGTACCTCACCCGCTTCCGCGCGTACCTGGCCGGGGCCGACGAGTCCGACCTGCCAGCCATCGCCTTCACCCTGCGCGTGGGCAAGAACGAACTCCCGCGCCGCTGGGCCTTCTTGGCACGCGACGCGCACGCGGCCGCCGAGGCGGTCGACCGCTATCTTGCAGGCGACCACGACCTCACCGCCGCCCTCGCGGACGCCGACCCGCGGACGGCGAAGGCGCGCGAGCTCGCCACCGCGTGGGCGGGCGGCAAGCGGACCGACTGGGAGCTGCTGGACGACACCCGCCCGCAGCGGCGCGTGTCCCTCCCGGCCTACCCCTTCGAGCGGGTGCGCTGCTGGGTCGAGCAGGAGGACGGCGCGCCGTCCGTGCTCGCGCCGCTCGCCCTGCGCGACAAGGTCCACCCGCTGCTCGGCCGCAACGAGTCCGACGTCGACGGCCTGCGCTACGGCCTCGACGTCCACCTCGGCGACCTCGCGGACTACGGGCTGCAGCACGGCCGGAAGCCGGGCATCATCCCGACGTTCGCCGTCGAGTCGGCGTTCGCCGCGGCCCGGGTCTCGGGGTTCGCTGCGGATGCGGTGGTCAACGGCCTCCGGATGCCTGATCCGGCCGACTGGACGGCAACTGAGCGCCTGGTCACGGAGTTTGCCGTCACGGGTAACGGCACGGCCTCCGGTGTCGTGTCGGCGGAGAGCACGTCGGGCGCACGCGTGCCGGTCGCGCAGTTCACCGTGCGACCGGGGGACGGCCGGGTCGCGCCGGCTCACGAGCCGCTCTCGCTGGACACCGCGCTGCGTACCCTCGGCAAGGCGGAGGCCCTGGCGGAACTGGCCGCGGACGGAGTGGAGTACGAGCCGCTGTTCTCCGGGCTGACGGAGGCGTACTGGCTGCGCGACGGCCGGATCGTCCTCGGCGTCGCCACGCCGGAGCTCCAGCGGGACCACGCGCGGCGCAACGTCACCGTCCCGCCGTTCGTCCTCGCGGCCGTCGCGCAGGCGGTGCACCTCGCGGCGAAGGCCTCGCCGCGTGGGGTCGACGAGGTACGGCTGTACGGCGATACCGCCGAAACCGCGTACGTCGTCTGCGACTTGGCAGCCGGACGCGTCCGGCTGCTGAGCCGGGGCGGCGCGGTGCTGGGCGAGCTCACCGGGGTGCACTGCGACGAGGAGGCTGAGGAGGCTGCTGCGTCTGTTGCGGTGCAGGCCGCCCCTGCCGACAGCGTGCTCGCCTCCGTGATCGGCGAGCTGCGCGACATCGCGGCGGGCATCCTCAAGTTCGAGGCGGACGAGCTGGACGTCCACACGACGTTCGACGCCTTCGGCTTCGACTCGATCTCGCTCGTGTCGTTCGCCAAGCAGGTGCAGGAGCGACTCGGCGCCGACCTGAGCCCCGCGGCGTTCTTCGACGTGAACACGTTCGACGCGCTGGGGAGGCACCTGGTCGCGGAGCTGGGTGCGCAGGTGCCGGCCGTCGAAACCTTCGAAGTCGAGGAAGCCGTCGCCCCGGTGGCCCCCGCCCCCGACGGCTCGCCCCTGCGGATCGCCGTCATCGGTGCCGCGGGCCGCTTCCCCGGCGCGCCCGACCTGGCCGCGTACTGGGCGAACCTCGTCAACGGCAGGGACTCCGTCTCGGAGTTCCCCCTGCACCGCTACGACGCCGCCTACCGCGCCACCGCCGAGGCGTCCGACTTCCCGCGGCACGCGGGTGTCCTGGACGACGTCGACGCCTTCGACGCGGGCTTCTTCCAGATCTTCCCGCGCGAGGCGGAGCTGATGGACCCGCAGCACCGCCTCGCCCTCGAAACGGTCTGGAACGCGCTGGAGGACAGCGCGTACACACCCGCGGACCTCCCGAAGAACACGGGCCTGTTCCTGGGCGTCTCGGGCACCGACTACGCCACCCTCCTCACGGCGTACGGCACGCCGCCGGACGCGTTCACCTCGACGGGCAACGCGCACTCGATGCTCGTCAACCGCATCTCGTACGTGCTCGACGTGCGCGGCCCCAGCGAGCCGGTGGACACGGCCTGTTCGAGCTCGCTCGTCGCCGTGCACCGGGCCGTCGAGGCCATCCGCTCGGGGGCGTGCGACGTGACGGTGGCGGGCGGGGTGAACCTGCTGCTGAGCGTCGACACGTTCGTCAGCGCCCACCGCGCCGGGATGCTCAGCCCGGACGGCCGCTGCAAGACCTTCTCCGCCGACGCGAACGGCTATGTGCGCGGCGAGGGCGTCGGCGCCGTCGTCCTCAAGCCGCTGGACGCGGCCGAGCGGGACGGCGACGCGATCCTGGGCGTCATCGTCGGCAGCGCCGAGAACCACGGCGGCCGGGCCAACTCCCTGACGGCGCCGAACGCGGACGCCCAGGCCGAGCTCGTCACCGCGGCCATGAGCGGCACGGACCCCGACACCGTCGGCTACATCGAGGCCCACGGCACCGGGACCGCGCTCGGCGACCCGGTCGAGGTGCGCGCGCTGCAGACCGCGTTCCGGCGGCTGGGGAGCAGCAACCGCGGCACCTGCGGGCTGGGTTCCGTGAAGACGAACATCGGCCACCTGGAGGCCGCGGCGGGCATCGCCGGCTTCCTCAAGGTGCTCCTCGCGATGCAGCACGGCGTCCTCCCCGCGACGCAGCACTGCCGCGAGGTCAACCCCTACATCCAGCTCGACGGAGGACCTTTCCACATCGTGCGCGAGAACGAACCCTGGCAGCGCCTCCGCGACCGCGACGGCGCCCTCGCACCGCGGCGTGCGGGCGTGAGCAGCTTCGGCTTCGGCGGTGCGAACTGCCACGTCGTCGTGGAGGAGTACGCGCCCGACGGCGACGTCCGTGCCGACGCCGCCGCGCAGACCGCCGTCGTCGTCCCGCTCTCGGCCCGCACGGGCGAGCAGCTGCGCGACCGCGCGGCGGGCCTGCTGCAGTACCTGGAGACGGCAGAGCGCCCGGCGACGCTCGCCTCGATCGCCTGGACCCTGCAGGCGGGGCGCGCCCCCATGGCCGAGCGGGCCGGCTGGACCGTGGCCTCGCACGGCGAACTCGCCGACCGGCTCCGCGCGTTCCTCGCGGGCGACGGCGGCCGGACCGCGGAGCCGGGGACGGTGCTCGCCCGCTGGCTCGCGGGGGACGTGCCCGACTGGCGTGCGCAGTACGGTGCGCGGACGCCGCGGCGTGCGCATCTGCCGGCGTACCCGTTCGCACGGGAGCGGTACTGGATTCCCGGGCGGGAGACCGGGACCGGTGTCGGTACGACGCTCCTGACGCCGCGCTGGACCGAGCAACCTGCAATGTCCGGTGGCGCCCGCCACGACCGCCGCGTGGTGGTCCTGTGCGGGACGCTCACGTCGGCGCAGAGCACGCTGGGTGGCGTTCGCTGTCTGACGGCCGAGTCGCCGCGGCAGCGGACCGACAGCCGCTTCGCGGACGTCTCGCGCCAGGTCTTCGAGATCGTCCGGGAGCTGGCGTCCGAGGCGTACGAGGGCAGGACGCTGGTGCAGGTGCTGACGGACGAACCGACGGACCTCGCACTGGAGGGCCTGCTGCGGACGGCGGCACTGGAGCACCCGCGGCTGGCGGGCCAGGTCATCTGCCGTGAGGGCAGGGCCGGTTCGGTCGCGGTGACGGCCGAGGAGAACGCGGCGGACGACCACGTCGTCATCCGCTACCGGGACGGCGTGCGCACCGTGTGCACCTGGGATCCGGCGGCGCCGCAGCCGGGCGGTGCGGGTGTGCCGTGGCGGGACGGCGGCGTCTACCTGATCACGGGCGGTGCGGGCGGCATCGGTGCCGTCGTCGCGCGCCGGATCGCGCAGGACGTGGCGCGGCCGGTGCTCGTCCTCGCCGGCCGGTCCGCACGGGACGCGCGCACCGACGCGCTCCTCGGCGAGCTCCGGGCCGCGGGGGCGGACGCCCGCTACGAGCAGGCGGACGTCTCGCGCTGGGAGGAGGTGCGCCACCTGGTGACGCACGTCCGGGAGAGCGCGGGGGAGATCCACGGCGTCATCCACTCCGCCGGGGTGATCCGCGATGCGGTCCTGACGCGGAAGACGGCCGGGGAGTGGGACGAGGTGCTGGCACCGAAGGCCGCCGGCCTGGTCAACCTGGACCGCGCGATCGGCGGCGCGCCGCTCGGCTTCCTGATCGCCTTCTCCTCCGGCGCCGCCGTCACCGGCAACCCCGGGCAGGCGGACTACGCCACGGCCAACGCGTTCGTCGACGCCTTCGCCGCGGAGCGCGCTGCGCGCGTGGCGGCCGGGGAGTGCTCGGGCCGCACGCTGTCGGTCGCGTGGCCGCTGTGGAAGGACGGCGGGATGACGGTCGACGAGGCCGGCCTGGCCTACCTGTGGCAGAGCCGGGGCCTGTCCCCCATGGCCTCCGCCGACGGCCTCGCGGCCCTGACGGACGCATGGGCACTGGGCACCGACCGGGTGTGGGTCCACCACGGCGACCCGGCACGGGTGTTGGAGCCCGCCGCACCGAAGCCGGAGCCCGCCGCACCGTCCGGGCGGCTGGCCCGGGAGACCCTCCGCCTCCTCACGGCGCTGTACGCACGGGTCACCAAGCTCGCACCGGGCGCAGTCGACCCGGACGAGCAACTCGGCTCGGCCGGCCTCGACTCGATCACGGTGCTGCAGCTGAACAGGGAACTGTCGGCCGTGTTCGGGGAGGTCTCGAAGACGCTGTTCTACGAGTTCCCGACGCTGCGCGCGGTCGCGGTTCACTTGGCGGACCGGTACGCGCCGGAAGCGCGGGCGTGGACGGGGGTGCCGACACTCGGCGGGCGCGCAGGCGCCGAGGGTACGGCCCCGCGTGGCGGCACGAACTCCGAGGCCGCAGCAGTCGACTGCGGGCACGTCGCGGCTGGTCGCGCAGTTCCCCGCGCCCCTTACGGGGCGCCCCTCCCGCCGAAGCCGTACGACGACGTGCCCCCCGCAGAGCGTCCGGCCCCCGGTGAGCGCGAGCCCATCGCCATCATCGGCATGAGCGGCCGCTACCCCGGCGCCCCGGACCTCGCCGCGTTCTGGGAGAACCTCAAGGCCGGCCGCGATGGCATCGGCGAAGTGCCGACGGACCGCTGGCCGCTCGACGGGTTCTTCGAGCCCGACCGGTCGACCGCCGTCGCCACCGGCCGCAGTTACAGCAAGTGGGGCGGGTTCCTCGACGGGTTCGCCGACTTCGATCCGCTGTTCTTCCGGATCTCGCCGCGCGAGGCCTACGCCATGGACCCGCAGGAGCGGCTCTTCCTGCAGGCCTCGTGGGAGGTGCTGGAGGACGCGGGGTACGCCCGCGCGGAGCTCGCGCGCCGTCACGGCCGGCGCGTCGGCGTGTTCGCCGGGGTCACCAAGTCCGGCCACGCGCGGCACGGCGCGGCACGGCTGCCCTCCGGGGAGACGGTGGTGCCGGCGCTGTCCTTCGCCTCGCTCAGCGCCCGTACCTCGTACGTGCTGGACCTGCGCGGCCCGAGCCTGACGCTCGACACCATGTGCTCGGCGTCGCTCACCGCGATCCACGAGGCGTGCGAGCACCTGTACCAGGGCGCGTGCGAGCTCGCCATCGCCGGTGGCGTCAACCTCTACCTGCACCCGGTGGACTACATCGAGCTGTGCAGCTCGAACATGCTGGCGGCCGGCCCCGAGTGCCGCAGCTTCGGCGACGGCGGCGACGGGTTCGTCCCCGGCGAGGGCGTCGGCGCCGTCCTCCTCAAGCCGCTGTCGCGCGCCCTCGCCGACGGTGACCGCGTGCTGGCGGTGATCCGCGGGACGAGCATCAACCACGGCGGCCGGTCGCACGGTTACACGGTGCCCAGCCCGGGCGCCCAGGCGGAGCTGATCCGCGACGCGCTGACGCGCGCAGGCGTCTCGGCGCGCGAGGTCGGCTACGTCGAGGCGCACGGCACCGGCACCGAGCTCGGCGACCCGATCGAGGTGACGGGCCTGACCCAGGCCTTCGAACAGGACACGGCCGACCGGCAGTTCTGCGCGCTCGGGTCCGTGAAGTCGGCCATCGGGCACCTGGAGGCCGCCGCGGGCATCGCGGGCCTCACCAAGGCCGTCCTGCAGATGCAGCACCGGCAGCTCGCGCCGAGCCTGCACGCCGACACCCTCAACCCGAACATCGCCTTCGAGCGGACGCCGTTCTTCGTGCAGCGCGAGCTCGCTCCGTGGCAGCCCGGGCACGGGACGCGCATCGCGTCGGTCTCGTCGTTCGGCGCGGGCGGCTCCAACGCCCACGTGATCCTGGAGGAGTACGAGGAGTACGCGGCCCCCGCCGCACCGGCGGCCGGTGACGGCGAGCACCTCGTCGTCCTGTCGGCACGGACGCCGGAGCAGCTCCGCGACGCGGCCGCCCGGCTGGCCGGCTTCCTGGAGCGGCACGACGTCGCCGTGGCGGACGTGGCCTTCACGCTCCAGACCGGGCGCGAGGCGATGAAGGAGCGCCTGGCCACCGTCGCCTCGTCCACCGCCGAACTGCGGCGCGCGCTCGGCGCGTTCCTCGCCGAGGGCGACACGGCGGCGGGCGTCCACCGCGGGACCGCCGGGCACACCCGGGGGATCCTCGCGGAGATCGCCGGTGACGAGGACCTCCAGGAGTTCCTCGTGGCGCGCTGGGGCCGGGCGGGCAAGCTCGGCCGGCTCGCCGCCCTCTGGGCCGACGGCGCGGACCTCGACTGGCGTGCCCTGGACGCCGGGGCGCCGCGCCGCCGGATCGCCCTGCCCACGTACCCGTTCGCGCGCGACCGCTACTGGATCGGCGACCTCGCCCCGGTCACGACCGGCACCATCACGTCCGCTCCGCCCACCGCGGAGCCGGAGGAGACCATGAACGTCACGCTGGACGAGCAACTCCCGCGCATGGTGCGGGAGACGCTCGCGAAGGCGCTCGCGATGCAGGAGCACGAGATCGACGGCGCGCTCGCCTTCGCGGACTACGGCCTGGACTCCATCCTCGCCGTCCGCGTCGTGCACGAGCTCAACGAGGCGCTGTCGCTCGACCTTTCGACGAGCGTCATCTACGACCACAGCACGGCCGACCGCCTCACCGCGCACATCCGCGAGGAGTACCGCAACGCCGCACCCGTGCCCGCACCCGCACCCGCACCCGCACCCGTAAACGTCCCTGCCGCCCCCGTCCCCGTCCCCGCTCCGCGGAGCACCGGGCGTACGCCCATCGCCGTCGTCGGGATGAGCGGCCGGTTCGCCGGTTCGGACTCGACCGACGAGCTGTGGGACCGTCTGGCGGCCGGTGACGACCTCGTCACCGAGGCCACCCGCTGGGACCTGCAGGGCGCGCGCTGCACCCGCGGTGGGTTCCTCGACGGGATCGACGAGTTCGACCCGCTGTTCTTCAACATCTCCGGCGTCGAGGCCGCGGTGATGGACCCGCAGCAGCGGCTGCTGCTGGAGGAGTCCTGGAAGGCGCTGGAGGACGCCGGTTACGCGGGCCGGCAGATGAACGAGCGCCGCTGCGGCGTCTACGTCGGCTGCTGGGACGGCGACTACCAGAACGTCGTCGGCGAGAACGCGCCCGCCCAGGCCTTCTGGGGCAACACGGCCTCCTTCGTCCCCAGCCGCATCTCGTACTTCCTCAACCTCAAGGGCCCCGCCATCGCGGTCGACACCTCGTGTTCGAGCTCGCTCGTCGCGATCGACCTGGCGTGCAAGGACCTGTGGGCGGGCGAGACGAGCATGGCCCTGGCGGGCGGCGTCTACGTGCAGAGCACGCCACGGCTGTACGACCTGGCCGGGCGCGCCGGGATGCTCTCGCCGACCGGGCGCTGCCACGCCTTCGACCACCGCGCCGACGGGTTCGTCCCGGGCGAGGCCGTCGGCGTCCTCGTCCTCAAGCGGCTGGAGGACGCCCTCGCGGACGGGGACCACATCCACGGGGTGATCCACGGTTCCGGCGTCAACCACGACGGTGCGACGAACGGGATCACGGCGCCGAGTTCGGTGTCGCAGGAGAGCCTGCTGAGCGAGGTGTACGCGTCCTACGGCATCGACGTCGAGCAGATCCAGCTCGTCGAGGCGCACGGCACGGGCACGAAGCTCGGCGACCCGATCGAGTTCGAGGCGCTGACCCGCGCGTTCCGCAAGGGCACGGACCGGACCGGGTACTGCGCGCTGGGTTCGGTCAAGACGAACCTGGGCCACGCCCAGCACGCGGCGGGCGTCGTCGGTGTGATCAAGGTGCTGCTGGCGCTGAAGAACGAGCAGATACCGGCGTCCCTGCACTTCGAGACGGCCAACGAGGCGGTCGACCTGGCGGCCGGCCCGTTCTACCTGCCCACGCGCACCCACAAGTGGGAGGCGCCCGGCGCCGGTCCGCGCCGCGGCGTGGTGAGCTCCTTCGGCGCGAGCGGCACGAACGCGCACCTCGTCATCGAGGAGGCACCGGCCGCCCTGCACACCCGGACCCCGCGCACCGCACACCTGATCGTGCTGTCGGCGCACTCGCGCGAGCAGCTCGCGCAGCAGGTGACGCGCCTGGCGGCGCACTGCCGCCGCGAACCGGCCCTGGACTGCGGCGACATCGCCTACACGCTCCTGGCCGGGCGGGAGCACTTCGGCCACCGCTTCGCGTGCGTCGTCCGCGACCGCGACGAGCTCCTGACGGTCCTGGACGAAGGCCTGGGCGGGGCACGGGCGTTCACGGGCGAGGCGGCGCCCGCGGGCGGCGACCCCGTGCGCAGCGGCGACCTGGAGACGCTCGCGCGCCTCTACGTGCAGGGCGCCGCGCTCGACCACGCCGCGCTGTTCGCACCGGGCGACCGCAACCGCGTGTCGCTGCCGACGTACCCGTTCGCCCGCGAGAGCCACTGGGCGGCACCGGAGCCGCCGCGCCGGTCGGCACGCCCCGTGCCTGCTCCGGCAGTCGGAGCGGCACCGCCCGTTCCTGCCCCGGCCGTTCCCACGGCACCGCCCGCCGGCAGCGCCGCACTCCACACCCCCGTCACACTCACCGGTGACGAATCCGTCCTCCGCGACCACCTCGTGCACGGCCGCCGGGTCCTGCCCGGTGTCGCCCACCTGGAGATGGCCCGCGAGGCCGCGGCCCGTGCGCTCGGGGCCGGCGCCGCGGAACCCCTCACGATGCGCAACGTCACCTGGGTGCGGCCGCTCGTCTGCGACGGCACGCCCCTCGACGTGGACGTCCGGGTGAAGCCCGCGCACGACGGCGGGGTCTCCTTCGAAGTGACCGCGGACGCCACGGTGTTCAGCGAGGGACGCGTCGCCCGGAACACCGGTCCGCGCCCGGCGCGAGCCGACCTCGCGGCCCTGCGCACGGCGTGCCCGGACCCCGTGTCCGCGGCCCGCATCGGCGAGGCGCTCGTGTCGATGGGCATCGCGCACGGCCCGGCGCTCCGCGCGATCGGCGAGGCCCACGCCGGGCCCGGCACCGTCCTCGCCCGGCTCGACCTCCCGGCCACGGCCGACGGCGAGGCGGAGTACGTGCTGCACCCGGCGCTGATGGACTCGGCCATCCAGGCCTCCATGGCCCTGCACCTGACCGAGGACAGCGCGTCCGAGGACACGACCGTGCCCTTCGCCCTCGACCGGCTCGACCTCTTCGCCCCCTGCACGTCCTCGATGTGGGCCGTCGTCCGCACCGCGGACTCCGGGCGGACGAGCAGCACGGTCGAGCGGCTCGACATCGATCTCCTCGATGCGGACGGCACGGTGTGCGTCCGCATGACCGGCTACGCCTCGCGCCGCTCCCCCGCGCCGGTGCCCGCCTACTTCGCGCCCGTGTGGGACACGGTCCCGGCGGCCGGTGAGCGTGTCCCCGCCCCGCAGGACCGTGTCCTCGTCGTGGGCGGAACGGATGCGCAGCGAGCCGCGATAGCAGTCGATCACCCCGACTGCCGTACGTGGCGCCTCGCCCCGGACGCGCCGGTCGACGCGGTCGCCCGCGCCCTGCAGGCCGAGGGCCCGCTCGACCACCTCGTGTGGATCGCCCCCGGCACGGCGCCGGTACCGGGCGACGCGGCGGGGTTCGTCGCCGCGCAGGAGGAGGGCGTCATCGCCGCCTTCCGCATGATCAAGGCCCTGGTGCGGACGGGCCACGACGCCCGCCCGCTGGGCATCACGCTGGTCACGCGACGCGCCCTCGTCACGCACTCCGGCGAGGACGTCCTGCCCGCCCACGCCGGGCTGCACGGCCTGTTCGGCTCCCTGGGCCGGGAGTACACGCACTGGACCGTCCGCCGCACCGACCTCGACGACACCGTCTGGCCCGCCGGCCTCACGGCCCTGCCCGCGCACTCCCACGGCGACACCTGGGCGCTCCGCTCGGGCCAGTGGCTCGGCCGCCGGCTCGCCCCGTGCGCCACGGGCCCCGCGCCCGCGGCCCCGTACCGCGAGGGCGGCGTCTACGTGGTGATCGGCGGTGCGGGCGGCCTGGGCACGGCCTGGACACAGCACGTCGTGGAGCGTCACGGAGCGCGCGTGGTGTGGATCGGGCGCCGGGCGCACGACGCATCCGTCGAGGCACAGTTGCGCGCGATCCACGGCCGCGGCGAGGTCCACTACATCGCGGCCGACGCCACCGACCCGGCGGCGCTGCGCCGCGCCCACGCCGAGATCAAGAACCGGTACGGGCGGATCGACGGCGTGATCCAGGCCGCGCTCGTGCTGCGCGACCAGACCCTGGCCGCGATGGAGGAGTCCGACTTCCGCGCGGCCCTGGCCGCGAAGGTCGACGCAAGTGCCGCCATGGCCCAGGCGTTTGCGGGCGAGCCGCTCGACTTCGTCCTGTTCTTCTCCTCGCTCCAGTCGTTCAGCACGGCGGCCGGGCAGAGCAACTACGCGGCCGGGTGCACCTTCGCCGACTCCTACGCACACCTGCTGTCCCGGCACTGGACCTGCCCGGTGAAGGTGATGAACTGGGGCTGGTGGGGCAGCATCGGCAGCGCCGCCTCCGACTTCCACAAGCAGCACATGGCCCGGTGGGGGCTGCTGTCGATCGAGCCGCCGGAGGGCATGGAGGCCCTCGGCACGCTCCTCGGCGGTCCGCAGGCGCAGGCCGGCTTCGTCAAGGTGACCGGGCTCGACGCCCTCGAAGCGATCGATCCCGCGACGCGGACGACGGTGTACGGACGGGCTGCGGAGCGCATCCCGGCCCACGCGGTCACCGCACGGGCCGCGGCGCCGGACGCGCGCGAGACGCTGCGCACGATGGCCGAGTGGCGCTCGGCGGAACGCGACCCGATGCTCGCCCGGTTGACCCGCGCCCACCTGCAGGCGCTCGGCGCCGACAGCACGGCGTCGCGCGAACGGGCCGGGATCCTCGACCGGTACGCCACCTGGCTCGACCACGCGCTGCGCATGGCGCCCGGCTCCGTCCCGCCGCTCGACGTGCTCACCCGCGAGTGGGACGAGCGCCGCGCGGCCTGGTCCGCCGACCCGGACAAGAAGGCCGAACTCGCGCTCGTCGACGCCACCCTGCGGGCCCTGCCCGACATCCTGACCGGCCGCACGCGCCCGACGGACGTCATGTTCCCGCGCGGCTCCGTCGAGCTCGTCGAGGGCTGCTACCGCAACAACCGGGTGGCCGACACCTACAACCGGGCCATGGCCGACGCCGCGGTCTCCGTGGTGACGGAGCGGCTGCGCCGCGAGCCGGGTGCGCGGCTGCGCATCCTGGAGATCGGCGCGGGCACGGGCGGTACGAGCGTGGGAATGTTCGCCGCGCTGCGCCCGTTCCAGGAGCACATCGAGACCTACACGTACACGGACCTGTCCAAGGCGTTCCTCAACCGCGCGCGGACCGAGTACGGGCCCGACGTGCCGTACCTGACGTGCACGCGCTTCGACGCGGAGCAGCCGCTCACCGGCCAGGGCATCCCGGCGGGCAGCTTCGACCTGGTCATCGCCGCCAACGTCCTGCACGCCACCAGCGACACCCGCAACACGCTGCGCAACGCCAAGGCGGCGCTGCGCGACGGGGGTTGGCTGCTGCTGAACGAGCTCGCGCAGTTCGACGTCTTCAGCCACCTCACGTTCGGTCTGCTCGAAGGCTGGTGGCTGTTCGAGGACGCGCCCCTGCGCATCCCGGGCTCGCCCGCGCTGTCGCCGGAGAGCTGGCGGGAGGTGCTGCACGGCGAGGGCTTCCCGTCGGTGGTCTTCATGCTGCCGGAGGCGGATGCGCTGGGGCAGCGGATCATCGCGGCGGAGAGCGACGGGGTGACGCGCCAGCGGGTCGCCGTGCAGGCGGTCCGTAAGCAGGAGGCGGCGGCGCCGGCACCGGCCCCCGAGCCCGCGCCGCAACTGCCCGTCGCGGACCGCGGCGAGACACTGACCGCGTACCTGCGCGAGAAGGCCGCGGAGACCCTCCGGATCCCCGCGGAGAAGATCGACCCGACGGTGCCGCTGTCGCACTACGGCATGGACTCGATCCTCGTCCTGCAGCTCACCAACGCGCTCCGCGAGGACCTGGGCGAGGTGTCGTCCACGCTGCTCTTCGACGCGGAGTCGGTGGAGGCGCTCGCGAAGCACTTCCTCGCCGAGGGCGGTGAGCGTGTCGACGCGCTGACGGCCCGCCTGCAGCCCGCCGCGGCCCCGGTGCCGGTCCCCGAACCGGCGCCCGCGGCGCAGGGGCTCGGCACGCTGTTCCGCACGGCGGCCCGGACGGGCAAACTGGAGCGGATCAGCGCGCTGTTGACCGCGGCCGCGGAACTGCGGCCGACGTACGCGGCCGGCGGCCCCGAGCCGGAGACCATGCGGCTCGCGGACGGCGCCCGCGACCTCCCGCTGGTCTGCCTGCCCTCGCTGATCGCGCCCACCGGGGCGTACCAGTTCCTGAAGTTCGCCGCCGCACTGCGGGACCGGCGCGAGGTGTGGACGGCCGCCCTGCCCGGCTACGGCACCGGCGAGCCGCTTCCGGAGACCCTGGAGGCGGCGGCCGACCGGCTGGCCCGCACCCTGCAACAGCGGTTCGCCGGGCGGAGGTTCGCACTCGCGGCCTACTCGTCGGGCGGCTGGATGGCCCACGAGACCGTCCGGAGGCTGGAGGCCCTGGGCACCCCGCCGGCCGCACTCGTGCTGCTGGACTCCCCCGGGTCGACGGGCACGGCGATGTGCCGCGGCATGGCCACGATCACCCGCCGGCTGGTCGACCAGTTCCCGCAGCTGCCCGTCGAGGACGACCAGCTCACCGCCATGGCCTGGTACGCGGAGCTGTTCGACGGCTGGAAGCCCGGCCCGGTGGCCGTACCGACCCTGTTCGTCGGGGCGCAGCAGGAGTGCCTGCAGGAGGTGCTCGGCGACGGCCTGCCGGACTGGCGGCCCGACTGGCGCCTTCCGCACACCCGCCGGGAGGTGACGGGCAATCACTTCTCGATGCTCGAAGAGGACGCCGCCACCACCGCCGCAGCAGTCCACCAGTGGCTGACCGAGCACGTCGGTTGACCGGAACTCCGTCCCCACTGATTGAGGAAACCGACATGAATCATCTGACCAGCCTGCGCGACTACCTCGACGCACTGGCCAAACTTGACGACCTGCGCGTGATCGACGAGGAGGTGGACGTCGAGCTGGAGATCGGCGCCATCGCCCGTTACGCGACCGAGAACCGGGCGCCCGCGCACCTGCTCTCCCGGATCCGCGGCCACGAGCCCGGCCTCCGGGTGCTGACCGCCCCCGCCGCGCTGAGCAGCGACCCCGAGTACCCGTACGCGCGGGCCGCGTTGTCGCTGGGCCTGGATCCGCGGACCCCGCCGCTGCGCCTGATGGACGGCCTGGTCGCGGCCCAGGCGGCGGAGCCGGTACCTCCGGTCGTGGTGCCGACGGGCCCGTGCCAGGAGAACGTCCTCCTGGGCGACGACGCCGACCTGACCCGCTTCCCGTTCCCTCTGCTGCACCAGGGCGACGGCGGCCGGTACGTCAACACCGTCGGTACGTTCGTGCTGCGCAGCCCCGACGGGAAGTGGACGAACTGGGGCATCGCCCGGACCATGCTCCACGACGCGCACCGCATGGCCACCTTCACCGGTTCGCCGCAGCACATCGGCGTCATCGACGACATGTGGCGGGAGCGCGGCGAGCACACGCCGTTCGCGCTGGTGCTCGGCGCCGAGCCGGCGGTCCCGTTCGTCTCCGCCATGTCGCTGCCCGAGCACGTGGACGAAGCCGCCTATCTGGGCGCGTACTTCGGGCACCCGCTGGAGGTCGTGCGCTGCAAGACGGTCGACCTGGAGGTGCCGGCGAGCGCCGAGATCGTCATCGAGGGCTACATCGACCACGACGACCTCATCCCCGAGGGCCCGATGGGCGAGTTCGCGGGCTACGTGCCCGAGCCGCACCAGTGGAACCTGCCCGCCTACCGCGTCACCGCCATCACGCACCGCGACGACCCGATCATGCCGGTGGTGTGCGCGGGCAAGCCCGTCGACGAGGACCACACCCTCATCGGCCTGACACACTCGGCCCGTTGGACGCACCACCTGCGCGAGAAGGGCATCCCGGTCACCGCGGCCTGGATGATCCCGGAGTCCGCCGTCCACGTCCTGGCGGTCACGGTGGACCGCGACTGGCGGGAGAGGACGGGGTTCGACTCGTCGGAGGAACTCTCCCGTGCCGTGGGCGAGGCCGTCGCCGGCTTCCCGCACGGCGGCTGGTGGGTCACCCGGATCATGGTGCTCGACAACGACATCGACCCGACCGACCTGCGCGACGTCCTGTGGGGCTGGGCCACCCGCTCCCACCCGTCGGACGGCTCGCAAGTCCTGCACGACACGGCGATCATGCACATCATGGCGTGCTACACGGACGAGGAGCGCGCCACGGGCCGGGGCCCGACGGTCGTCTACGACTGCATCCGCGACCTGCGGAAGCTGCACAGCACGGCGTTCGCGGACAACTACCCGGCGGCGGTGCAGCGCAGGTCGCTGGACCTGATCGCGGGGGCGCGGAGGCCGTAGGAAACGCGGGTTCCCCGCGCCCGTAAGAGGCGCGGGGAACTGATGGAGCGACCAGCCTTCAGGCGATGAACCCCACCTCGGGGTACCGCCGGGAAGCCCCCTCCAACAGGTGCCCCGCGTCGGCACGTCCGCACAGGTGCAGGTCGAAGAAGACCCGCACCGTGGCCCGCACAGCGGCCACGGCGCGGGCGGCCGGAATGGTGCCGACCTGCGGGAAGCCGCCCTTCATCTGCGGTGCGAGCGCCACGACATCGGTGAACGACAGATGCTGCGCATCGGCGAGCCGCAGGCACCGGTGCCAGCCGCGAAGGTGCTTCCAGGTCTCGGTCCACGCCGGATCCTTGCGCAGGCCGTCGTGGTCGGCGGTGTCCATCAGCAGGAACGGCCGGTCCAGCCCGTCGGTGACGACAGGCCCGAACAGCGTGCCGTCCAGGTCGATGCCGGCCCGCACCCGGCGGTCCTGGTGCATGAGGGCCGCCGAGGACGCGCCGCCGAGCGAGTGCCCGAACGCGCCCACGCGGCCGAGGTCGAGGCTCCCGCGCAGACCGTGCGGCAGCGGGCGCCGCTCGGCGTCGGGGTTGCCGCCGCGGTCCAGCACGGCCAGGCGGTCGAGGACGAACCGCAGGTCGTCGGCGCGCACGGCAACCGCCTTGACCATCTCGTCCTTGTCGCGCCCGACGACGGTCTGCGTCTGCACGTGACCGTCGGGGAACTCCACCTCGCCGGAGTCGTGCGGGTGGTCGACGGTGACGACGACGTAGCCCCAGGACACCAGGTCCTCGACGACGAGGGTGTTGAACGAGCGGTCCGATCCGAACCCGGGCGAGTACAGCAGCACCGGCCGCCGGTGCCCGCGGCGGGCCACCGGCGCGGTGTCGGCGCTGTGGGTCATCGGCATGGCGAAGCCGTCGAGCTTGCCGGGGTAACGCCCCTTCACCGCACGGGCGGCGCCCTCCGGCAACCACGGCAGCATCGCGTGACCGCGGGTGCCGTGGGCCGGGTAGTGCAGGGTCGCCATCAGCTCGCGCGGCTTCCCGGAGTCCGTCCACGGGTCCTTGCGGGCCGGGTCGACGAGGTGCAGCTGCACGGCACCCACGCGCTCGGGGCCGGTGGGCCCGTCGAGGCGGAGGGGGGCGAGAGCCGGGGCGGGCGCGGCAAAGGCGGCGGGGGCGGCGGCACCTGCGGCGAGCACACCGAGGCCGGCGGCTATCACGGTGCGGCGTGCGGGTCGGACGATCGACACGATGCTCCTTTCGACGGGCCGTCAGCCTAGGTCACTCCGTTGGGGTCAAGGAGGTTGGGGCCCAGTCCCAACCCCGAGAAGTGGTGAAAGGACGGGACCGGGGCCCCAACACCCCCTACCGCTCGAACCAGACGTGCACCTGCCCCGTCCCGATCCCGTTCTCGTACTCGCCGAAGCGCCGCCCACGCCCACGCCACGACGCCCCGCCCAATGCCCCCGCCAGCATCAGGTAGTGACCGAACCGGGCCTCGGGCGCGTACCGCAGGTACTCCGGCATGGTGTCGATCACGCGGTCGTGCCGCCCCTCCTCCAGCAACGCGATGCGCTGTTCGTCCGCCGCCCGCGCCTCCGCCGTGACGATGTGCGCCGGGTCACCGGCCATCCGGTTGCGCAGTTCGGCCAGCGGCCAGAAGCGGTGGGACAGGCCGCCCGAGGCCAGGAGCAGCACGCGCCGGTCGACGCTCGCGATCGCTTCCCCTATGCATGCACCCATCTGCAGGAAGTCCTCGGTCGTGGCCGTCTGGCAGACCGAGACGGACACCCACGGCTTGTCCGGACGCCCCAGGTACGTCCAGAGGTTGAGCGTCGCGTAGTGGATCGGCAGGTACGGATCGTCGTTCGCGCTCAGCCACAGCGAGCGCTTCTCCGCGAACTCCGCGACGGCACCCGCCAGTTCCGGATCGCCCGGAACGTCGTACGGCAGACGGCTGATCGCGCCCGGCATCTCGTCCGAGGTGAACAGACCCTCGCGGCGCGCATGGGACGTGATCACCGCCTCCGTGGTCGTCGCCCAGTGCGAGTCGAAGACGACCACCGTGTCGTGGTCGGTCGCCTCGATCACCTCGCTGCGGAGCCGCTCCAGGCCCGTCACCAGCGTGAAGTCGCGGCCGCCGTTCTCCCGGAGCCGCATGTCCTCCGGGAACATGATGACGGGCGCGTGCGAGAGCAGGCCCGCCCCGGTGATGTCACCCATGGTCGGCCTCCGGGACCAGCAGGAGCTTGCCGCTCGTGCGCCGCGCCGCCAGGTCCGTGTGCGCCCGGGGCGCCTCGGACAGCGGGTACGTCCCGCTCACCGTGAACGTCAGCGTCCCGTCCAGGAGACCGGCGAACACCTCGCCCGCCCGCCGCTCGAACTCCTCGACCGTGGCCCGGAAGTGCTCCAGGTACGGGCGCGTCAGGGTCAGCGAGCCGCCCCACAGCAGCCGCATCACGTCGACGGGCGGCACGGCGCCGCTGGCGCCGCCGAAGAGGACCAGCGTGCCGCGCATCCTCAACGACGCCAGGCTCGCGTCGAAGGTCGCGGCGCCGACGCCGTCGTACACCGCGTGCACGCCCTCGCCGTCGGTGAGGCGGCGCACCTCGGCGGCGAGGTCGTCGGTCTCCGTGTAACGGAGCACCTCGTCCACGCCGTTGGCGCGGGCGAGCTTCTCCTTCTCCTCGGTGGACACCGTGCCGATGACGCGCACGCCGCGCCGCTTGAGCAGCTGGGTGAGCAGCAGCCCCACTCCACCCGCGGCCGCGTGCACGAGCACCGTCTCGCCCTCGCGCGCCGGGTAGGAGTCGTGGGCGAGGAAGTGGGCGGTCATGCCGTGGACGAGTACGCCGCCCGCGGTGCGCAGGTCGAGCCCGTCGGGCACGACGATCGCCTTGTCCTCCGGGACGAGGACGCGTGTGGCGTAGCTGCCGAGGACGGTCGTCCAGGCGACCCGGTCGCCGGTCTTGAACCGGGTCACCCCGGGGCCGACGGCCAGGACGGTGCCCGACCCCTCCTCGCCGGGTACGCACGGGACGGGCAGCGGGTAGCGGCCCTCGCGGCGGTACAGGTCGATGAAGTTGACGCCGGCTGCGGCGAGTTCGACGAGGATCTGCCCCTCCCCCGGGGCCTCCGGGTCGGGCTTCTCGACGTACAGCTGGACCTCGGGTCCGCCGGTCTCGCGGATCTCGATCGCATGCATCAGTGGGTGCTTCCCTTCACATCGGTCAGTTCGACCTGGTACGTGCGCAGCCAGTCGTCGAGGCGGACGGTGGATTCCACGAGGATCCGCTCGAACTCGGACAGGCTGCCGGCGGACGTCTTGGCGGTGAGGCGGCGTACGGCGTCGCCGTCGAGGAACGGGCTCAGCGGCGCCTCGCCCTCGCCGGAGGCCGTGGCGAGGCCGGTGATGAGGGCGCGGTCGTAGGCGGGGTCCTGGATCGAGGGGTAGGCGGCCTTCTTGCGGCGCAGCACCGACTCGGGCAGCAGGTCGGCGGCGGCCGCGCGCAGCAGGGCCTTCTCCTCGCCGCTGAAGGTCTTCATCTCCCAGGGGACGTTGAAGACGTACTCGACGAGCCGGTGGTCGCAGAACGGCACCCGCCCCTCCAGGCTGCTGGCCATCCCCATGCGGTCCTTCTTGTCCAGCAGGATGGGGAGCCAGCGGGTGAGGGTGATGTAGCCGAGTTCGCGGGTACGGCGCTCCTCGGCGTTCTCCCCTTCCAGCACCGGGACTTCGGCCAGGGCCGTGCGGTACAGGTCGGCCTGGTACTCGGCGAGGTCGATCCCGTCGACGAACCAGGGATGGAACAGGTTGCGCGCGTCGAGGCCGCGGTGGGCGCCGAGCTTGAGCCAGGGGAAGGTGTCGGCGCTGCGGGCCCCCGGGTCGGAGAACCAGAGGTAGCCGCCGAAGACCTCGTCGGCGCCCTCGCCGGACAGCGCCACGGTGGCGTGCTCGCGCACGGCGGCGAAGAGCAGGTACAGCGAGACGTCCAGGTCGGCGAAGTTGAACGGCAGGTCCCAGGCGCCGAGGACGGTGCGGCGGACGGCGGGGTCCAGCAGCCGGGCCCGGTCGAGGACGACCGCGTGGTGGTCGCTGCCGACGTGCCGGGCGACTTCGAGGGCGTACGGGCCGTCCGGGGTCGGGCGGATGGCGTCGGCCTGGAAGTTCTCGGTGTGTCCGGCGAAGTCGACGGAGAACGTGGACAGTTGGGCGCCGTCCGCGGCACGGACGCGTGCCGCGAGGGCGGTGACGGTGCTGGAGTCCAGGCCGCCGGACAGCAGCGACACCAGCGGCACGTCCGCGACCATCTGGCGCGGCACGATGTCGTCGAGCAGGTCGCGGACGGTGGCGATGGTGGTGCGCAGGTCGTCGGTGTGCGGCCGGGACTCCAGGGCCCAGTAGCGCTCCTCGCGGATGCCGTCGCGGCCGACGCGCAGCAGGTGGCCGGGCTTTACCTCGTGCATGCCGCGGAAGGGCACGCGGCCGGGGGTGCGCAGGAACAGCAGCGCGTCGCACAGCTCCTCCGCCCCCGCGGCGGCCTGCGCCAGCGGGTTGGCGAGGATCGCCTTGGGCTCGGAGCCGAAGAGCACGCCGCCCGGGGTGGGGTGGTAGAAGAGGGGTTTGACGCCCAGCCGGTCCCGTACAAGGAGGAGTTCCTCGCGGGCGGTGTCCCAGACGGCGATGGCGTACATGCCGTTGAGGCGGTGGACGAAGTCGGCGCCCCACTGGAGGTAGGCGCGCAGGGCGACCTCGGTGTCGCTGCGGGTGGTGAACCGGTGGCCCAGCAGGGCGAGTTCCTCGCGCAGTTCGCGGAAGTTGTAGATCTCGCCGCCGTAGGAGATCACGGCCCGGGGCAGGCCGTCGCGCGGGCCGGGCTCGGGGGTGCGCATCGGCTGCGTGCCGTGTTCGAGGTCGATGATCGCGAGGCGCCGGTGGCCGAGGGCGGCGTGGGTGTCGCACCAGGTGCCGCCCGCGTCGGGTCCTCGGGCGATCAGGGTCCGGGTCATGGCCTCGACGGCCGGGGCCTCGTGGGTGAGGTCGCGGGTGAAGTCCACCCATCCGGTGATGCCGCACATGTCAGACGACCTCGCTTCCGGGCAGGCCGCCGGTCCGGTCGAGCCAGGGGCCGCGGCGCCAGCCGTCGATGTCGTAGTCGTCGAGGCAGTCCTGCACCATGGCCTCGTAGCGGGCGAGGCTGCCGCGGCGGGTCGCCCAGCGCAGCGCGTCGAGGCGGACCTGCTCGCCGTTGCCGGAGTAGTTGCGCTCGTACAGTTCGTGCCGGCCGCCGAACTCGGTGCCGATGGCGTCCCAGACCAGCTTGAGCAGCTTGATGCGGTCCTCGGCGCTGGAGTCGGAGCCGCGGTAGAAGCGGTCGATGAGCGACCGCAGTTCGGGGTTCGCCAGGTCGCGGCCGCTGGAGGGCACGGCGAGGGGCGCGCCGCCGAGGGTGGTCTCGAACAGCTCGTGGACCCGGTCCCACACCTGCGCGTTGTACATCCGCATCGCGGAGGCGTGCTCCAGGCGCGGCACGACGGTGCCGCCGCTGCCGGGCTCGGGGTCGTACGCCATGGCCGAGGTGAGCGCCCACACCATGTCCCGCATGGTGATCAGCTCGCCGACGGCGGCCTGCACGCCGCGGAACTCGTCGGTGCCGTTGGCCCTGGTGCCGCGGGAGAGCAGCCCGGCCATCATCTCCAGTTTGACGCTCAGCCGGGTGCCGGACTGGAAGTTGTAGAGGTTGGGGAAGCCGGAGGTGGCGTAGAAGCCGGTGGCGCGCGGGATGTCGCGATGGACGAGGACGTCCTCCCAGGGGATCAGGGCCTCGTCGAGCAGCAGCACGCTGTCGTTCTCGTCGAACCGGCTGCTCAGCGGGTAGTCGAACGCGTCGCCCTGCCCGTAGGGGGTGCGGCAGACCAGCTTCACGCCGGGGTTGTCCATGCGGACGAAGAAGACGAGGGCGAACGCCTCCGCCTTGCCGGGGGCGAGGACGGCCGAGCCGACCGGGGCGACGAAGCCCGCGTTGGTGATCGCGGAGCCGGTGGCCAGCATCTTCGCCCCGCTGACCACGACCCCGGCGTCGGTCTCGCGCACGGCGTGCACGAAGACGTCCTCCATGTCGTGGATCGGCTGCTTGCGGTCGACCGGCGGGTTGATGATGACGTGGTTGAGGTACAGCGCCTTGCTCGCGAACTCCCGGTACCAGGCGGTGGCGTTGGCGGCGTACGGCCCGTAGTAGTCCGCGTTGACGCCGAGGCCGCTCATGAACGACGCCTTGTACTCGGGGCTGCGCCCGAGGAACCCGTAGCCCATCCGCGCCCAGGTGGCGATGGCCTCGCGCGCCTCGACGAGCTCGGCCGCCGAGCGGCTGGGCTTGAAGAACTTGTGGGTGCGGATGCCGGTGTCGGCGTCGACGCCGGTGAGCACGTCGGCGGTGGCCGGGTCGTGCAGGGCGTCGTACAGCCTGGCCACGGACAGGGCGGAGTTGCGGAAGGCGGGGTGGGTGGTGACGTCCTTGACGCGCTCGCCGTTCAGATACACCTGGCGGCCGTCGCGCAGGCTCTCCAGATATTCGGCACCGGTCATGAGGTCGTTGGTGGCAGTCATCGGACCAGTCCCGGGTTGTCGAGGGCGGGGGTGCCGAGCACCTGGACGCGGCGCAGGTGCCGGGGAGCACCGCTGGTGAAGGAGTTGCGGCCGTGCAGGAGCGTGTAGTTGTCGGTGATGACGACGTCGCCGGTCTGCCAGGCGTGGGCGTACAGGTGCGCGGAGTCGTACAGCGCCGCCTGCAAGTCGGCCTGGAAGGCGGCGAGTTCGGCGTCGGGGAGCCCGGTGAAGGTCAGGTCCGGGTGGTTGACGAAGCCGGTGTCGTCGGCCGCGGTGGGCTCGTTGTAGCGGATGACCGGGGTGCCGGTGACGGGGTGGGCGTCGACGACGGGCGCGACGGTGACGCTGTCGTAGTACTCCATTGCGCGCCGGTAGGTGCCGGTGACCCCCGACCAGCGGGCGACGGTCTCCGGGTCGGTGTTCTCCAGCACGGCGGCGGTCTGCGAGAACGTCGTCTCGCCGCCGTTGCCGGCGCCGGGTGCGTGGACGCACTGGAACACCTGGAACTCGGGGATCTGTTCGCGGTACATGCCGTCCCAGTGCATGGGCATGTGACTGTGGTCGAAGATGTGGTCCTCGGGCTTCTCCTGCTCGACGAGCTCCAGCACGGTCCCGAAGGGCCAGACGCTGAGCTCTCCGAAACCCTTGCAGTACGTGGAGAGTTCGTCGGCCGTGTCGAAGACGCCGAACCCGCGGAGCAGCACGAGGTGGTGCTCCCGGACGAGGTCGCGCAGGGCGGCCGCGTCAAGGTCGGTGATGTGCTCTCCGGACGCCGGTATGGCAAGCCCGAAGGGCGAGATGGGGGTGGTGTTCATGGAGTTCTCCTGTGATTGCGGCACTCCGCGCCCCGTCAGGGGCGCGGGGCGGTTACATATGCGGCTCCGCCGCGTGGGCGCGACCAGCCCAAGCCGGCCCGCACCGGCTAAAGCACGTAATGAGTGGGACGCCCACCGACGAACACGGCCCGGGCGCCGGCCCGTTCGGCTTCCGCGCGCTTCATGAGCGCGTGCCGCCCGTCACGCTCAACGGCAACCGAGTGCCACGGCGTAAGCCACGCATCCGGCGTATCGCCGAGCAGAATGCCGATCTTCTCCGTGCTGCAGGGCTGCGGATGGATCGACAGCCGGATCGCCGAAGGGAACAGCTTGCCCAGCAGATCCCCCCAGGCCCGGCTGCGCTGGATGACCCGGTAGGCCAGGTCACGGCACCGCCGCTGCAGCGCGGACCGGGTCCCGGTGTAATCCGGACCGGAGAGGTCCTCCAGCATGAACCGCGTGATACCGCGGTACATCGCGAGCGGTGCGCCGCCGGCGCGCACCTCGGCGCGCAGGTCGTCGAGCGACGGGGCCCAGGCCGCGGACAGCATGGTGCGCATCTCCTCGTGTCCGGCGCCGCTGTAGACGTCGTCGAGGGTGAACTGTTCGAGGTGGCCGGCACCGATCCGGGTGATCATGCGGTCGAGTTCGCGGGCGTAGGCGGTGACGTTCTCGTCGCTCACGCCGAGCAGGTCGTTGAACACGCGCCCGTCGGAGCAGATGGTGATGGCGGCTCCGGGCGGGTAGATCTCGCTGATGCGCTCGCACAGTTCGTCGAGGAAGCGCAGGGCGAGTTCCTCGGCCAGGTCGGGCAGCGGGCCCAGGACCTTGGCCGGGTTGGGGGACTTCGTGGGGAATGCGGGCAGCACGAAGTCGATGCGCCGCCCGCTCTCCATGGCGCTGCGGACCGTGTCCAGGTGATGCCTGGCGCACCGCAGGCAGACCCTTCCGGTGCAGCCGCCGTCGCGCATTCGGCGCTGGTGCGCCAGGACCTCCCGGATCACTTCCATGGAAACCAGCTCGATATCGGGTGCGGCGAGATCGGACACCGCGCCTCCCTTCGTGGACTGGCTGCCACGCTGCTCGGCGCGCGCATGAGAAACGCACAGAACCTGCACACTTATCCGGTGCCGCGCCCCGAAGACGCGCCCCGTAAGGGGCGCCGGGAACTGCGCGAGCAACCACAGCCGGCCCGCAGCCGAAGCACCACGCACCCGCCGAGCGCTCAGGTACGCACCCCCCGTTCGGCGCGCCCCGCCCAGTACGGCATGCGCAGCCCGCGGAACCCGCCCAGCGCCCGGCCGAAATGGTCGGCCGCCGCACCGGAGTCGCCGAGGGCGGCGTGGGCGCGGCCCAGCCAGTAGTCGGTGAAGGCGGCGCCACGGCGTTCGCCGAGCTCGGTGAAGACGGCGGCCGCCGCACGGAGCGGCCCCAGCGCCCGGGCCGCGGCCGCCGGGCCGGTGGCGTGCTCGGCGTGTGCCCGGCCGAGGGTCATCAGCGCGTAGGCCTCCCCGGGGCGGTGCCGCACCCTGCGGAAGAGGACGAGGGCGCGGTCGAGGTGGCCGGCGGCCCGGTCGGTGCGGCCGGCGGACAACTCGGCCCAGGCCAGCAGTTGCAGGATGTCGGCGAGGGCGAGCGGGTGCCCGAGCCGTTCGGCCGTCTCCAGGGCGGGTGCCAGGGTGTCGACGGCCTCGGCCCCGCGACCCTGGCAGACGAGCGCGAAGGCGAGGCTGCGCAGGGCGATGACGCGGCCGTGTTCGTCGCCGAGCCGGCTCATCACGGCGGCCGCGGAGGCCGCGTCGTCGTGGGCGAGGTCCGCCATGCCCCGGTCGGCGACGGCGATGCTGCGGTGGGTGCGCAGCCGGGCGGCGTGGTGGGCCTCGCCCAGTTCGTCCAACTGCGCGATGGCGGTGGCGTACCGGGTCATGGCGTCGTCCACGCGGCCGCGGACGGCGGAGACGCGGGCGAGGGAGCCCTGGGCGACCGCGGCGGCGACGGCGTCGCCGGCCGCTTCGGCGCAGGCGAGTGCGGCCCGTGCCACGTGTTCCCACTCGTCCCACCAGTTCCGTACGTGGCAGACGTCCTCCATAGCGGAGGCGAGCGCGGCGGCGTGCGTGCAGTATCCGGACGCGGCGGCGAACTCGGCCGCGGTGACGAGGTTGGTGCGCTCGCCCTCCAGCCAGCCGACCAAGTCGCCTTCGGCCTGCGGGAGTTGACTGCAGCCGTTGCCGCGGATGAGCTGGTGGCCGGCCACACGCACGCGGGAGAGCCAGCCGTCCAGGACCCGGGCCACCGCGGCCTGCTGCCCGGCCGCCGGTTCCTCGGCGAGGGCGCGTTCGGCGGCGTAGACGTGCAGCAGGTCGTGCATCCGGAAGCGCGGCTGGCCCTGGACGTCGATGCCCTGGACCTGGAGCAGGTTGGCGTCGAGCAGGACGTCCACCGCATCGTCCGCATCGTCCGCACCGTCCGTACCGGGGGCGTCGAGCAGGGCGGCGAGGGCCCAGCCGGGGAACTCCGGCGAGGGGAGCATGCCGACGGCGCGGAAGGCGCGGGCGGCGTCGGGGGCCAGGCCGTGGTAGCTGGCGGCGACGCTGGTGCGGACGGCGAGGTCGCCCACCGTGAGCTCCTCCAGCAGGGTCCGTTCGTCGGCGAGCCGGTCGGCGAGGCGCCGGATCCGCCAGTGCGGGCGGCTCGCGAGGCGTGCCGCGGTCACCCGCAGGGCCAGCGGCAGTCCGGCGCAGCTGGCCAGGATCCGTTCGGTCTCCTGCGGTTCCGCGGCGAGCCGCCGGGGGCCGACGATGCGCTGCAGCAGGTCCTGCGACTCCGTGTCGTCGAACGGGTCGATGTCGATCAGTTCCGCGCCGGTCAGCCCGGTCAGCCGGGCCCGGCTGGTGACCAGGGCCGCGGAGCCGGGCGTGCCGGGCAGCAGCGGGCGGATCTGGGCCTCGTCGCGGGCGTCGTCGAGCAGCACCAGCACCTTGCGGCCGGACAGCAGCGAACGGAACATCGCCGCGCGGTCCTCGGTCGTCTCGGGGACGGACGAGCCGGAGACGCCCAGGCCGAGCAGCAGGTCGGCGAGGATGGCGCCGGCGTCGCGGTGGGGGCCGCGGGCGCCGTCCAGGTGCAGGAAGAGCCGGCCGTCGGGGAAGGCGTCCCGCAGCCGGTGGGCGAGCCGGGTGGCGAGGGTCGTCTTGCCGACGCCGGGCAGGCCGGTGAGGACGACGACGGGGACGGAGCAGGGCGAGTCCGTCCGGAAGGGCGTGCCGGGCGGCGGGTCGAGCAGTCCGCCGGCTCTCGCCAGCACCCGGCCTCTGCCGACGAAGTCGGTCTCGTCCGCGGGGAGTTGGCTCCCGGCCTGCCAGACGACCCCGGCGTGCACGGGCGGTGCGGGGTCGGGCGGGGCGCCCAGCGCGGGGTCCCGGGCCAGTACGGCGCGGTGCAGGCGGCGGAGTTCGGAGCCGGGTTCGAGGCCGAGTTCGTCGCGCAGGACGGCGCGGGCGCGGGCGTAGGACTTCAGGGCGTCGCCCGGGCCGTTCCAGCGGTACTGGGCGACCATCAGCCGGGCCCACAGGGATTCGCGCAGCGGGTGGCGGGCCACTTCGGTGCGCAACAGGGCGGTCAGCTCGCGGGGTTCGCCGAGGGCCAGCCGGGCCTCGGCGTAGTCCTCGAGTGCGGCCAGCCGCGCCTCTTCGAGGCGGGCGGTCTCGATGTGCAGGGCGTCGTGGTGGACGACTCCTTCGTACGGGCCGCCGCGCCACAGCCCCAGCGCCTCCTGCAGGGCCTGGGCCGCGGCCCGGTGCTCCCCGGTGGCCAGAGCGGTGCGGCCCCGCGCGGCGAGCTCGTCGAACCGGTTCAGGTCCAGTTCGCCGGGGCGCAGCTGCAGCCGGTAGCCGCCGTGGCCGAGGCTCAACCTGTCCTCTCCGGAGGCTGGGTTGAGCGCTCGGCGCAGGACGGCGACGTAGCTGCGGACGTTGGCCTGGGCCGACGCCGGCGGGGCCGCGCCCCAGATCGCGTCGCTCAGCCGGTCCGCGGTGACCGGGGTTCCGGCGTGGACGAGCAGCATCGCGAGCAGGGTCCGCTGCTTGGGGCCGCCGAGCGGCAGGGCACGGCCGTCGGCGTGCGCCGCCAGGGGCCCCAGCACCTTGAACTCGACGCGCGGAAGCTCCACCGCAGGACCGCCCTTCTGTGGCCGCACGGCAGGGAGCGTGCGCACTCTTTACGTAAGGTTCGAACAACGACGAGTTCGACCCTACGGTCCGGGCGGCGGAAGGGTGTCCGGTGGAACGTGTGACGCCGGTGCGGCCGGTGTGTCAACGCACGGCCGGGCGGCTTTGTTTCACGCTGGGTTCGTGCGGCGCCTCACGCCGCGGACGCTGTGGCGAGCGACACCTCGGACGGCCTGACGACGACGAACCCCTGGCCCGATGCGGCGGCGAACCCCTCGGTGTGCCGGGCGAGATGCTCGGAGATCGGCGTCCTCATGTGGTACAGGACGACCGAGGAGGAGACGCCGAAGATGGCGGGCGAGTCCACGAAGAGCGGGGCCTCGGCCTTGAGGTAGTCTAGTCCGGCCTGGATGTGGGCGGCGGTGACGGTCCCGCCGGCGCCGGGGCGGTGTTCGACGATCTGCTGCACCATGGCCTCGCAGATCGGGGCGAATTGGGCATCCTCGTCGATGGCCCGGTCGGTCCGCTCCGTCACCTCCTGGTAGACGGGCAGGTCCATGAGCTCGGACAGGGCCCGTACCCGGAAGCGCGCTGCGTCCGGCCCCAGCCGCTCCAACGCCCGCCGGATGCGGCGCCGGACGTCCTTGAGCGTGGTCCGTACCGATTTGGCGGCGCTCTCCGGGGTGCGTCCGTCGGCGACGAGCATCGAGTCGATGTGGGTGTCGACGTACACGACGTCGATCTGCTCGAAGGCCTCGCCCGCCCATGCCAGGAGGGCGGTGAGCCGGTCCTGGTTGAAATAGCTGTTGCCCGCGCTGATGCCGATGAGGGCGTGCTCACCGCGCTGCCATAAGGTGCGGCACCGTTCGCTGAGCGGCTCCGCGCCCATCTCCAGAAGCGGGGGCTGGGGCTGGGACTGGGACTGCGTAAAGACACCCTCCGTCATGACGTCAGCTCCTGCAGTGCGGTGGCGGTCTGCAGGCACAATTCGTCGAGGATTCCGGCGAGATCGATGTCGCCGCCCATGGGGGAGAACATGACCCCGTCCAGGCGCTCCCGCACCGCGGTGAGCGCAGGGGTGGCCGCCCCGGCCTGCTCCAGAATCTCCAGCGTGCGGCGGGCGGCGTCCGCGCAGCGGAACGCGCCGTAATCCGCGGGCTCTTCGAGGAGCCCGCGGCCGCTGCTCAGGAGATAGGCGGCCAGGAGGGCTATTTCCTCATGCAGTCGGTTCTGCGACAGCACCGTTTCCCCAGGTTTCATAGCTGATCACCTCGTTCTTGTCACGACGTTCGGACGGCGTGCGCCCCTGCGCGGGACGGCCGACGGGCACCAACAGCAGCGGCTCCAGGTGCTCCGGCAGGCTCAGCAGCCGCCGGACCACCTCCTCGCGGAAGCTGCTGACCGGGCAGCCGCCCAGCCCCATGGCGTGCGCGGAGAGCAGCAGGTTCTCCACCGCCATGGCGACGCAGAGCTTCGACGTCTCGTAGATCTTCCGTGAAATACCGCCGGTAAAGCCGGCGGCCATGCGCCGGTCGACACAGGCCACGACAATGAATGCGGGCGTGCCGATCATTCCCGGCGAAAACGCCCGGAGCCGCCGCACACTTTCCGGTTCCCGCACCACGACGAACGACCACGCCTGTTTGTTGGAGGCGGTGGGCGCCGCGAGCATGCATTCCAGCAGCTGCTCGACGGTCGCGTCGTCGACGGGTTCGGCGGCGTAATTCCGCACCACGCTCCGCGTGCGCAGGACGTGGAGCGTCTCCGGCAATGGAGTGCTCGGCATGCTTCCCTTTCCCCAGCTAACTCTCAGGCGTCACATGTGGCACAGGCGCCACATGTGTATCGCACATGGACGAGCCCATTCAAGGCTTGGCCGAGTGAATAAACCTTGAAATAAAGCGGAGTTGAGCACTCAGGGGCGATTTTCGGCCGCACCGCCGAGAACCGGCCTGCAGCGGCCGGAAAACGGAACCGCCCCGACCGGCGCAGTGCCGGTCGGGGCGGTACGGAGAACGCTGGTGACGGTAGGTCAGACCAGCGAGGCGACAGCCTGGTTGAAGGTCTCGGACGGACGCATCACGGCCGCGGCCTTGGCCGGGTCGGGCTGGTAGTAGCCGCCGATCTCGGCGTGCCGGCCCTGGACGGCGTTCAGCTCGTCCACGATCTTCCGCTCGTTGGCGTTGAGCGTCTCGGCGAGCGGGGCGAAGGCCTTGGCCAGCTCCGCGTCGTCGGTCTGCTTCGCCAGCTCCTGGGCCCAGAACAGGGACAGGTAGAAGTGGCTGCCGCGGTTGTCGATGCCGCCGATGCGACGGGTCGGGGACTTGTCCTCGTTGAGGAAGGTCGCCGTGGCGCGGTCGAGGGTGTCGGCGAGGACCTGGGCGCGCTGGTTGCCCGTGGTCTTCGCGTACTGCTCCAGCGACGGCACCAGCGCGAAGAACTCGCCCAGCGAGTCCCAGCGCAGGTAGTTCTCCTTGACCAGCTGCTGGACGTGCTTCGGCGCGGAGCCGCCGGCGCCCGTCTCGAACAGGCCGCCGCCCGCCATCAGCGGGACGACCGACAGCATCTTGGCGCTGGTGCCCAGCTCCAGGATCGGGAACAGGTCGGTCAGGTAGTCACGGAGCACGTTGCCCGTGACGGAGATCGTGTCCTCGCCCCGGCGGATGCGCTCCACGGAGAGCTTGGTGGCCTCGACCGGGGACAGGACGCGGATGTCCAGGCCCTCGGTGTCGTGCTCCTGCAGGTACTGCTCGACCTTGGCGATCAGGTTGGCGTCGTGGGCGCGGGTGGCGTCCAGCCAGAACACCGCCGGGGCGCCGGTGGCGCGGGCGCGGGTGACGGCCAGCTTCACCCAGTCCTTGATCGGGGCGTCCTTGGTCTGGCAGGCGCGGAAGATGTCGCCGGCCGAGACGACCTGCTCCAGGACCGCGTTGCCGGCCCGGTCGACCAGGCGGACGGTGCCGGTGACCGGGATCTCGAAGGTCTTGTCGTGGCTGCCGTACTCCTCGGCCTTCTGCGCCATGAGGCCCACGTTCGGGACCGAGCCCATGGTGGACGGGTCGTAGGCGCCGTGGGCGCGGCAGTCCTCGATGACGGCCTGGTAGACACCGGCGTAGCTGCTGTCCGGCAGGACCGCGAGGGTGTCGGCCTCCTGGCCGTCCGGGCCCCACATGTGGCCGGAGGTGCGGATCATGGCCGGCATGGAGGCGTCGACGATGACGTCGCTCGGCACGTGCAGGTTGGTGATGCCCTTGTCCGAGTCGACCATCGCCAGGGCCGGGCCCTCGGCGAGCTCGGCGTCGAAGGACGCCTTGATCTCGGCGCCGTTCGCCAGCGACTCCAGGCCCTTGAAGATGCCGCCGAGCCCGTCGTTCGGGGTCAGGCCGGCCGCGGCCAGGTCCGCGCCGAAGGCGGCGAAGGTCTTCGGGAAGAAGGCCCGCACCACGTGGCCGAAGACGATCGGGTCGGAGACCTTCATCATCGTGGCCTTCAGGTGCACGGAGAACAGCACGCCCTCGGCCTTGGCCCGGGCGACCTGGGCCGCGAGGAACTCGCGCAGGGCCGCGACGCGCATGACGGACGCGTCCACGACCTCGCCCGCGAGCACGGGCACCGACTCGCGCAGCACGGTCGTGGTGCCGTCGTCACCGACGAGCTCGATGCGCAGGGCACCGTCCTCGGCGATCACCGTGGACTTCTCGGTGGCGCAGAAGTCGTCGACGCCCATGGTGGCGACGTTCGTCCGGGACTCGGAGGTCCAGGCGCCCATGCGGTGCGGGTGCGTCTTGGCGTAGTTCTTGACCGACGCGGGGGCACGGCGGTCGGAGTTGCCCTCGCGCAGGACCGGGTTGACGGCGCTGCCCTTGATCTTGTCGTAGCGGGCGCGGATCTCGCGCTCCTCGTCCGACTTCGGGTCGTCCGGGTAGTCCGGCAGCGCGTAGCCCTGCTGCTGCAGCTCGGCGATCGCGGCCTTCAGCTGCGGGATCGAGGCCGAGATGTTCGGCAGCTTGATGATGTTGGCCCCGGGCGTCTTGGCCAGCGCACCGAGCTCGGCGAGGGCGTCGCCGATGCGCTGCCCCTCCTCCAGGTGCTCGGGGAAGCTCGCGATGATCCGGCCGGCCAGCGAGATGTCACGGGTCTCCACGGCGACCCCGGCCGCGGCGGCGTACGCCCGGACCACCGGCAGGAACGAGTACGTCGCCAGGGCGGGGGCCTCGTCAGTGTGCGTATAGATGATCGTCGAGTCAGTCACCGGGTGCTCCGCTTCACGTCTGTAACATTGCTCGACATCAAGATATCTCGTGAGCGGGGGTGTCTCGACAGGGGCCTGTTACGCGCCCCGTGGCACCGCCGTCATCAGCAACGACGACGGCCGGGGGATGCTGACCGACCGGACCTCGCGCGGGGTGCCCTCGGTCACGGGCCGCAGGCGCCAGCGGGACGCGACCGCGGCCAGGGCCACGGTCATCTCGGCCCAGGCGAAGGCGTCGCCCAGACACTTCCGGTTGCCTGCGCCGAACGGGATGAAGGCGGTCCGGGACGGCCGGTCTGCCTGCGGGGCGAGCCAGCGGTCCGGGGCGAAGCGGTGCGGGTCCCGGTAGCACCGGGGGTCGCGGTGGAGCGCGTAGATGCTGAAGGCGACCTCGCTGCCCTCGGGGATGTGCACTCCGCCGATTTCCACGGGCTCCCTGGCCCTGCGCATCGACAGGGGGATCGCGTGCAGGCGCAGGACTTCGTTGAGCACCGCCGTGGTGTACGGGAGGGCATCGGGATCGGCGTAGTCCGCACCGGTGCCGACGAATGCACTGATCTCCGCGTGCAACCGCCGGTCCGCATCGGGCGCGCGGCCCAGTTCGTGGAAGGCCCACGCCAGTGCCGCGGACGTGGTCTCGGTGGCGGCCACCGTGATCGTGACGAGTTCGTCCCGGACCTGCTCCGGGCTCATGGCCTCACCGGTGTCGGCATCACGCGCCGCCAGGAGCAGCGACAGGAGGTCGCCGTGATCCGTACCGGCCTCCTTGTACCGCGCGATCACCTGGTCGAACTCCCGGCGCAGCCTGGAGGCGGCGGTGTCGAACCGGCGGTTGACGGGCACGGGGAGGTGGTCCAGGAACTTCGGCAGCACGGCCCGGGTGACGGCGTCCCGCATGATCACCGGCAGTGAGCGCTGCATCTCCTCGACGGCCGGACGGGCCATGCGGGAGGCGAACATCGCCTCGGCGAAGGTGGCCAGCACCAGTTCGGTGATCATCCGGTTCAGCTCGACGACCTGCCCGGGCTGCCACGACTCCGCGAGGTCACGCGCATGGCGGGCCATGATCTCGATCCAGTCCGCCACCCTGCTGCGGTGGAATGCCGGGCGTACGAGGCGCCGTTGACGGTCGTGGAACTCCCCGTCGGACGTGGCGAGACCGTTGCCGAACAACTGCCGCACCCGGTCGGCGTGTCGCCCCCGGTCGAAGGCGCGCGCGCGATTCACCAGGACGTCGCGGACGAGTTCGGGAGAGGTGACGAAGTACACCGGCCAGGTGCCGAGGTCCACCCGGACGGTGTCCCCCGACTCGTGCAACGACTCCAGGAATCCCAAGGGGTCCTGCCAGAGTGCCAGAGTGTGGCCGAGCAGGGGCACACGCCCCGGCGCCGCCGGTACTCCGGGAACCTTGTTGCTCACGTGGTCCGTTCCCCCGCGCAGATCGATGAGTTCAGTGGGTGATGAGGACGTCGTCGAAGGTGCCCTTGATCCTCGGGAGATCCAGGTCGTACCGACGGGTCTCCCCGATCCAGATGAGATCCGCGAAGGCATACGCCCTCAGATCGGTGGCAAGACGCGCCGCCTCCGCAGCCGCTTCCGGAGGCAGGCCGAGCGAGTCGGCGAGACCGGGAAGCTGCCCCTCGATGTCCAGGAAGATCTGTTGCCGCTGCTTGGCCCGGTCCAGCACCCGGGCCACGGCCTCCGCCAGGGTGCACCCCTCGCTCGCAGCGACGACCCGGACGACGTTGCAGGTCTGGCCGTCGGCGATGTCCTTCTCCAGGCCGTAGACATCGTTGTGCCAGGCCAGGATGTCGGCGAAGCACAAGGCCAGTTCCCGGAAGAGCAGGCTGTCGCGCAGCGCGTCGGGGATGCGGATGCGGGAGACGATCTCCAGGACGTCCGCCTGGAAGAGCATCGCGATGGTGTTGCGGCGCACGGTGACGAACGTGGCCGCGTCCGGGACCCGGCCCTTCGCGTGGTAGCGGTTCTGCAGCACGATGGCCTGCATGTAGTCCAGGAAGTGTCCGGTGATGCGCTGCCGTGCCCGCGGCGAGAGCCCTGCAGTCAGCCGGGGCCAGAGATCGGCGAATCCAGCGATCACGGGGTTGCCCTGCGTGGCGTCCACGTGCCCTGTGGCGATGGCCCGCATGTCTCGCAGGACGCGACGCATACGCTCTTCCCGTTCGCCCCAGTCGTAGTTGTCGTACTGGTCGTCGGCCAGCGACCCCCAGCAGAACCACTGAATGCCGAGCACCAACTGCTGCAGGTCCACGTTCGGTGTCGAAATCCCGTGATACAGGCCGAACTTGAACGAACGCAGATGCTGCTCCTGCGCCTCGCAGGTGAGGAACCCGAGCTCCCACAGCCAGGCGATCACCTCGTCCTCGGCTTGCGCCGCAGCCGGGTTGACCATCGGGCAGGGCGGGTCGTAGAAGCCGTCGACGAGGACGGCCAGATCGATCATCGGCATCGGACGGCCTCCTTCTCGGGAGTCGGGGAGTTCATGAGGTGCGCTCCGTCGCGCTGTCCGCGAGGCGCCGGAGCATCGCGACGACGGCCTGCGGGAAGGGGGCCCGCTCCAGCGCGCTCAGCGCCTCCCTGCGACGCCGCGTGATCAGGCGTTCCACTTCCTGGCGGGCCAGGGTCTCCTCCAGGACGGCGCGGACGGCACGGGCTTGCAGAGCATCGAGGGTGGGGTTGCCCACCGAAGCCTTCAGGACACGGAGCTGGGCAGGCGTGGCCCGCATGGTGGCGAAGGCCATCAGGACCGTCTGCTTGCCTTCCCGAAGATCGTCCAGCGTGGGCTTGCCCGTCTTCGCGCAGTCCCCGAAGACACCCAGGAGGTCGTCCCGGAGCTGGAAGGCCTCGCCTATCGGAAGCGCATACGCCGAACATGCCTCGGTCACGGATCCGTCGGCACCCGCCAGTGCGGCGCCGAGATGCAAGGGACGTTCGAAGGTGTACTTGGCCGTCTTGAACCGGATGGTCGTCAGGGCCTGCTGCACGTCGTCGCCCGGCCCGCCGGTGAAGAGCAGGTCCAGGTATTGGCCGAGCATGACCTCCGTGCGCATGGCGTGCAGCACCGGGAGGGCGGCACGCAGCTGGGCAGCAGTGAGTCCGGCGGTCTGGAGTATTTCGTCGGACCAGGAGAGTGCCAAGTCCCCCAGCAGAATGCCCGTGTTGCGGCCGAATTTGCCGCTGTCCCCCGGAAGGGCGCGGCGACGGTGCAGAGCCGCCAGTGCCCGGTGAGCGCTCAACCGCCCCCTGCGAGTCTCGCTTTCGTCCATCACATCGTCGTGGATGAGGGCGAAGGCATGGAACAGTTCCAGACTCGCCGCCACCCGGAGCAGCGGACCGGCGTCCCCCTTGCCTCGGGCGGCATGCCATCCGCATATGCACATGGTCGGCCGGATCAACTTACCCCCCGCAAACACCAGCCCTCGCAATACGGCGACAAGGTCGGCAATATGAGGAGAGGCCGCAGAACGTATCCGGTCGGCAAAGAAATTCTCCAGAACCGTCCTGACCTCGCACCGAATCCGCGCCGGCGTCAGGACCTCAGGCGTGGCGAGCATGGCCATGACTCGTTCCCCTTCGCATCGTTGCACCGACCCGGCGAGGCGACAGCCGCCGCATCGGCACCAGGGAATCCTTGAGGACTCTGAGGAATGCGTTCGGTGTACCGGAACGGGCCCTTCAGGAAAGGCCAAAGCTTTTCCCTTCCTGAATGGGCGCACCCGAGCCTTGCCCATTCGGCGTTCATGCAAACCGTGTAGGGCA
Organism: Streptomyces sp. AM25; assembly: GCF_058146165.1. Taxonomy (NCBI): domain Bacteria; kingdom Bacillati; phylum Actinomycetota; class Actinomycetes; order Kitasatosporales; family Streptomycetaceae; genus Streptomyces; species Streptomyces sp. AM25. The sequence continues at coordinate 87,365 of NZ_JBKIWN010000003.1, read as the reverse complement.
CACCTGAGGCCGACACCGAAGACAACGAATCGTTTCTGGGCGCGCGCATTGTCAGCACGCGCCCCACACTCCTCACAAGGTCCGCACAAGCGGCTTTACAGCGATTCGCCGCTCAACGGTGAATTCCCAGCCTCCGCGGCCTCAGGCCGGCGTCGGCCAATTCCCGGCGCGCCTTCGCCACCACGGCATCGGCACCGCAGGAGCTGGCGACCTCGACACCGCGGTACAGGCTCTCGGCCGCCTGCACCAGGCGGCCGGTACGGCGCATCGCAGTGCCGAGGTCGACCAGGGCGCCGGCGAGTTCGTAGACCGAAGGCGACTTTTCCAGGTGCCCGACGGCCTTCTGCAGCATGTCGGCACTCTCGGGCCCGTCGTGGACACGGGCCGCCGCATACAGGGCCTGCCCGATCGCCGATTCCGTGCCGAAACGCTCAGCGCGCTGCACGGCTTCCTTCGCCAGGTGCCGCGCCCGCTGGGGGTTGGTTTCGTACGTGGCGAGGGCCAGGTGCGGCTGCCAGGGGCACCAAGCGGGATTGTGCACGCCCCGGGCGTCGAGGCGGCGTCCCACCACCGTGAGTTCCTCGACAGCCTCCTCGTGCGCGCCCTGTGCCAGACGCAGTTCACCGAGGACCGCCTGGGCGTCCGGAATGATCACGACGGGCGGGAACGGCTTCCCGAAGTCGTACCGGTCTGCCAACTCCTGGGCAGCATCCACCTGTCCACGGGCCAGCAGAATCTCGATGAGGGTACTCACCGCATACCACTGCGCGGGGGTACCGGAGCCGACCCGGTCGGCGGCCCACAGTCCGGCGCGCGCGAAGTCCTCCGCGTCCGAAAGCCGTCCAGTACGGTATCGGACGTATCCCAGCAAGGTGTAGCCGATGGCCAGTTGGCCACCACGCCATCCCTTGCGCTCGGAATCGGCGATGCCCTCGGCGAAGAGCTCCTCCGCCCGCTCGGGCCGGTCGCAGTACATGAAAGTGAGGGCCAAGAGCATCGGCACCTCGGAGCCCCAGTGCTGGTCGGTCCAGCTCAGGCCCGACCCCAGGGCCCGCTCCGCGTGGTCCAGGGCGACTCCGACCGGCTCTCCGCGGACCATGGCGTCCCACGCGCGCAGCCCCAGCGCGTACCGTTCGGTGAGATCGCGTCCGGTCAATCGCTGTGCGAGCTGCGTCAGCAGCCGCGAGCGCCCCGGACCGTCCTCCTCCTCGGGCGTGAAGGCCGCCCGCAGGAAGTGCTCGGTGTGCATCCGCAGCCGGATCCGCGGGTCGGTGGTCTTCTGCGCCTCCGCCGCCAGTACTTCGGCGGCTTCCGGCACTTGACCGGCATGTGCCAGGGACCGCGCCAGTCGGATGACGGCGTCCACGCGCATCTCCTGGCCGAGCAACGGTTCCTCCAACGCCGCCCGGAGGTGGTTGACCGTGACCGACGGGTCGTGCAACAGGGCCGGACTGCCCAGCTCGTACAGGACCGAGGCCTTCATCTCCGCCGGCGGGGGCTCGCGCAGGGCGCGGTCCAGACAGCGCCGGGCTGCGTCGGGAGCACCCGTGCGCAGATATTCACGGGCCGCCTCCTGCAGGTGCCCGGCCACCCATTCGTCCTCCTCCGGGTGGGTCTCCAGCAGGTGACGTGACGCCGCTGCGGCGCCCTTCCCGGCCTCGATGAGCTCCCACGCGGCCTTGCCGTGCAGGGCCACCCTCATGGCAGGAGGGATGTCGCGGTAGACGGCCGTCGCGATCAGCGGATGACCGAACTCCGGTGTCTCGTCGCCCCGCACGATCTCCGTGGCCGCCAGCCGGTCCAGTGCCTCGCCCGCCTCCGTGGGGCTCAGCCCCGCCACCGATGCCACCAGCGAAGCCGAAGCCTCCGTGCCGAGAACGGCCACGGCCCAGGCCATCCGGACCACGGAGGTGCCCATCCGCTCCAGCCGGTCCAGTACTCCGGCGCCGGACACGGCGCCGGACATGTCATGGAGCTGCGCCGCGTTCTCGCGCGTCGGGGCCAGACCCTCCTCGCGCACGGCACCGGCCAGCTCGACCGTCTCGAAGGGATTGCCGCCCGTGATCTTCCAGACTTCCCGGCCGAACTCCTCGTCGACGTCGGCGCCGATACCGAGCTCGCGTTCGACGAGCCTGGTGACAGCCGCCGGGCTGAGCGGCGCCAGGTCCAGTGGGCGCATCCGGTTCCGGTTCAGCATGTCGCCGAACGCCCGCGGAATGTCGGGAACTTCGTCGGGACGGTAGGCGACAACCACCAGGACAGGCAGATCGTCGACGCGGCCCGCGAAGGAGGAGAGCCACGTCAGCGACTCGGGATCCGCCCAGTGGGCATCGTCCAGGACCACGACCAGACTGCCGCGGGACACGGCCACATTGGTGACCAGCCAGTCCAGTCCGTCGCGCACACCCTGCGGGTCGGGTTCCGCCGAGTCCGCCGCGGGGCACAGCCCCAGGACGGGGCCGACGATGCTGTACCAGTCCCCCAGCACGTTGTTCCGCTCGGACTCGGTGTACGAGGCCAGGAGCGGCTGGAGCAGCTGCCGCAGGACGTAGAAGGCCGAACTCTGCTCGTTCTCGCCGCCACGGGCGTACAGCGTCGTGCACTCCTGTTCCCGGGCAAGGTGCCGGATTTCGGCCAGCAGCGTGGTCTTGCCCGCACCGGCCGGTCCGGCGAAGGTGAGCAGTCCGCCACGGGGCGCCCGTTTGCCGCCGTCCGTTCCCTCGACAACCGCCCGTCCGGCGAGCTTGTCCAACGCCGCCCTCGCCGCTGTCCGTTGGGCATCCCGCTCAAGGGTCTCCGCAGGCTCCCGCCCGTCCCGCGAGCGTGTCTCCGGCGTTTCTGCAGACTGCGTGTCGACCCGACCCGTCACTGTGGCCTCCCGGTGAGATGCGGCGCCGCGCACACTGCCGCTCCCGCTCGGTGACGGAACGGACGGGGCCCGGCCCGCTGGGACCCTGCGGTGCGGCCCACGGCATCGCGTAGCGTAGGCCCGCCCGATGCGCTGATGGCGCGTTTCTGCAATTGCCGGGACGCCCGTTACCTGATGTGATGATCGGCCTTGCGATCACCATGCCTGCTGCGGTAAAAGACGCCTCCTCACAGCACCTTCGGAAGGGCCCGAGGACCACCTTTCCCCCGATTCCGGAACCCCCGACACGGTTCGCCTGTCTCTAAAGGTGACCATGTACGCGCCCCTCCCCGGGGGGGCGCCCGGCCATCCGGAGCGAGCTCTGCCGATGATGTACTCCCCGCCGACCGCCTACCGGTCCCGGCGTCGCGCGTCCTCCCGCGTCAAGCGCTGGGGCATCGTCGTGGCGTGCATAGCCGTGCTCGGTGCCATCGCCTGGCCCGTCCTGAACTATTTCGACGTCTTCTCCGACAAGGGCGACGCGATCTCCTTCGGCGGCGGCCCGTCCGACGGCAAGGGGCAGTCCGCCGGGTCCAAGGCCCTGATGCCCACCGGGCCCAAGGCGGACTTCACGGTCTCCGGCACGGTGCCCGAGGACGGCAGCAAGATCGCCGTCACGACGTACCAGGGCAAGAAGTCCGGCTTCACGGGCAAGGTCTGGGTCTGGGCGCCCAAGCAGTACGACGACCCGCAGTACAAGAACAGCGGCTTCCCCGTGCTGATCGCCCTGCCGGGCGGTGCGGGCTTCCCCAACAACTACTGGATGGGGACGAACCTCAAGCTGGAGGCCTCCATCCAGAAGTGGGCGGACGCGGGCGAGAGCCTGCCCTTCATCCTCGCCATGCCGGTGCTCAACCCCGAGAACCACGACCTGGACAAGCACGACCCGAAGTCCGGCCTGTACTGGGACGGCAGCGACATCCCCGGCCAGCCGAAGATGGGCACCTGGCTGACCGAGGACGTGCCCGAACTGATCAAGGAGAACTTCCGCACGGTCAAGTCCCGCGACGGCTGGGCCTTCATGGGCTCCTCCACCGGCGGCTCCGCGGGCCTGAAGTCCGTGCTCCAGAAACCGGACAAGTTCAAGGCCGTCATCTCCTCCGGCCCCGACATCGTGCCCGACTCCCGGCTGTGGGCCGGGCACGAGAAGGAGAAGGAGGACAACGACTCCGATGTCCTTGCCAAGCGTCTCATCGCCAGGGGTGGCCCTGAGGTCTATCTGGGGCTCCAGGTCGGCGCGAGCGAGCCGGTGAAGCCGCCGATCGACAAGTTCATCGCGACGTACGGCGACAAGGGCCCGGTCAAGACCAAGTACCACGTCATCCCGGACGGCGACCACAACGCCGCGACCTACGTGCCGAACATGGAGTCCGGCGGACTCATCCAGTGGATCAGCCGGCACATGCAGGGGCCGGTCTCGTAGAGCACGCACGCCGTAAAGCACGCACGCCGCTGCCGGGGCCACCGGATTCACGGAAATGCACTCGTCCGGGTGTGGTTCGGTGATTGCCGGTCCCGGCCCGGCGCGAAAGGCTCTGTGGCCGTGACTCAACACGGCAGCACCGAACACAGCAGCTACGAGCTGGTCCGCACCACCCTGGTCCAGGCCGTCGGGGCCGACCCCACCGCGCTCACCCCCGCCACCGCGCTCCGCGACCTGGAACTGGACTCCCTGGGCCTGGTCGAACTGGCCATCACCCTGGAGGACCGCACCGGGAAACCGATGACCGAGGTCACCGAGCACAGCACGCTGGCCGACGTCGCAGAGCTGATCGATGCCGCCGGTGCGGAGCTGCAGGTACCGGCCGCCCGCACACCCGGCCCCGCAGCCGGCACCTTCCGATGAACCGCCACACACACCACCCGGTGGCCGTCACCGGACTCGGCGTGGTCACCCCGGCCGGCATCGGCGAACAGGCCACCTGGCAGGGCCTGCTGGCCGCCCGCTCCACTGCGACGCGCGACCCGGTGCTCGCCGGGCTCCCCGTGGACATCTCCTGCCAGGTGCCGGGTTTCGACGCGCACCGCCTCATCGGCAAGCACCTCGCCTGGCGGCTCGACCGCGCGGGCGCGATGGCCGTCCTGGCCGCCCGGCACGCCACCGCCGACGCGGGCCTCTCCCCCGCCGAGTGGGACGCCGCACGGGTCGGCGTGGTGATCGGCACCGGGACCGCCAGCATGGAGCGCTACGACGCGGAGTACGCCAAGCTCGGCGCAGGACGCCCTCTGTCCATCTCCCCTTTGGCCGTCACCCGCAGCGTGCCGAACATGCCGGCCGCCGACATCGCACTGGACCAGACTGCGCACGGCCCCAACTTCGCCGTCTCCACCGCCTGCGCCTCCGGCACCACCGCTCTCGGCGTCGCCCGCGACCTGCTGCGCGCCGGAACCTGCGACATCGTCCTGGCGGGCGGCACGGAATCCGCCCGCTGCCGGATGCCCGCGGCCTGCTTCCACCGCATGGGGGCCCTCTCCCAGCGCATCGGCCAACCGGCCGCCGCCTCCCGGCCGTTCGATGCCGAGCGCGACGGATTCGTCCTCGCCGAGGGCGCCGCGGTGCTCGTGCTGGAACGTCCCGAGCACGCCCGGGCGCGCGGCGCCCGGCCCCGCGCCTACGTGGCCGGCTACGGCGCCAGTTGCGACGCCCACCACTTCGCGGCCCCCGACCCCGAGGGGCGCGGTGCCGCGGCGGCGCTGCGCGCCGCGCTCCGGGACGCCGGTCTGGACCCGGCCGACATCGGCCACGTCAACGCCCACGGAACCGGCACCCGCCTCAACGACCAGGCCGAATGCCACGCGCTGCGCTCGGTCTTCACCGACCCGCCGCCCGTCACCTCGCTCAAGGGAGCTCTCGGCCACGCCATCGGCGCGGCCGGCGCGATCGAGGCAGCCGTCACGGTGCTGAGCCTGCAGCACGGGACCGTCCCGCCCACCGCCAACCTCGACCTGCAGGACCCGGACATCGACCTGGACATCGTGACGAAGGTCCCGCGCTCCCTCGCCCTGTCGGCGGCGGCCAGCACCTCCTTCGCCTTCGGCGGCCAGAACGCCGCCCTGATCCTCCACGCCGCCTGACGCCATGCAGACCGCTGAACAGCCTGTCCTCGCCTGGCCGGAGCGCATCGCCGCGGAACTGCCCTACGACATGGGGTCCGACGCCTTCCGCGACGACCCGTACCCCTTCTACGAGCAGCTGCGCCACGCCTCGGGCCCCGTCCACCGCACCCCGGCCGGCGCCCTGGTGGTGACGGGCCACCACGCCTGCGCCGCCGTACTGCGCGACCCCCGCTTCGGTCACGGCGCCGCCACCGCGAGCGACATGACGAACTACGGCGTGCGGGCCCGCGACTTCGTGCTCACCGATCCCCCGGAGCACGACGCACAACGCGGCCGGGTGAGCGGCGCGTTCACCGCAAGGGCCGTCGAACGCCTGCGTCCGGGGATCGCCCGCCGCGCCGATGCCCTGCTCCACCGGGCCCTGCAGGCCGGAGCGGCCGACGTGGTCGCCGACATCGCGCGGCCGCTGACCGCCGGTGTCGTTCTGGAGGACCTCCTCGGCCTGCCCCCCGGCCACGGTTCCCGCTTCGAGCAGGACACGGAGCTCATCGCGCGCGGCATCGACCCCGACCAGGTCACCGATCCGGCCACCCGCACCCGCATCGCACGGGCCCGCCTCGGCTTCGTCCGTGAGGTCAAGAACGTCCTCGCCCATCAGGCCTCCGGGCCGGGTGTCATCGGCGCACTGGCCGCTCCCGCCTCCCCCTGCCAGGCCCCGCCCTCGCCCGTCGAGACGATCAGCACGTGCGTCCTGCTGATCACGGCCGGCTACGAGACCACCGTGGGACTCATCGGCAACGCCACCCACCACCTGCTCGCCCATCCCGACGAGTTCGCCCGGCTCGCCGCGACCGGGCCCTCCGAACAGGCGATGCAGAACGCCGTGGAGGAATTCCTGCGCTTCGATCCGCCGATCCAAGTCGTCATGCGCAGCGCACTGACCGATGCGGACGTGGCCGGCGTGCCCGCGCCCCGGGGCACCGTCGTGGTGCTGCTGCTCGGCGCGGCCAACCGCGATCCGGACGTCCATCCCGACCCCGGCAGGCTCGACCTCACCCGCCGCCCGCGGCACCTCGCCTTCGGCCTGGGCCCACACTTCTGCCTCGGCACCCCGCTCGCCCGGCTCATGGCCCGGACCGTCCTCGACGGGCTCGTACGCTGCCGGCCCCGGCGGTGCGACGAGGAGCCCGTGCGGTACGGGCCCGCCCGCGTCGTCCGCCGCGTACAACGGCTGCGCATCCGGCTCGACGGGCCCGTCTCCTGACCTCCGCACCACGATCCGGACGAGAAGCAGGGAACCCATGGACGACGGACAACGGCAGCACTTCAGCATCGACGGCTTCCGGTACCAGTGCACGATGTGGGAGCAGCGGGACGCCCTGCTGGCCCCCTGCGTCGTCCTGCCGGGCCTGTACCAGACGGCTGCCCAGGTGAACGGGCTGGTGAAGCGCCTGCTGCCCCGTATGACGTGCATCGTCGTCAAACCCCCGGGGCTGATCGACACGGACGACCTCCCGTCGGCCCTGGGGCCGGACTTCCTTGCGAAGGCCGTCCACGAGGTGATCGGCCGCTACGGCGTCGGCCCGGTCAACCTCGTGAGCGTCTCCGCGGGAACGCCCATCGCCTACTTGACCGCCTTGCGTTTCCCCGACTGTGTGCTCCGGTCCGTCTTCATCGGTTTCGTGAGGCATCCCGCAGCAGTGAAGGACAGCGCCAGGACGGCGGTCCGGCTGCTCAGGGCCGGCCGCCTCGCCGAGTGGGCCGACATGACGCTGGAGCAGCTCGTGTGCCAGGACCCGGGCCGTCATGTGCGGGGGCGGGCGACGATCACCGGCCTGCTCCGGCGGCGCATCATCAACGGTGACCGCTCCGAGACCGAGCAGATGATCCGGATTCTGCGCCGGGGCATCCGGCACCTCGACTGGTTCCCGGGCGTCGGCCTCCGGCAGCCCGCCCTGTTCTTCACCGGGGAGCACGACACCGCCACACCGCCCGCAACCGCCCTGCAGACCGCCGCCCTGTGCGCGGACGCGCGGGTCACCACCGTCAAGGAGTCCGACCACATGGTTCTGCTCCAGCGGCCGGCCGAGGTGGCCGAGCTCGTCGTCCGGCACTGTTCCGGTCAGAGCCTTGAGGCCCTGCCGTACTGTCACGCCGTGCAGTACTTCGGCTCCGCCGCCCCGGAAGCCACCAGTTCCAGCGCCCCAGCACCTGCATGAGCGCGGGCATGAGCACGAGCCGCACGACCGTGGCGTCCAGGGCGACGGCGACGGCCACGGCGAAGCCGAACTGCCTTACCTGCGCGCTGCTGACGACGAGGAACGAGGCGAAGGCGGCCACCATGATGACCGCGGCCAGTGAGATCGGCACTGCGGTGCGGGCCAGGCCCTCGGCCACGGCACGGGTGTTGTCCCCGCAGGCCAGGAACTGTTCGCGCATTCGCCGCACCAGGAACATCTCGTAGTCCAGCGACAGCCCGAACAGCATGACGACGGTGATCAGCGGCACGAAGTGGTTGATCACCGGGTGCCCGCCCGTGCCCAGCCAGGGTGCGCACACGGCCAGGATCCCGAACGTGGCCGCCGCCACGGCCACGTTGACGACGACGGCCTTGAGCGGGAGCAGCAGGCTGCGGAAGGCGACCAGGAGGAAGAGGAAGGCGCCGGCCAGGAGGCAGGCGCCGACGGTCACGACGCTGCCGTCCACCGCCGCCCGCTGGTCGGCCAGCGCGCCGGGCACGCCGCCCACCAGGGCCGTCCTGCCCGGCGGCAGGGCATCGGGCAGGATCCGGTGGCGGAGCCGGTGGAGCAGTTCGGCGGTGGGGGCCGAGTCGAGTGGGGTGCGCGGCAGGACCATCACCAGTGTCGTGCCGCGCTGGTTGTCGACGGTCGCGCTCGCCGCGACGCCCGGATCGGTCTCCAGGGCGGCCATCAGCCGGCCCAGCCCGGCAGGCGGCTCGGTGCCGGGGTGGGGCAGCACGGCCATCAGGGTGGCGGCCGCTCCGTCGAGGCCGTCCCTCTCCAGGACGTGCAGGGCGGTACCGCTCGGCGTGCCCGTCAGCGAAGCGCGGTCGAAGTCGAAGCCGGTGTGCAGGCCGCCGGCCGGAAGGGCGGCCAGGACGAGGACGGCGACGGCGGCGCAGATGGCCCGCCAGGGATGCCTCATCAGGCGCAACGCCCATTCCTGCCAGCCGTGTCGACCGGACCCCGGGCGGGCCGGGGCGGTCGCGCGTACGTACTGCGGCCACTGTGCGAGGCAGGCCGGAAGCAGCGTCACCGCCGCGAGCAGGGCCACGGCCGTGACCGTGACGGCGCCCAGGGCGCACGTACGGACGATCGGCATGCCCACGGCCAACAGGCTTGCGGCGCCGGCCATGAACGTGAGGGCGGAGTAGCCGACGGTCCTGCCCGCGGTGACGGTGGCGGCCACGGCGGCCTCGGGGCCGTCCGCGCCCGCGGCGAGCCGTTCGCGGCAGCGCATGAGCAGGAGCAGGGCGTAGTCCAGGCCGACGCCGAGGCCGAGGGCGGAGGTGGTCGCCATGGTGAGGAGGTCGACGTGGCCGCCGGACGCGCGGTCCGCCAGCGCCAGGGCCACCGCGACCGCGGAACCGGCCACCAGCAGGGGCAGCACGGCCGGCAGCGGGCGGCGCAGCACGGCGAACAGCGCCAGGAACGCCGCCAGCAGGGCGAGGGTGTCGGCGAGCCGGACGGTCGGCATGACGGCTGTCTGCATGTCCTGTACGGCCGTGGTGGCGCCCAGCAGGTCGGCACGGATCCGTCCGCCGGAGGCCCGTTCCGCGGCGCGTTCCGCGGTGAACTGCCAGTCGTGCACACGGGGTTGGCGCTCCTGGGCGGTTCCGGAGGCTCCGACCAGGCGGTACGCGCTGTGCGCGACGGCGTTGCCGGGCACGTTCCCGGGCACGGGCAGGTCCGTCACCCCGGACACGCCGGGCCGTGCGGCCAGCGCCGCCGAGACCTCTTCCACCGTCTTCCGGTAAAGGGAGTCGTCCGTGGCGGGTCCGGACGGGTGGAACACCAGGACCATCTGCTCCGCCCCCAGCTCGGGGAACGCCTGTTGCAGGGCCCGGGCCGCCCGCGCGGACTCCGTGCCGGGGAGGAAGAGGTCCGGCACCGCCAGTGTTCCGGAGAACCCGGGAAGGCAGAGGGCGGACAGCAGCAGCACTGCGGCCCACGCGCCGATGCACCATCGCCGCCGTCGCACCACCGCAGCGGCAAAGGCGCCGGCCAGGCGTTCCACTCCTGTCGAAGTCCGCTGAACGGAGGGGTCGTTGGCGGGAGGGGCGGACACCGGCATCACAGAGAACACCTTTTCCGGGATCTACTGACGGTGCGTCATACTATGCAAAACCGGACATGAGACGTCCATCGGAACGCACCCGACGGGAGAAGAAATGACAATCCTCCTACGAAGAACCCGGCACCGCCTTCTCGCCGCCGTGACGGCGGCCGCAACGCTCACCGCCGTGGGCGGCGCCTCCGCCGCCCCGCGCAACTCCGGGATGCTCGCCCTGACTTGCGACGGCCACACCGCACCCCGGTCCCCCGTCGCCATCACGCCCCCGCTCGGCACCCGGTCCCGGCACACCGCGGTGCGCGGCACCCTGCTGCTCGACCACTGCTTCTCCCCCGACGGCACCGCGGCCCGGCTGCGCTCGGCCACGGTCGGCCTCGGACTCTCCGGCACGGCCTCCTGTTCCGGTGCACACGACCTGACCGGGTCGGGCTACGTGACCTGGTACGCGACCCCCGACCGCACGGGCAGGCCGGCCGGCAGATCGACGCTCGGCGTCAAGGGGCCGCGTGCGGGCACGTGGTCCGCCGCCACTCCGCTGCCCACGATCGTCGTCCGCACCGGGACCCTCGCCGGGCACACCGTCACCGTCGGCGCGGTCGGCACCCCCGCCGCCATGCACTGCTCGACCCGGGGGCTGCGGTCCCTCTCCGGGGCGTTCTGGGTGACCGTGCACCCTGGCAGCTGACGCGCCCCCTGCGCCAAGCTGTGCGGATGTCAGACGAGTTGAACACCCCTCGCCGCATCGCCGACGCCCACGTCGCGCAGCTCGCGGCACTCGACCCGCTGATCTCGGCGCGGCTGGGTCTGCACCCGGAGGACGACCGGCAGCCGGACCTGTCGCCGGACGGCTTCGACGCCCTCGCCGACGCGGCACGCCGCACGCTGACCGCACTGGACGCCGCACCCCCCGCCCCGGAACCCGTCGAGCAGGCCTGCGGCCGGCTGCTGCGCGAACGCCTCACCGCGGAACTCGCCGTGCACGACGCCGGGGACACCTTCCGGCAGCTGCGCAACGTCAACTCGCCCCTGCACAGGGTGCGGAGGATATTCCACCTGCGGCCCACCGCCACCGAGGACGACTGGGCGGCGACGGCCCGGCGGCTGCGCAACGTGCCCCGGGCCCTGGACGGCTACCGCGCGACGCTGTCGGAGGGCATATCCCGCGGTCTGCTGTCGGCGCCGCGCCAAGCCGAGGCGTGCAGGGGCCAGTTGGGTGCGTGGACCGGCCAGGACGCCGGGACCGCGGGCTGGTTCGCGGAGTTCGCCGCGAACGGGCCGAAGCGGCTCCGGCCCGAGCTGGACGCCGCCGCCCGCCGCGCCACCGCAGCCGTCGCAGCGTTCCGCGACTGGCTCCAGGACGTCTACCTGCCCGCGGCGGACGGCACCCCGGACGCCGTCGGCCGCGAACGCTATCTGCGCTCCGCCCGCTGGGCGACCGGCGCCGACCTCGACCCGGCCGAGGCCTACGCGTGGGCCTGGGAGGAGTTCCACCGCACGGCCGCCGAGATGCGCCGCGAGGCCGATCGCGTACTGCCGGGCGCGGACGTGCTGACGGCCATGGCCCACCTCAACGAGCACGGCCACGCGGTGGAGGGCGTGGAGGCGGTCCGCGACTGGCTGCAGCAGATCATGGACGAGGCCGTCGACGCCCTCGACGGCACCCACTTCGACCTCTCCGGCCCGCTCCGCCGGGTCGAGTCCAGGATCGCGCCCGCGGGCACGTCCCCGGCCCCGTACTACGTCGGCCCCAGCCTCGACTTCAGCCGGCCGGGGCGGACGTACCTGCCGACCCTGGGCCGGACGGTCTTCCCGACCTGGCAGCTCGTCAGCACCTGGTACCACGAGGGCGTACCCGGCCACCATCTCCAGCTCGCCCGGCGGGCGGGCCTCGCCGGCCGGCTCAGCCGGTACCAGGTCACCCTCGGCTCGGTCAGCGCCGACACCGAGGGCTGGGCGCTCTACGCGGAGCGGCTCATGGACGAGCTCGGCTTCCTCACCGACCCCGCCCGGCGGCTAGGCTACCTGGACAAGCAGATGCTCCGCATCATCCGGGTGATCGTCGACATCGGCATGCACCTGGAGCTGACCGTCCCCGCGGGCGCCGGCTTCCACCCCGGCGAGCGCTGGACCCCCGGGCTGGCCACCGCCTTCATGGCCGCCCACCACGGCAGCCCGGCCGCCCGCCGGACCGGGGAGATCGACCGCTATCTCGGCTGGCCCGGCCAGGCCATCGGCTACAAACTCGGCGAACGCGCCTGGCTGCAGGGCCGCGAGGCGGCTCGCCGCCGTCACGGGGCCGGTTTCGACCTCAAGGCGTGGCACACGGCCGCGCTGTCCCAGGGGGCGCTCGGGCTCGACGACCTTGCCGGGAGCCTGGCGGCGCTGTAGGGGGGCTGCTGCCGTCTGTCCACTGCGGGTTGTTTACGGCTGAGCGCGCAGTTCCCCGCGCCCCTTACGGGGCGCGCAGCCTCTCGACGGGCGGCCGTGCGTGCCCGGGGCCATCCTGGAGGGGAGGGGAGCCGCCCATGAATCCCGGACGGACCAGGTGGGATCCGCAGCACGGCCGGTGGGAGACGACGGCCCGGGGCCGGGCCGTGCTGACCGACCCCCGGCTGAACAAGGGCACCGCCTTCCCGCACGACGAGCGGCACGCGCTCGGTCTCGTCGGCCTGCTGCCGCCGCACGCGCTCACGCTGGAGCAGCAGGCCGCCCGCGCCTACACGCAGTACGGCGTCCAGCCCAGCGACCTGGCCAAGCACGTCTATCTGACCGCCCTGCACGACCGCAACGAGGTGCTGTTCTACCGGCTCCTCGGCGACCACCTGGACGAGATGCTGCCCATCGTCTACACCCCGACCGTCGGCACGGCCATCGAGCGCTACAGCTACGAATACCGGCGCCCGCGCGGGGTCTATCTGTCCGTGGACGCGCCCGAGGACATCGAACGCTCGTTGCTCGCCACGGGGTTGGGGCCGGACGACGTCGACCTGATCGTGGCCACCGACGGCGAGGCGATCCTGGGCATCGGCGACTGGGGTGTGGGCGGCATCAACATCTCGGTGGGCAAGCTGGCCGTCTACACCGCCGCGGCCGGCATCGACCCGGCCCGTACCATCCCCGTCATGCTGGACGTGGGAACCGGTCGGCGCCGTCTGCAGGAGGACCCGCTCTATCTCGGCAACCGGCACCCGCGGGCGGAGCGCGCCGCCTACGACGCCTTCCTCGACGCCTACGTGGAGACGGCGACCCGCCTCTTCCCCCACGTCCTGCTCCACTGGGAGGACTTCGGCGCGGACAACGCACGGCGCGTGCTGGCGCGCTTCCGCGAGCGGGTGCCGACCTTCAACGACGACGTCCAGGGCACCGGAGCGGTGAACCTGGCGGCGGTGCTGTCCGGGGTACGGGCCAGCGGCACGCCCCTGCCCGAGCACCGGATCGTCGTCTTCGGCGCCGGCACGGCGGGCATCGGCGTCGCCGACCAGCTGCGCCAGGCGCTGACCGACGAGGGTCTGACGCCGGAGGACGCCGCCCGGCTGATCTGGTGCGTCGACCGGTACGGCCTGCTCACCGACGACACGGCCGGCCTGCGCGACTTCCAGGCCCCGTACGCCCGCCCCGCGGGCGAGGCGGCCGGCTGGGCACGCGATGCGGCCCTCGGCGGGATCCCGCTCGACGAGGTGGTGCGCAGGGTCGCGCCGACCGTCCTCATCGGCACGTCCGGCCGGGGCGGCGCCTTCACCGAGCCGATCGTGCGGGAGATGGCAGCGTCCGTGCAGCGGCCCATCATCCTGCCGATGTCCAACCCCACGCCCCTCGCCGAGGCGGTGCCCGCCGACCTGCTGGCGTGGACCGGCGGGCGGGCCCTGGTGGCCACCGGCAGTCCGTTCGCACCGGTGCCGTACGACGGGGCCGTCCACCGGATCGGGCAGGCCAACAACGCGTTCGTCTTCCCCGGGCTCGGCCTCGGCAGCATCGTGTCCCGGGCCGCCCGGATCACCGACGGCATGCTCACCGCCGCGGCCCACGCCGTCGCCGCGCAGGTGGACCCGGCCGAACCCGGCATGCCGGTCCTGCCGCCCGCACGGCGGTTGCGCCCGGTCTCCGCCGCGGTGGCCGTGGCGGTCGCCCGTGCCGCGGCGCGCGACGGGGTCGCGCGCGCGGTCGTGGACGACACGATCGACAGCCGGGTCCGGGCGGCGATGTGGTGCCCGGACTACCGCCCGGTGCAGGCCGTTTGAGCGGTCAGCCGCGCGGAAGCCATTCCGGCCGGCCCGCGCCGCGCGGCATGAGGACGGTGCGGAAGGCGCCGGGGGTCCCGGACATGACGACCTGGTCGGTGACGCCCTGGTAGCGGCCGCACGGGGTGTCGGCGGTGAAGGTGTCGGGATCGAGGTAGGCGTGCCGTTCGCCGGTTCCGGCGAGTTCGCGGGCGTAGTCCTTGTCGAGGACGCCCAGGCTGAGGATCCACAGGGCGACGCGGGTGAGCGAGACGTGCACGCGGTAGCTGCCGCCCTCGGTGGCGCGCCGCATGAGGGCGGCGATGACGCCGGTGGTGGCGAGCCAGGGGACGAGGTAGTCGTTGACGACCTTGATCGGGGGCAACGCCGGGTTGTCGTCGGTGCCTTCGAGGTTCATCATGCCGGCGACGCAGCCGGCGGTCTGGTCGAAGCCGACGCGGTGGGCCCAGGGGCCGTGCTGTCCGTGCAGGCTGACGGTGGTGTGGATGATGCCGGGGCGGATCTCGGCTGCCTGCTGCGCGGTCAGGCCCCTGCGTTCCAGGTAGCCGGCGCGGTGGTTGGCGTAGAAGACGTCGGCGCCGCGCAGCAGTCGGCGCAGGACGGCCGAGGCCTGCGGGTCGCGGCCGTGGTCGAGGGTGGCGGAGCGCACGCCGATCTGGGCGGTGTAGTAGAGGAGGTCGTTCTCGAACTGGCCCGGCCGCCAGATGTTGAGGGCGTCGGCGCCGTGCTGGGCCATGGTGCGTCCGATGGCGGCCCCGGCGATGACGTGCCCCAGGCCCAGGGCCCGTACGCCGTCGAGCGGTTGGGCGGCGCCGGGCGGGAGCGGCTCGGGCTCGCTGTCACCGATCTTCTCGATCTCTATCAGGGGCAGGTCCGCCAGGACGTCCCGGTACTGGCGGGTGCCGAGGAACTCCCGGGTGCTGCGCAGCATCGGCATGACGACGCCGGCGTCCGCTCCGGCCCGCTCCAGCTCCGCGCCGTCCCAGCGGGCGACGGCCTGGGAGATCGCCAGGGCGTCGTCGGGGGTGCCGAGCAGCTTGAGGGTGCGGGACTTCAGCGCCGGGTAGACGTTCAGCGGCATCACCCAACGCCCGTCGCCCGCGCGGTAGAAGGAGAGGGCGAAGGGGTCGTCGGGGGCGACGACGGGGTAGCCGTTGAGCGTCTCCCACTTCGCGTCGTAGAAGGGGCACAGCCGGTGCGGGGCCTTGCGCAGGTCCATGGCGATGTCCTGGCCGGGGCCGCCGCGGTGCTGCCACAGCCTGGCCAGGGCCACGGACTTGGCGGTCAGGCCGAGGGCGGGGGCGGCGGCCAGCCGCAGGGTGGAGGGCACCACCGGGTCGGCGCCGGTGAAGGTGACCGTGCCGCCGGCGTCCTGTGCGCTCATGCCGACGCCGCCGAGGACGTCGTCGAGCGCGGCGTGGATGTCGAAGTGGTCGTCGGCCTCGCCGGTGACGGGCTTGTCGAGCGTGGTCTCGATCTTCTCGGTGAGGTTCATGCTGCTGCCTCTTCTGTCGGTTCGTGCGAGGTGTCGGCGAGGGCGCGCATCAGGGCGATCTGTGCGCGGTCGCGGCGGGCGGCGAGTTCGCCGGCCGGCTCGCCGGCGAAGGCATCCTCGGCCTGGGCGGTCAGCAGGGCGACAGTGGGTTCGTCGAAGGACGGGCTGCCCAGTCCGGGCCAGGTGGCCTCCATGGCGCGGCCGAGGTGCTGCAGGAAATGCGGCAGGCCGCCGGGGCCGCCGCCGAGGTGGAAGGTGCGGAAGGGTCCGGCGACCGCCCAGCGCAGGCCGATGGAGGCGGTGACGATCTCGTCCAGCTCGGCCTCGGTCACCACGCCCTCGGCGACCAGGTGCACGCATTCGCGGAAGAGCGCGGACTGCAGGCGGTTGGCGACGAAGCCGGGGATCTCCTTGCGCAGGATCTGCGGCTTCTTGCCCAGGGAGGCGTAGAAGTCGCGGGCCTGCAGCAGCACTTGGGAAGAGGTGCGCTCGCCGGGGACGACCTCGACCAGTGGCACGAGGTGCGGCGGGTTGAAGGGGTGCCCGACGACGAGCCGCTCCGGCTGCCGCATGGCCTCGGCGATGGCGGTGGCGGGGATGCCGGAGGTCGAGGTGGCCAGCAGCGCGTGGGCGGGGGCGGCCTGTTCGACGGTCTGCCAGATCTGCTGCTTGACGGCCAGGCGTTCGGGGCCGTTCTCCTGCACGACGTCGGCATCCGCGACCGCGGCGGCCAGGTCGGCTTCGAAGCTGAGACGTGCGGTCAAGTTGTCGGTGGGCAGGCCAAGTTCGGCCAGGGCCGGAACGATCTCGTCCAGCCCGGCGAGGACCTGGTCCCGCACGTCGGGGCGCGGGTCGCTGACGACGACGTCCAGGCCGTGGGCGAGGAACAGCCCGGTCCAGGAGATCCCGATCACGCCGCCGCCGATGACGGCGGCGCGCCGGCGGGGTGTTGAAGCGCTCATGGTGTGCCTCTCAGCGGGCGAGGTAGTCGTGGACGACCTCGGCCGGGCTGAGGGTGAGGTCGGTCAGGATGTGGGCGGCGGTGACGACTTCGAGGACCGGCAGGTCGGCGAGCGGCGCCAGGGCGTGGGCGAACAGCTCCAGGCGGGCCGGGCCGCGGAAGGCGCTCTTGACCGTGATGTCGGTGATCTGGGTGCGCACCAGTTCGCAGATGCGCGGCCGGCCGTCGTAGCCGGGCACCGCCTTGACCATGAAGGTGGGCACGCAGATCTCGGCGCGGGCCTCGTCGGGGTCCATCGGGTGGTGCTTGTAGCCCATGGTGGCGGTGGCCACCCGCAGCGAGCCGTAGTCGAGGGTGCCGACCAGGGTGTCGGAGTCGACGTAGAGGCGGGGCGAGCCGGCCTTCTTGGGGTAGGCGCTCAGCTCCCGGCCGCTCGAGATCGCGGGCACGCTGTCGAGGTACATCGCCAGGTTGTACTCGCCGCGCTCCCCCGCGTACTCGACGGGGACGACCTGGCCCGCCTCCGTGTAGTCGCCCAGGCCCGTCACGTCCGGCATCCGCATGACCTCGAACCGCACCAGCGGCTCGGGCAGGGACAGCGGCTCGGGGACGACCCGGCGCAGGGCCTCGGGGTCGGTGCGGTAGGTGATGGTGAGGTACTCGCGGTCGGTGAAGCGGTACCGGGTGGGGGCGAAAGCGGGTGCGTCCAGCGGGGTCGTGAACAGCCGGGCGACGTCGTGCATGTGCATGGTTGGCTTCCTCGGGCTTCCTCGGATGGCGCCTGTGCCTGTGGGGGCGGGGAGCGGAACGTGCCGCTCGGCGCCCGGAACCACTCCACGCCAGGGAAGCCGGGTCTGTCCAATATATGTTTCCCGCATGCTCGATATGCTTGAGCATATGGAGTTCACGGATCGCCTGCTGGAGCAGTTCCTCGCGCTGGCCGAGGAGAGGCACTTCGGCCGGGCCGCGGAGCGGCTCTCGATGAGCCAGCCCCCGCTCAGCCAGGCGATGCAGCGGCTCGAACGCGGCCTCGGCGTACGGCTCCTGGACCGCGGGCCGGGCGGCGTGCGCCTCACCCCCGCGGGCGCCGCCTTCGCCGTGGAGGCACGGCGGCTGCTCGACGCCCGGACCGCCGCCGTCGAGCGCGTACGGCGCGTGGCGCGCGGCCTGGAGGGCGACGTGCGCGTGGGCTACGTCAGCATCCTCAGCCACCGTCATCTGCCCCGGCTGCTGCGTGCGGCGGCGGACGAACTCCCCGGCCTGCGCATCCACTTGCGGCAGGACACCACGGCCGCGCTCGTGGAGATGGTCCGCTCGGGCACCCTGGACATCGCGTTCGTCCGGGATCCGTCGCCCGTGCCGGAGGGGCTGGCCGTCCGCGACTTCGCCGTCGAGCGCATCGTCGCGGCCCTGTCGCACGAGCACCGCCTGGCCGGGGCGGAGTCCGTCGCGCTCGCGGACCTCCGCGACGACGACTTCGCGCTCCCCAGCACGGCCACCCTGCCGGGGCTCGCCGCCCAGGGCCGGCTGGCCTGCCGGGAGGCCGGGTTCACCCCGCACTGCCGGGCCGAGGCCGACGATCTGAGCGGTCTCCTCGGCTACGTCGCCGCGGGCCTGTGCGTCGGCCTCCTGCCGGAGGACCTGCGCGACCTCGCCGTCCCCGGGATCGCCTTCGTGCCGCTCCGCGACGCGTCCCCGCACCTGCACACCACGGTCGCGGCCGTGCACCGCCCCGACGCGGACGCGGCCGTGCACCGCCTTCTGGACCTCCTGACCCGGCACGCGAGCCGCTGACTCCACCGCCGGGCGGCATCCTGGAGGCATGGAGATCGAGATTCTGGTGGTGCGGGACTGCCCGCACGAGAAGCCGGCGGTCGAGCTGCTGCGCCGGGCGCTGGACGACACCGGGCGGACGGGCGCCGCCTGGGTGACGCGGGTGGTCGCCGACCAGGACGAGGCCGAGCGGATCGGCTTCACCGGGTCGCCGACCTATCTGATCGACGGGCGCGACCCGTTCGCCGAGCCCGGCCGGCTCCCCGGGCTGACGTGCCGGGTGTACCGCACGCCGCAGGGGCTCGCCGGCCTTCCTGACCTCGACCAACTGCGGGATGCGGTACGTGCCCGCGCCCCGAAGGGGCGCGGGGAACTGCGCGACAAGCCACAACAAGCCCGCAGTTGACGCACTGCGCTTCCCGCGGGACCTCAGGCCGTCACAGAAACTGACGGTACGTCAACCCGCGGCGGCCGCACAGGCGCCGGGGGGCGGCGGACCAGCGCCAGGGTCACGAGCCCGCCGAGCACGCCCAGCACCCCGGAGACCCAGAAGACGTCCCGCAGCCCGTCGGCGAACGCCGCATGCACCAACTCCTGCACCGCGTCCCGCTGTCCGGGCGCGGTGCGGGCGATCAGCGGGGCGGCCTGGCCGCCGGCCAGCGCGTCCGCGGAGACGCCGCCCCCGTGGCTGCGCAGGGACCCGGACAGCCCGGCGTGGAAGACCACGCCCAGCACCGCGATGCCCAGGGCGTTGCCGAGCTGGCGTGCGGTGTTGACCGCGCCGCTGGCCATGCCGGCGCGCTGCGGCGGCACCGCCGCCATGGCGGTGGAGGCGAGCGCCGGGGTGCTCAGCCCGACACCGACTCCGGCCACCGCGAAGCCGGCGGCCAGCACCGTCCAGGTGGACCCGGCGTCGATGACGGTCATCAGCAGCGCGCCGCCGCCGATCAGCAGCATGCCCACGCCGAGGGTGAGCCGGGGCGAGACCCCGTGCAGGAAGCGCCCGCCGAGCGAGGCGACGACGAAGGACGCGGCGCTCATCGGCAGGCACGCCAGGCCGGCCGCCACCGGGCCCATGCCCCGCACGGACTGGAGCCAGAGCGAGGTGTAGGCGAGGTAGGAGAACGCCGCCACCGACAGCAGCACCGCGGTGATCATGAGGCCGGTGAACGAACCCCGCCGGAAGAGGGCGAGGTCGAGCATCGGCTGCGCCCGGCGCGGCTCGATCAGCAGGAATACCAGCAGGGCCAGGGCCGCCAGGCCGAACAGCGCCAGGGTGGCGCCGGAGGTCCACCCGTAGTCGGAGCCCTTGATCAGCGCGTAGGTGACGGCACCGGCGGCCACGGTGAAGGCGGCCATGCCCGGCAGGTCCATGCCCCGGCCCCGAGCCGCCTTGTCGGCCGGTGCCTGCACGTACCGCATGGTCATGACGATGGCGAGCACGCTGACGGGCAGGTTGACGAAGAAGATCCAGCGCCAGTCCAGGTACTCGGTCAGCAGTCCGCCCAGGATCGGCCCGGCCGCCGACGCGGCACCGCTGACCGCGCCCCAGGCCCCGAAGGCCACGCCCCGGTCCCGGCCGTGGTAGAGGCGGGCCACCAGGGCGGTCGTGGTGGCCAGCATGGCCGCGCCGCCCACGCCCTGGACGCCGCGGAAGGCGATCAGCACCGCCGGGTCGGTGGCCAGGCCGCAGGCGAGCGACGCCAGGGCGAAGACCGCCACCCCGGCCACGTACACCCGGCGGTGGCCTATCCGGTCGGCGAGCGACCCCAGCCCCAGCAGCAGCGCGGCCAGCGCCAGGGCGTAGATGTCCATGACCCACTGGAGGTCGGCGAAGGACGTGTGCAGACTTCTGGCCATGTCGGGGAGGGCCACCACGACGATGGTGACGTCCACCAGCAGCATGAAGGTCCCCAGGCACACCGCAGCGAGCGGCAGCCACTTGCGCATCAGAGCACTCCTGAATGTCTTGACCGGATCGAAGGCCGGATCGAAGGGAAGTCCGACCAAGCTCACACGGAGCGACTGGATCCCGAACCCAGCAGGCCTGCCCTGACGGATTTCCATGACGGACGGTCCTGTCATGATGGAAATATGAAGACCACGCCCACGGCCGCCCCCGCCCCCGCCCCCGGAGAGCACCTGGACGCGCTGGACCGCCGGCTGATCCACGCCCTGTCCCTCGACGGCCGGGCCTCGTTCAGCCGTCTGGCGGCCGTCCTGGGCGTCACCGACCAGACGGTCGTCCGCCGCTACCGGCGGCTACACGGCGAACGGCTGCTCCGCGTCATCGGGCTCCCGGTCACCGACCGGCTGGGCATGTCGGAGAACTGGCTGCGCATCCAGTGCGCCCCGGGCGCCGCCGTGCCGATCGCCGACGCGCTGGCCCGCCGCCCGGACACCGGCTGGGTGAAGATCCACTCCGGCGGGTCCGAGGTGGCCTGCGTGGTCCGCTCCACCAGTGCGGACGAACGCGACGCCCTCCTGCTCCAGAAGCTGCCCCGCACCCAGCACGTCACCGGCTTCACCGCGCAGAGCCTGCTGCACACCTTCACCACCACGACCCCCAGCCGGTGGCTGGACGGCAGCGGCCTGACCGACGAACAGGTCCGGGAGCTGGCGCGTCCGCAGCCCGCCGGGGACGAGGAGATCCGGCCCGACGCCGCGGACCGCATCCTGCTGGACCTCCTCGCCCGGGACGGCCGCACCGGCTACCCCGAACTCGCCCGGGCGACCGGCCAGTCGGAGTCCACCGTCCGCCGCCGGCTGGAACACCTGCGGGAGACCGGCACCCTCTGCTTCGACGTCGAGATCCTCCCCGTCCACTTCGGACTGACCACCCAGGCCGCCCTGTTCGCCACGGTGGCCCCGCACAATCTGGACGAGGCGGGCCGCGCCCTCTCCCGACACCCCGAGATCCCCTGGGTGGCCGCGGCCACCGGCACCACCAACCTGGTGGGCACGATCCTCTGCCGCGACCGCCGTGCGCTCTACGCCTATGTGACCGAGCGCATCGGCGCACTGCGGACCGTCCAGCAGCTGGAGATCGTCCCGGTCCTCCGCCACGTCAAACGGGCCGGCCTGCTCACCGACGGCGTCCGGCTCTGGGAGCCGCCGGGGCGGACGGTGCCGTCCGGCTGAAGCGCCGTCAGGCCGATGTCGTGGCGGCAGCGTCCTCGGCCGCGCGGGACCTTCCGAGCAGGGCGCACAGCAGCGCCGCGAGGAGCGCCACCACGGCCAGGACGCAGCTGGTCGCGTCGAAGGAATCGGCGAAGTCACCGGCACCGACGGGGTGTTCGGGCGCCTGCGGGTTCGCCCCCAGGAAGGCGCAGTACAGCGCACCGATGGCGGCGACGCCGAGCGCCATGCCCGCCTGGGTGACGGTGTTCAGCACACCCGAGCCCGCACCAGCGTCGTCCGGGTGGACGCGCGAGAGGACGGTGTCGATCAGCGGCGCCACCACGAGTCCCTGGCCGAAGCCGGATACGCCCATGATGCCGGCGAGGAGCACGGCCTGGACACCGGGCTCCGTACCGGTCACCGCCGGCACGGCGAACAGGCTCACGGCCATGACGACCCCGCCGGCGACGGAGACGCGGATGCCGAACCTGGCGGCGAGCCTGCGGCAGGAGGAAGAGGCGATGATGAACCCCACTCCGAGCGGCACGAACACCAGACTGGCCTTCATCGGGGTCAGCCGGATGCCGGACTGCAGGTGGTAGGTGAGCACCAGGAAGAGGCCGGCGTTGCCTGCGAAGAACGCCAGCACGGTGGCCATGCTCAGCGGGAAACCCTTGGCGCGCAGCAGGCGGGCTGGCAGCAACGGAGCGCCGCCGCGGGCCTCCACGCGTCCCTCCCAGCGCAGGAACGCCACGACGACCAGCGCGCCCAGCGCGAAGCACGCGTACGTCCACCACGGCCAGCCCTTCTCGGAGCCGACGGTCAGCGGGACCAGCACCAGCGGCAGCAGCACGGCGGTGAAGGCCACGCCGACGAAGTCCAGCCGCGGGTTGTCCGCACTGCGGCTCTCGGGCACCGCCGGCACGGCAGCGACGAGGACGGCGAGGCCGATCGGCACGTTGATCAGGAAGATCATGCGCCAGCCCAGACCCGCCACGTCCAGATCGAGCAGCAGCCCGCCGCCGACGAGGCCGGCGATGACGCCGGAACCGATGGCGGCCCCGTAGGCGCCCACCGCACGCGTGCGGTCCCGGCCGTGCACGAAGACGGCCCGCAGGATGGACAGCACCTGAGGCGTCATCAGGGCCGCCGAGAGGCCCTGGAGGACGCGTGCCGCGATGAGGGCGTTCGCCGAGGGGGCCAGGGCACACAGCAGGGAGGTGACCGTGAACGCGGCCACGCCGTACTGGAACACCTTCTTGCGCCCGACGCGGTCGCCCAGCCGGCCGCCCGTCACCATGCCGGCGGCGTAGGCGATCGCATAGCCGTCGATCACGAACTGCATCTGGCCGAATCCGGCATGCAGATCGGACTGGACCTCCGGGGCCGCGACGTTGACGATGAACATGTCGATCTGACTCATGAACATCGCGAGCAGCACGACCCCCAGACCGGCCCAGTCGCGGGCGGTCGGCCGGCCCTCACGAGGGTCACCGCCCGTCCCGTCCGCTCGTGCCGGGGCCCGGCCCTCTGCTGATTCCCTTGCTAATGCACTCATGGCCACCACTGGATGTCGGAGTGTGTCGGAGCTGAACAGGTTCGGGGTCCACGCCCCGGCAGCGGACCGGCGACGTACCATCGGAGCCCCGAAGCCCTGCATTTAGATCTTAATTTATGCCTAAACGTAGCACACGAGGAGACGTGCCCATGGAGTCTTCGCAGCAGTCCAGGGACGGAAGTTCGAGGCCGGAGGGCGACCCGGTGGACGCCATAGCCGTCGCCTGGCGCCGGGAGCGCCCGCAGACCCCGGTGACCTCCATCGGCGTGGTCACCCGCATCTGGCAGCTCGCCAAGCACTTCGGCGACGACCGCCGTCGGGTACTGGCCGAGGCGGACGTCGACCCGGCCACCCTCGACCTGCTCAGCGTGCTGCGCCGCAGCGGACCGCCGTACACCCTGAGCACGCGCGAACTGGCCGAGCACTCGCTGGTGACAGCCGGCGCGATCTCCCAGCGCCTGGCCCGGGCCGAGCGCGAGAACCTGGTCGTCCGGCGCCCCGCCCCGGACCGCTCCCGGGCCGTCCTGGTGGAGCTCACCGCAGCCGGTCACGACCTCGTGGAGCGTACCGTCGACCGCGTCCTGGACCGCGAAGTGGAGCTGCTCGAGGGCCTGTCGGACGAGCAGCGCGAGGTGCTCACCAAACTACTGCGCACCCTGCTGGACGACGTGCAGGCCAGGCTGAACGTCCACGGAGTCTCCCAGGTGGGCCACCCCTGACGGCACCGCCGGCGCCGACGGGGGCGGCGCCGGGGCGCCGTGCGGCGCCACGGCGTCAATAGCCGTACGCGCTGGGGGCGTTCTGCCCGGCGTCGACAGGGAGATTCGCCCCGTTGACCGCGCGGGCCTGGTCGGACACCAGGAAGGCGATCACCGCGGCGACGTCCTCCGGCGCGACCAGGCTCCCCATCGGGAACTCCCCCTCGAACGCCCGGTAGGCCTCCGGATCCTGCTGCCTGAGCCTGTCCCAGCCCTTGCCCGGGATCAGCATCGAGCCGGGCGAGACACAGTTGACGCGAATGCGCTGCGGCCCCAACTCCCGGGCGAGGGAGACGGCGAGGTGTATCTGCGCGGCCTTGGCGGCGGCGTACTGGGCCGGGGGCGCGGGCTTCCAGCCGGAGACGGAGGCGACCAGGACCGCACTGCCTCGGGTACGGCGCAGGTGCGGGACGGCGGCGCGCAGCGCGAGCGCGGGGTGGACGACGTTGAGGCGATAGGTCTCGCCCCAGTCCTCGGACGTGGCGGCGAGAAGGTCGCCGCCACGGGCCCCGCCGGCGCAGGTCACCAACCCGTCGATCCGGCCCAGCGCCTCGGCCGAGCGCCGGACGAAGCCGTCCAGCGCGGCCTCGTCGAGCACATCCAGGCACTCGGCGTGGACGGTACTGCCGTGCCGCTCCCGCAGCTCGGTCGCCGTCGCCTCCACGGACTCCCCGTCTCGGCCGCACAGCGCCACGTCGCAGCCCTCCTCGGCGAGCCTGCGCGTGGTCGCACGGCCCAGTGCCCGGCTCCCACCGGTCACGAGAACCGCCCGCCCGGCGATGCCCAGCCCCGTCTTCGTCCCCTGTGTTGTCATCCCGATACCTGATCCCCGGGTCGTGTGATGTGTGGTGCCTGCAAGGGCGCGTCGTGCGACACGGGCCCGGGTCGCACGACGCGCAGCGGGTGGTGGGTGCCTGCGGTCAGCCCGTCTTCGCCGGGTCGCGCTCGATGTGGGCGGCGAGGATCTCGTCGATTCGGGCCAGGACGTCCTGTTCCAGCCGCACGCCCGAGGCGGCGGCGTTCTCCCGGACCTGATCGGGGCGGCTGGCCCCGATGATGGCCGAGGTCACCGACGGGTTCTGCAGCACCCAGGCGACCGCGAGCTGACTCATCGTCAGTCCGATGCCCTCGGCCACCGGCTTCAGCTCCTGCACGGCGCGCAGCGCGCTCTCGTCCCGCATCCACCGACCGACCAGCATGTCGACGAATCCCTTGCCGACGGGGTGGGTCACCCGCGAGCCGGACGGCGGCTCGGCGCCGGGGCGGTACTTGCCGGTGAGGATGCCCTGGGCGAGCGGCGAGAACACGACCTGTCCCAGGCCTTCGCGGTCACAGGCCGGGACGACCTGGGACTCGGCGACCCGCCACAGCATGGAGTACTGCGGCTGGCTGGCCACCAGCGGCACCCGCAGCTCCCTGGCCAGACCGGCCGCCCGGGTGATCTGCTCCGCGGTCCACTCGCTGACACCGATGTAGAGCGCCTTGCCGCCGCGGACCAGGTCCGCGAAGGCGAGCATGGTCTCTTCCAGTGGAACGGACGCGTCGAAGCGGTGGGCGTAGTAGAGGTCGACATAGTCGGTGCCCAGCCGGCGCAGGGACGCCTCGCAGCCCTCGATGACGTGCTTGCGGGACAGGCCGTGGTCGTTGGGGCCCGGGCCGACGGGGTGACACACCTTGGTGGCCAGCACGAGTCCTTCACGGCGCTCACCGGCAAGTGCCTTGCCGAGCACGGCCTCGGCCCGCGTCTCGGAGTACACGTCGGCGGTGTCGAAGGTCGTGATGCCTGCGTCGAGCGCAGCCCGCACGCACTCGTGCGCGGTCGTCTCGTCGATCTGGGCCCCGTGGGTGATCCAGTTCCCGAAGGCGATCTCGCTCAGGACGAGGCCGCTGCCGCCGAGTTTGCGGAATTCCATGGTGTTCCGTCGCTTTCTGAAGGGGGCGGTTCCTGCAGTCGTCGGGGCGGCCCGGTCGGGTGGGCCGCGGGCTCCGGGGCGCGCGGGGCCCGGCGGGGCGTTCACAGCAGGCTCGCCATGAACGCGACGACGGCCTCGGCCTGTTCGGGGGCGAGCCGGGGATCGCAGGCCGTCTCGTAGGCGGGGAGCGGGAACGGTGAATCCAGCTCGTCAGGGGTGGCCACGCACTCGGTCACCGGTGTGTGCGCCGTCTCCAGCATCAAGCCGCCGACGGGCAGCCCGCGGTGGCTCAACGTGGAGACGAAGCACGCGATCTCCGCCGTGATGTCGGTGACCGTGCGGGTCTTCTGCCCGGCGGCGCTGACGCGGGTGTTGCCGTGCATCGGGTCGCAGATCCACACGACCCCGGCAGCCTCTTCGCCCAGGGCGTCCAGTAGGACGGGGAAGCGCCGGCCGATGTCCGCCGTTCCCATACGCACGATCAGCGAGAGCCGGCCCGGCAGACGGCGGGGGTTGAGCAGCCGGACCAGCGCGGCGACCTCGTCCGGATCGACCTTCGGACCGATTTTGACGCCCACAGGATTGGCGATGGAGGCAGCGAACTGAACGTGTTCGTGGTCGAGTTGCCGGGTCCGCTCGCCGATCCACAGGAAGTGGCCGGAGGAGCCATAGATCCCGGTGCCGCCCGGCAACGGCCGCACCAGTGCCCGCTCGAACTCCAGCAGCAGTGCCTCGTGGCCGGCGTAGGTGCGCTCCGGCGCGGTCCGTCCGGCCAGCCCCAGGTCGCGTTCGAACAGGGTGCTCAGCGTGGTCTCGGCGTGGCGATAGGCGCTGAGCAGCCGGGCAGGGTCGGCTGTGCGCGCCTGCGCGGTGGGCTCGGGCGCATTGACCGCGTCGCCACGGTAGACCGGCAGCACCGAGCCGTCGGGGAGGGATTCGGTGGCGCTGGAACGGGGTTTGGCGTACTGGCCGGCGATCCGGCCGATCCTGACGACCGGCAGTCCGGTGGCACCGACGAGGGTGTCGGCGAGCCGGTGCAGCTGGTCGGCCTTGTCCAGCACGGTGGCGGGGGTGGCGTCAGCGAAGCGCTCGGCACACTCCCCCACCTGCAGGACGAACGCCTCGCCGCGCGCGGCCCGCGCCAGTTCGGCCGTCAGGTCGTCGCACACCGAGGCGTCGACCAGCTGCGGTTTCCGCTCCAGGATGCGCAGGACTCGTTTGAGGTCGTCGAGCGAGGCCCATTCGGGCTGCTGCCGGGCCCGGGCGGCCAGGAGCAGATGCGTGGGGGTCATGTGTTCCTCCAGGTGGTGGGCACCGTTTCCACGGCGGGGTCCGGGGCGGGCGGGGCGAGGAAGTGAAGCCGGGCCGCTTCGGCGGCTGCGGTCACCTCGACGGCCAGCGGCCGGTCCCGGTCCAGGGGAGAAAAGCGCGTGAGGAGCTGTTCCCAGAGCCCGTCGCCGGGCCGACTGTCCGTCATGTGGGCCAGCTGATTGACCGCGAGGAGCAGCGAGCCGAGGATCCACCAGCCCCGGTCCACCATCTCGGCAACCGCGTTCGCACTGTTCAGGGCCATCGGCACCTGATCCTGGTTGTTGAGGTTGGTCGGCAAGGCGGTGAACGACGCGGGCTGGGCGAGCTGGCGCAGGCGGGCCAGGTGAGAGGTGGCGGCGATCTGCACGCCGGCGAAGCCGCTTCCGGATCCGGGGCGGGGGGTGAGCAGCGGAGGCAGACCGCCGTTGGCCGACGGGTCGAGTACCAGGGCAAGTTGACGCTCCATGAGGTACGCCACCTGGTGCAGGCAGGAGGCGTGCGCCTCGGAGACGAAGCCGACCGGCGCGGCGTGGAAGTTCCCGCCGTGCAACAACTGCCCGTCCACCAGCACCGGGTTGTCGGTGCACCCGCCGGCCTCGTCCGTCAGCACCCGCGCCTGGAATTCCAGTTGGTCGAGCACCGCCCCCAGCACTTGGGGAGCGCAGCGCAGCGAGTAGCGTTCCTGCAGGGGCCGGTCCGGTCCGGGGCGGTGGCCCGCGGCCAGTTCGCGGCGGATCCAGGCGGAGACGGTCCGCTGCCCGGGCTGGTTGCGCACCCGGCTCAGGGCGTCCTCGTACGGCTCGCGGGAGGATCCCAGCAGCGCCGCAGTCCGGCCGGTGACCGCGGCGGCGGCCCGGGTCAGCGCCATCGCCTCCCGGTGGGTGTGCAACGCGCGGGCCAGACAGGCGCTGCTGCCGTTGACAAAGGCCAGCGCCGAACGGGCCTCCCACCGCACGGGCCGTACGCCCAGCGCCCGCAGGACGTCGCCGGCCGGTTCGCGCACCCACCGCCCGCCGACGTACCGCCAGGCTTCCTGGCCGTGCGGGTCGCCCGCGGCGGCGAGCGCGGCGTGCGCGAGCGGCACGAGGTCACCGCTCGCACTGAGGCTGCCCTCCTGCGGCACGACCGGGGTGAACCCGGCGTTCCACTGGTCCGCGAGCAACTGCCAGACGTCGGGGGCGACTGCTGAGTGCCCCAGTGTCATGCCGCGCAGCCGGAGCCAGACCATGGTGCGGGTGACCTCCGGCGGCAGCGGCAGGCCCTGGCCCACGGCCAGGTGGTTGACCAGGCCCAGCCCCTGCGCCTCCGGGTCGGGATCGGCCCGGTGGCCGACGAGCGGGCCGAATCCGTGGGTGACGCCGTAGACCCGGCGGTCGTCCTCGAGGCCGCCGAGCAGTCGGCGGGCTTCGTGCAGGCGCCAGCGTTCCGGTTCCGTGAGGTCCAACCGCGCGTCGCGGTCGCTGTGGGACAACAGCCGGCCGACGCGGTCGGGATGGCTCTGGCTGTGGGGGGTCATGGCAGCCTTTCGACGGCGTGTTCGGGTCAACTGGGCTGGAAGCCGAGGTCGCCGACCGCGTTCTCCAGGCTTGCGGCCAGGGCGATCAGCAGCCGCTCGCTGCCGCGGCGGCCGACGAGCTGGACGCACAACGGGGCGCCGCGCTCGTCCCGGTCGACCGGCAGGGTGAGCGCGGGCAGGCCGGCAAAGCTGGCGACGGGCGTGTAGGCGACGCGCCGGTCGTAGTCGGCGTCCTGCGGCGAGGGAATGGTCGAGGTGCGGGCGTCGGCCGTGGCCACGTCCGGAGGCGCGGCCGGGTCCAGCGGCAGCAGCCAGACGTCGACGCCGTCGGTGGTGAAGGCCTCGTCGACCGTGCCGCGGCACGTCATCAACCGGTCCAGGATCCAGGCGTAGCGGTCGTCGTCGACCGTGGCGCCGACCTCCAGGGCCGTGCGCGTGGTCTCGTGCAGCTCCGTGCTCGTCCACTTCTGCCACAGCTGGTACGCGTCCCAGGCCTGGCGGGCGCACAGCTCCCAGGCGGGACCGCGCATCCGCCACAGGGCGTCGATGCGGACCTCGGTGAGGCCGTGCCCGGCCGCCTCCAGGTGGCGCTGTGCCGTGCGGAGGGCGCCGCGCATCACGGGGTCGCATGTGCCTTCGGGCCCGTCGACGTTGGCGACGACGCCGACTCGGTACGGGCCCGGGGCCGGGGCGATCTGGCCGCCGAGGCGGTCCAGTCCCAGCAGGGGCCACAGGTGGGCCAGGTCCGCGGCGCTGCGGGTCACCCAGCCGAGGGCGTCCATGGGCGGCGAGAGCGGGAACACGCCGGCCAGCAGCGAGGGGTGGTGCGTCATGCGGAGTCCGACCGTGCCGCACTGCGCGGCCGGCCAGCGCACGGAGCCCAGCACGTCGGTGCCCAGGGCGATGTCGCAGATGCGGGCGGCCACCGAGACGGCGGTCCCGGTGCTGGAGCCGCCCGGGTCGATGTGCGGGACGTAGGGGTTGAGGCAGCCGGAGCCGACGCCGATGTTCAGCTCGGTGGTGGTGACCTTGGCCGTGACGGTGGCGGTGTCCGCGGGCAGGCCGGCGATCGCAGGGGTGGAGATGCGGGCGTGGTGGCGGTGGCTGCGCAGCCCCAGACCGGTGGGGAACCCGGCCACGTCGACGGTGTCCTTCACGCCGACGCGGACCGGCTGCGCGCGGGTGCCGAGGGGGACGTTGCGGGTGCACGCGCGATACCGGGTGTCGGCCTGTCGCGTCCACTGCGTCTCCTGGTCGCGCCACGTCCCGGCGTCCAGCTCGCCCGAGGCGCGCCGGGCGATCCGGTCGTGCAGCGGCATCGTCAGGGTCTCGGGCAGCACGGGTGCGCTCTGCGCGGCCATCCACCCGGCTTGCTCGGCGTAGGCGGTGATGGCGTCTGCCGGGAGGGAGTGTTCAGGCACGGTGGACCTCTTCGGTGGTGGGGCGGGGGCTGTCGGCCGAGTGGGGTGTGTGGGGATCCGCTGTGGTGAGCCGGGGCATGAGCACCTTTCCGGTGGCGCTCCTGGGGATGCGCGGGACACGGTGCACGGCGCGGGGTGCGGGCAGCTCCGCACGGAGCCGGGCCAGCCTGGCCCGCAGGGTGGCCGGGTCCAGCCCCGGGTCGCCGGTGGCGTAGTACAGCTCGTAGTGCTCGCCGCGCAGCGGGTCGGCGACGGCCACGCAGGCGACGTCGATCCCGGGGCCGCAGTCACGGGCCAGCTCCTCGACCCTGCCGAGGTCGCAGCGCAGGCCGTTCACCTTCACCAGGCGCGAGGACCGGCCCAGGTGGTGGAAGGTCCGGTCGTCCGCCCAGGTGACGAGGTCGGGTAACTGCCAGGCGGCGGGCGGGGCGGTGGCGCCGCGGCGACGGGCCAGCCTCGGGCCGGCCACGCTCAGCAGCTGTTCGCCGGGACTGCCCGGGCCCACCCGGCGCACGTCGGGCAACAGCCGCCATGGAAGGGCAGGTTCGCCCTCTGCGGTGATGCGCCGGTGGGCGACGGCCCCCGTTTCCGTGGCTCCCAGCAGTTCGTGCGCGGTGAAGCCGGTGCCGGACAGCCGTTGGACGGCACGGTGCGCGGCCGGCGTGGTGGGGCCGGTGCTGTGCAGCGCGACGACGTCACCGTGCCGGGCCAGCTCCTCGGTGCGGCGCACGAGCAGCTGCCAGGTCGACGGCAGGCAGACCAGCAGGACCCGTGCACCGCCGGGGAGTCGGAGGGCGCCGAGGTGGTCGGTGGCCGCGCGGGTCACCGGGATGCCTTCCAGAGCGGGGAGGATCTCGGCGTACAGCCGACCGTAGAGGTGCTCGGGCGGCGCGTACGACACCACATGGTCCACCCGGCCCACAACGGTGTCCCGCACCAACTCGGCCTCCCGGCACAACTGGTCGGCGGTGCGCAGCCACTCGACCGGTTTCCCGGTCGATCCGGAGGTGGTGAAGACCGTCGCGCCCATCACGGTTCCCGCAGGGCCGCGGCGTCCTCCAGACGGTCGCGGGTGAAGCGCACCATCCGCTCGACGGTGGAGAACCAGTGGCGGACGTCGTCGGCGACGAAGTCCACCTCGATGTCGAAGGCCTCTTCCACGGCGGAGATGCACTCCATGGCAGTGAGGCTGTCGTAGCGTTCCCCCAATGCCTGCTGGAGGTCGGCGTCGGAGGGCACGGCGGCGAAGGCGTCGCCGAGGCGGGTGTTCAGGACGGCGCGGATGCGGCTGTGGATGTCCTCAGCGGCCGGCACGGTCGTGGTGGTCATGGCATCTGTTCCTTTCGGGTCCCGTGGGGGTCAGGAGGAGGTGGTCGCGGGGGCGCCGTCGGCTCGGCGCAGGGCCCCGGCTCCGCCGAGGTAGACGTGGGAGGGGGAGGTCGGCCGAAACTCCAGGTAGAAGAAGGGGGTCCGGCCGTCGGTGCCGAGCGCCCCCGCGATGCACCCGGCCAGGCCCTCCAGGAACTCCTCGTCGCGGTCCGGCCCCACGCAGCAGGTGACCGACGCGTGGTGGATGCCGTCGCCGTCGTGCGGGAGGGCCTCGACGGGCAATCCGCCGGAGAAGACACTGCCGGATTCGGAGGTCTCGAAGCGCACGACGACGTGGCCCGCCTCGACGCCGTGCTGTGCGAGCCAGCGGGTGATGCGCAGTGCGACGGCGCGGCGGCGGGGCACGGGCAGCGCGGGGCTGCTGATGGTGATGGTGGGCATGGGGGATCCAGGGGCTGGTGGGGGCCGGGGGTTCGGGTGCGGGGGATTTCGGGGGCGAGGCCCCGGTCAGGACAGGGCGAGGGCCGGGAGTACGACGCCGGCGTCATCGGCCCGCCGGGCCAGCAGGGTGCCCAGGCAGTCGGCGAGCGGCCCGCCGCTGCCGGGGGCGAGCGGGGACCACGCGGTACCCGCGGAACCGTGCACCCGGTCCAGGAAGGCCCGCAGATGGGCGGTGTCGACGGGCAGTCCTGCGCGGTCGGCCGCCAGGACGGCTTCGTAGGTCGACAGCAGGTCCGGGATGCGGTGGCCCTCGTTGGCGAAGCCGCCGCCGCGCACCCGGTGCCGGGTCAGCAGCGCGTCCGTCGCCTCCGCGACCTCGTGGCCGAGCAGCCCGAAGGCCCGTTGGGCCTGGAGACCGGCGCGCAGGGTCGCGGGGGCTCCTGGCACGTTCCCGTAGAGGTGGGGCTCCGCGCCGGGCCGTCGGCAGGAGTCGAGGAATGCGTGAGCCGCGGCGGTGTCGACGACCGGGCGGCCGGCGTCGAGCAGGGCGGTGGTCTCCAGGGCCGCGGCGGTGGAGACCATGTCCGAGCCGCGTCCCTCCCAGTAGCCGAAGCCGCCGTCGGGGTTCTGGAGGAAGGCCAGCCAGCCGGCGATCCGGTCGCGGGCCGGCGTGTCGCCGGCGAATGCGCCCGCGGCCAGTGCCCACAGGGTGCAGCGGACCTCGCTGCCCCGGCCGGGCATGTACATCACGCCGCCCTCGTTGGGCAGTTGACAGCCTTCCAGCCAGCGCACCGCAAGCGGGTCCGGCCGCTCGGGCCCGGCGGCCAGCACCGCTGCGGCGGTGCTCAGCGCGTCGGCCGCGGCGTCGGGCTCCCGGTAGGTGTAGCCGCCCTGCGGGCAGCGCAGTTCGGCGATCCGGGCCGCGACGGCGTCGCCGATCGCGTCGAGCGGGGCCTTGAGGGCCTTGAGCGTGCCGACGGCACAGAACGACGCCCAGACGTCTTCGACGTCATAGCCGCTCCAGCGGACGAATGCGCCCGAGGGGCCGCGCAGTTGCATGACCCAGTCCCGGCAGCCGTCGGGGTCGCGCGGGGCACTGCCCAGCGCCTCCAGCGCGCCGACGGCGCGGTAGGTCGCCCACATGCACGGCACTTCGGCCCGCGGTGAGAAACGGAAGCCGCCGGCGGCATCCTGGCGCTCCGTCAGCCACTCGGCCAAGGCCGCCTCGTCCCACGGAGCAGCCCCGGCGGCGCCGGCCGCCACGGCCGCACGCCACGCCATGACTCCGTAGTAGCAGGCCCGCACATCGGCGTTGCCGCGCCGGGCGTCCTGCGGCGTCCAGCTCAAACCGCCTTCGGCACACTGGAGTTGACCCAGCCAGCCAAGCAGTCCTTCGGCGTCGGGCAACGGGACACCGCACAGTTCCACGGCCGTGCGGCTGGAGAAGTGGGTGGCCCAAGCGTCGGGCCCCTGCCCGGGGAGCATGGCATAGGCCGCACCGGACCAGGTGCCCTCGAGCCACTGCGCGGTGGCATCGAGGTGCGGCACGGGGTGTCCCATGTCACGCAGCGCCTGGGTGCAGTAGAAGGTGGCCCAGGCGTCGGAGAGCATGCCCCGGCTCCAGGCGTAGCCGCCGTCCGCGTTACGGCGCCCGGCCAGGTAGGCGGCCGTCTCTCCCGCCCCGGCCATCTCGCCGGTCCGGCCCAGCCACGCGAGGGTGCGCACGGCGGCGTAGGTGCACCAGAGGTCGGGTTCGCCGCTGACCGAGCCGGCGCCTTCGGGCGCCTTGGGGGCGATGGCCGTGGTCATCAGGCAGCCTCCAGCCGTCGGATGTTCGACCGCTTCCAGCTCTTCTGCGAGGCGCCGCTCTTGGTGTTGGCCGGCAGGGAGTTGACGAACACCACACCGTCCCAGCGGAGTCCGAGGAGTTCCTCGGAGCGCTGCTGCACGAGCTCGCACGCCCGGGGCTCGCCCGCCCGGTCTGCGCCGAAGCCGCGCTCCAGCAGGAGCCGGGCGTAGCCGCCGGAGCTGTCGAGCTCCAGGAGATAGCCGGTGGCATCCGTGCAGCCGTAGACGACCTCCTCCACGGAGCGCACCGACAGGGGCACGCCGTGCACCGACAGGCCGTCGGCGGCTCGGCCGTGGACCATGACGACCGGTGTGGCACTGCCGCACGGGCAGCCCGCGGTCACCGTCACCTCGTCGCCGGTGTCCAGGCGCAACAGCGGGCGTCCGTAGGCGTTCAGCGGGGTGACCACCAGCCGTCCGGCGCCCTCTCCCCGCAGGGGGACGACCTCGCTGCCGGTGTCCAGTTCGAAGCAGGTGGCGGTAGGCAGCAGGTGCTGGTGGCCTTCGGGACAGGTGGCCGCGAGGGTGCCGGTCTCGGTGCTGCCGTAGCTGGCGTCGTACGCCGCCGCCTGCCACCACTGCCCCAGACGGCGGCGGAACGGCGCGGTGTTGACCTCGCCGAGTAGCATCAGCTTCTCGACGGAGCTGCCGATGTCGTCGAGCCGGCCGCGCTGGGCGAGCAGCCGGGTGAACTGCAGGGCGACGCCCGGCGCGACGAAGACGGCGGTGGGACGGAAGGTCTGCCACATGGCCTCCAGCCGGTCCCAGCTGGAGATTCCGGTGGCGAAGGGGTAGCAGCGGATGTGCGCGAGGTCGAGGTACTCGCAGACGCCGGCCACCAGATCGGCCACCGGGACGATGTCCGAGGGCAGCAGGATGGCCACCCGCTCATCGGTTCCCAGCAACGGGCGCCACGCCTCGGCGACAGAGACGGTGTTCCAGATCACGTCCTGCGCCAACCGCGGGGTGGGGGTGGGGGATCCGGTGGTTCCCGTGGTCTCGTAGTACTTGGCGGCCTGTCCCGGCTCGATTGCCGCATAGTGCAACGGCCGGGCTTTCAAAGCCTCGCGGGGGGTTACCGGAAGTTGCCGGAAGCGCTCCATGGAGAACTCCCCGATATCGCGGTAGGCCGCACTGCCGCGGGCGCGCCGCCAGGCATCGGCGAGTTTCCTCGCATAAAAGGTTTCATCCGGCATTCGCTCGCGGTGTCCGCGCATCTCGTTCTGGGCTTCACGGAGCACCGCGATGCGCTTCTCGGCGTGCAAGATCACTACAACCTCGCTCATGGCTGGAATGGCGCGGCAGACAACGCTCCTGCCCGGTGGGGGCGCTGTGGCGGCACCGGGTGAACGGGCCGGTCCGGACAGCGAATTCGGCAGGCGGGAGGGCCGAACCACCAGCAACGTATAGCACTAAAGGTAGTCCGTGCAAGGGACATCAATATCCTGCCAAGCAACGGCCGTTGGCTTGAAACCAACGGCCGCGATCCTCATTGGCGAGGTAGCATGCCATCCGCTGTCACGATGTGTTTCCCTGTTCGTACAGCGATGCCCGGCATGGCCGTACCGCCGACGAGAGGGCCATTCACCGAGCCTCTCCGCGTATCCCGCGACGGCGATTCACTGCCCACGGATGCCGCTACTCCCCACCCCTCGTTGGAGCTTGTCGATGTGCGGAATTGCAGGATGGGCCGACCTTGAACTCAACCTCGCCCAGGAGGTCTCCAGTGCCGAGCCGATGATCCGGTCCATGGCCTGCCGGGGTCCCGACGCCTCGGGAATCTGGGCCGGCCCGCACGCGATACTCGGGCACCGCCGGCTGTCCATCATCGACCTCGAAGGCGGCCGCCAGCCCATGCTCGAACCCAGGCGCGGTGCAAACGGCCCTTCGGTCGTGCTGAGTTACAGCGGCGAGGTGTACAACTTCCGTGAATTGCGTACGCAGCTGGAGGGACACGGGCACGCCTTCCGGACGCGTTCCGACACCGAGGTCGTGCTGCGCGCCTATGCCGAATGGGGTCCCGACTTCGTCGAGCGGCTCAACGGCATGTTCGCCTTCGCCCTGTGGGACGAGGTGGCGCAGCGTCTGATGCTGGTGCGCGACCGGCTCGGCATCAAGCCGGTGTACTTCGCACGCCTGGGCAGCGGGGTGCTCTTCGGCTCCGAGCCCAAGGCCCTGCTGGCGCACCCGGGGTTCTCCGCGTCCGCCGACCTTCAGGGGCTCGCGGACATGCTGGGCCTGACCAAGTCCCCGGGCAGCACGCCCTATCGGGGGATCGAGGAGGTCCCGCCGGGGTGCACGGTGACGCTGGACCGCAGCGGACTGCGCACCCGGCGCTACTGGAGCCTCGGCCGACGCGAGCACACCGACGACCTGAAGACGTCCGCGCACCGGGTGCGCGAGCTGCTCCAGGACACCGTGGTCCGCCAGATGGTCGCCGACGTCCCGTTGTGCAGCCTGCTCTCGGGCGGCCTGGACTCCAGTGTGCTGACGTCCCTGGCGTCCGCGGCCGAGGCCCGGGCCGGCGGGGGGCCGGTCAGGTCGTTCGCCGTGGACTTCGTGGGAAACGAGGCCGACTTCCAGGCCAGTGAGTTCCGTCCCGAGCGGGACTCCCCCTACGCCCTGGAGACAGCGCGCCACCTCGGCACCGACCATCACGTCATCGAGCTGTCGGCCGACGAGCTCACCCGGGACGACGCCCGCGGCGCCGTGCTGCGCGCCCACGATCTGCCGTTGACCTTCGGCGACGTGGACACCTCGCTGCACCTGCTCTTCCGCGGCATACGGCAGCACTCGACGGTCGCGCTGTCCGGGGAGTCCGCGGACGAGGTCTTCGGCGGCTACCTCTGGTTCCACGACCGGGCCGCCGTCGAGGCCGAGGCGTTCCCCTGGCTCAGCCGGATGCAACTGATCACCCCCGAGCTGCTGACCCCCGGATTCCGCGCGGCCACCCGCTTCGAGGAGTACCGGGCGGACAGCTACCGGCAGGCGCTCGCCGAGGTCGAGCACCTGCCGCACGAGGACGCCCGCGAGCGCCGGATGCGGGAGATCTGCCACCTCAACCTCACCCGATGGCTGCCGGTCCTGCTGGACCGCAAGGACCGCCTCAGCATGGCCGCAGGCCTGGAGGTGCGGGTCCCGTTCTGCGACCACCGGCTCGTGGAGTACGTCTACAACACGCCCTGGGACCTGAAGGCGCCCGGCGGCGAACCCAAGGGCCTGCTCAAGCGGGCCGCGGCGGGCCTGGTCCCGCAGTCCGTGATCGACCGCAGGAAGAGCCCGTACCCCACCACCGCCAACCACCTGTACGAGAAGGACCTGCGCAGCCGCGTCCAGGAACTCCTGGCGCGACCCGCCGCCCCCGTCTTCCAGATCGTCGATGCCACCGGGCTCGCCGGGCTCCTGAACCGCCCCGAGGGTTACTTCAACACCCAACTGCGGCGCAACAGCATGGAGACCGCGCTGTCCCTCGACTCATGGATGCGCGAATACGGCATCGCCCTCGCCTGACCCGCGGCCGGCCTCAACCGGCCGGTGGCCGGCGGACCTCGCCCGTGCCCAGTGCGATCACGGCGCGGGGCCGCATGGATTCCTCGCCGCGCCGGGAGAGCAGGACGATCTCCCCGACATCGGCCGGGAGTGTGCCGAGCCGGGCGGCGCACTCGGCGGCCAGGCTCTCGGGGTTCTGTGTGCGGCCGAGGGACAGGTGCGGGGTGAAGCGGCCTCCGCAGAGCGGGAAGCGGGACTCCAGCGCCCGGTGGAGCCGGGTCCACGGCGCGAGGCCCGCGGCGGCCGGGTCGAGCCACACCGTTGCGAAGTGGCGGTGCCGGAAGTACCGCACACCGGACAGCCGTGCCGTGAACGCCGGGCTCTCCGCCGCCCCGGCGGAGAGCAGCGGCACGGCCCGCGCGAACTCCTCCTCCGGCACGAAGCCGAACAGCAGGTTCACGTGCGGCGGCCACCGCCGCACCTGCGGGTCGTGCTCCCAGCGGATGTCCTGGATCGCCGGCCAGAGCCCCTGGGGCGGCAGCCATGCCACCGCCGTCCGGGGCGTAGGGTTCCCGTCCACACCACCATGGTCCGGCCCGCGCCCCGAAGGGGCGCGGTCTGTTGCATCGTGCGGCTCCGCCGCGTGGGCGCGACCAGCCACGACGCACCCGCACCCGCGACAACCCCACCCCCGGCGGAGCGCTACCGCTGGACCAGCGCGCGTGCCGCCCGGGCGATGTGGGTGCGGGAGATCCCGGCCTCGTCGAGGAGTTCGGCCGTGGTGCCGGAACCGGGGAGGACCGTGACGGCGAGGTGGGTGAGGGCGGGGGCCAGGCGCTGGGCGGTGAGGGCGGACTGGACGGCCTCGCCGAGGCCGCCTTCGGGGTGGTGGTCCTCGGCGACGACGAGCGCGCCGGTCTCGCGGGCGGCGCGGGCGAGCGTCTCGGTGTCGAGGGGTTTGACGGAGTACAGGTCGACGACGCGCGCACGGATCCCCTCGTCGGCCAACTGGTCGGCGGCGGCCAGGCATTCGTGGAGGGTGACGCCGGCGCCGACCAGGGTGACCGTGTCGCCGTCGCTGCGGCGCGGGGTCTTGGAGCCGCCGACGGGGAACGTCTCCCCGGGGGCGTACAGGACGGGGTAGGCGCCGCGCGTGGTGCGCAGGTAGGAGATGCCGGGCAGGTCGGCCATGGCGGCGGTCAGTGCCGTGGCGCAGGTCGCGTCACCGGGGTAGAGCACGGTGGAGCCGTGCACGGCGCGCATCATGGCGAGGTCCTCCAGGCCCATCTGGGAGGGGCCGTCGGCGCCGATCTCGACGCCGCAGTGGGATCCGGACAGGGCCACGGTGGCCTGGGAGACGGCTGCCATGCGGATGAAGTCGTGGGCGCGGGTGAGGAAGGCCGCGAAGGTGGCGGCGTACGCGCGGTAGCCGCGCGCGGCCATGCCGACGGCGGCGGCGATCATCTGCTGTTCGGCGATGTAGGTCTGGAAGTAGCGTTGCGGATACGCCTTCTTGAAGTCCTCGGTGTGGGTGGAGTTGCCCACCTCCGCATCGAGGACGACGACGTCGGGACGGGCCCCGAGGGCGGCCAGCGCCTTGCCGAAGGCGGATCGCGTGGCCACGGCCTCCCCGACGTCGTAGCGGGGCAGTTCGACGGGTCCGGCGGGTGGCTGCGACGTCCGCGCACCGGCCGGGGGCCTGGGCCCGCGGGCCAACAGGTGCCGTACGCCGCCGAGTTCCGTGACGGCCCGTGCGGCGAGCTCTTCAGGCAGCGGCTTGCCGTGCCAGCCTTCGCGATCGGCGACCTCGCTCACGCCCTGCCCCTTGACGGTCCTGGCGATGACGACGGTGGGGGCCTTCCCGTCGGACGCGGTGGCCAGGGCCCGGTCGACGGCGTCGAGGTCGTGGCCGTCCACCGTGATCGCGCGGCAGTCGAACGCCTCGACGCGACGGGCGTAGGCCGCGGTGTCCCAGCCCAGCTCGGTGGGACCGCACTGACCCAGGCGGTTGACGTCGACGACGGCGGTGAAGTTGGCCAGCCGGTGCCGCCCGGCCTTGTCGACCGCCTCCCAG
This sequence comes from Streptomyces sp. AM25, assembly GCF_058146165.1. Taxonomy (NCBI): domain Bacteria; kingdom Bacillati; phylum Actinomycetota; class Actinomycetes; order Kitasatosporales; family Streptomycetaceae; genus Streptomyces; species Streptomyces sp. AM25. The sequence goes on along the minus strand of NZ_JBKIWN010000003.1, from coordinate 47,841 downwards.
ACCGACCCCTCGGCCATCTCGCTGTCCCCGCACAGCGTCCACACCCGGTAGGGCTGCCCTTCCAGGTCGCGCCCGGCCAGGGCGATGCCGACGGCGTAGGCGATGCCCTGCCCCAGGGAGCCGGTGGCCACGTCCACCCACGGCAGCACCGGCGTGGGGTGCCCCTGCAGCCGGGCGCCGAAGCGCCGGTAGGTGTTCACCAGTTCGTCCTCGCCGACGACGCCCGCGGCCCGGAACATCGCATACAGCAACGGCGATGCGTGCCCCTTGGAGAAGACCAGGTGGTCGTTGGCCGGGTTGCCGGGGTCGTCCCAGTCGTAGCGCAGGTGGCGGGTCATCAGCACCGCCATCAGGTCGGCGGCCGACAGGCTCGACGTGGGGTGCCCGGACCCGGCCGAGGTGCTCGCGCGCACGGAGTCCACCCGCAGCTGTTGCGCCAGCTCGAAGACCCGGGACAGGTCGGCCTCGGGGCCGAGGGGCTCGGTGGGGGCCTGTGCCGTCATCGTGACTTCCTCTCGCCGGCCGCTCCGTCCATCCTCGCCGTCCGGCGCTCCCCCGGCGGCACGGGCTGGGCCGGACGGGTGCGGCTCCCGGACGGAGCAGCACCGCTGGCCGCCCGCCCGGGCGGGCAGTAGGAAGAGGGTGGGAACGGCGTCGCACCAGAGGGACACCGGAAGGACACCACAAGAAGCGGAGGAGCGGTCCGGGATGCAGATCGTGGTCGATCTCAATCGGTGCCAGGGGTACGCCCAGTGCGTGTTCCTCGCCCCGCAGGTGTTCGAACTGCACGGCGAGGAGGCCCTGTTGTACGTGCCCACGGTGCCCGAGGGCCAGGACGAGCAGGTGCTGCGCGCCGCGGCGGCCTGCCCGGTGCAGGCGATTCTGGTCGGGGAACAGGCGGGTGAGGGCGCCGGTGTCCGGTGAGATGCGTGACGGGCGGATCGTGATCGTCGGAGCGTCGCTGGCCGGGCTGCGCGCAGCCGAGACGCTCCGCGAGGAGGGGTTCGAGGGCGAGCTGACCCTGGTCGGGGACGAGCCGCATCCTCCCTACGACCGGCCGCCGTTGTCCAAGACGGTGCTGCTCGGCAGGGCGGGTGCCGAGCAGTGCGGGCTGCCGGCCCGCCGCGAGCTGGACGCGACCTGGAAGCTCGGCGTGGCCGCCACCGGGCTCGACCCCCTCGGCAAGAACGTGCTGCTGGCCGACGGCGAGCATCTGCCCTTCGACCGGCTCCTGATCACCACCGGCACCCGGGCCCGGCCCTGGCCGAACCCCGAAGAGGGCGCGCTGGAGGGGGTGTTCACGGTCCGCACGAGCGACGACTCCGCCCGCCTCGCCGCGGCCCTGGACGCCGGGCCCCGCCGCGTCCTGGTCATCGGTGCCGGGTTCACCGGCTCCGAAGTCGCCTCCGCGTGCCGGGAACGGGGCCTGGAGGTGACCGTCGCCGAGCGCGGCCGGGCGCCGCTGATCGGTGCGCTGGGCGGGACGGTCGCCGACTGGGCCACGAAGCTGCAGCTGTCGCACGGCGTCGACCTGCGCTGCGGGGTCACCGTGACCGCACTGAAGGGCAGCAAAGGCCGTCTCACCGGGGCCGAGCTCTCCGACGGGAGCCGGATCGAGGCCGACGTCGCCGTGGTCTGCCTGGGTGCGGTCCGCAACACCGAGTGGCTGGCCGACTCCGGCCTCGCGGCCGGACCCCGGGGCGTGGCCTGCGACGCGGGCTGCCGCGTCTTCAATATGTACGGCATCGTCACCGACGACGTCTTCGTCGCCGGCGACGTGGCCCGCTTCCCCCACCCGCTCTTCGAGTACCAGCTGATCGCCTTGGAGCACTGGGGCAACGCCGTCGCCCAGGCCGAGGTGGCCGCGCACAACATGATCAGCCCCGGTCCGCGCCGACGGCCCCACCTGGCCGTACCGTCCTTCTGGTCCGGCCAGTTCGGCCTCAACATCAAGTCCGTCGGCGTGCCGACCTTCTCCGACCAGGTGGTCATCGCCCAGGGCTCGCCGGACGAACGCCGCCTGGTCGCGGTCTACGGGCACCAGGGCCGCATCACCGCCGCGGTGGCCGTCAACCGGGCCAAGTGGCTGGAGCACTACGAGCGCCTGATCGAGACCGCGGCCCCGTTCCCGCCCGGACCCGGCGCCGCCGACCACCTCGCGGACAGCGAACCCGTGCCCTCCGACGTCCCGGACCCCCGGGTCCTCACGCACGGCCCGACCGTGGCCCTCACGGGCCATCTGCCGGACCGCCGCCTGACCCTGATCCGGCCCGCAGGCTGAACCCCAGGAGCCCGTCCGATGTCCTCCGAAACCCTCTTCCGCCGGATCACCGACTACGCCAACCGCGCCGCCCCCTACCCGCTCTACGCCGAACTCCGCGAGCACGGCGTGGCGCGGCAGGAGGACGGCCGGTACCTGGTGGGCACGTACCACGAGATCGAGGCGCTGCTCCACGACCCGCGCATCAGCTCCGACGTGCGCAACCGCACCGAGCCCGACCCCGACCTCGTGCCGACGGAGGGTCTGCCGCCCGCCTTCATCGGGCGCGACGACCCCGAGCACGACCGCCTCCGCCGCCTGGCCATGCGGCCCTTCGGCCCGCCCCACTCCCCCGGCCGGATCGACGCCCTGCGCGACGACATCGCCCGCATCGCCGGGCAACTGGCGGACGGACTCCGGGGCAAGGAGCGCCTCGACCTCGTCGACGACTTCGCCTTCCCGCTCCCCGTCACCGTCATCTGCGACCTGCTCGGCGTGCCGGCCGAGGACATCCCCCAGGTCCACACCTGGGCCGACACGGTCGTCAGCGGACTCGACTTCGCTCCCGGCGAGGAGCAGGCACCGCGCCGACGCGCCGCCCAGGAGGCCCGGATGGCGATGGGCCTGTACCTCGGCGGGCTCGCCGAGAAGCGGCGCGGCCATCCCACCGGCGACATGCTCTCCGCCCTGGCCAACGACGACGGACCCGACGGACGGCTCACCCAGGAAGAGCTGATGGTCACCACTGTCCTGCTCCTGATCGCCGGGCACGAGACCACCGTCAACCTCATCACCAACGGCATGCTCACCCTGCTCCGCAACCCCGAAGCACTCGAACGGCTGCGCAGGGAGCCGGAGTTGATGCCCAGTGCCGTGGAAGAGCTGCTGCGCTACGAACCCCCGGTGCAGTTCCTGCCCCAGCGCACCCCGCTCGCCGACATCGAGGTCGGCGGGGTCACGATCCCCGAGGGCGCCCCGCTGGTCCTCGTCCTGGCCTCCGGCAGCCGCGACCCCCTGCGCTTCGCCGACCCCGACCGCTTCGACCCCGCCCGCAAGGACAACGTGCACTTCGGCTTCGGCAGCGGCATCCACAACTGCTTCGGCGCACCGCTGGCCCGCCTGGAGACGCAGATCGCCCTGACGACGCTCATCAAGTGCCTCGATGGACCACGGCTGTTGGAGGATCCGCCGGAGTACCGCAACAGCCCGGTGCTGCGCGGCCCGCGCCACCTGCCCATCGGGCAGGCGGGGCGCTGAGCGGTCAGGGCAGCGACGGGGCCCGCGATCTCACTCCCCGTCCGGCTCCGTGCGGCGGCACACCAGTACCCCGGCGACCGCCGCCAGCCGTCCCGTGAGCGCACCGGCGTCGCCGCGGCCCTGCACCACCAGCGCGATCTCCACCACCTGCTCGGAATCGCGCCCGACGGGGCCGGAGACCGTACGCACTTCGTGCACGGAGAAGCCGGCCTGCGTGCACCGGTCCAGCAGTTCCCGCAGGAGGCCCCGCCCCTGGAGGTAGGCGATGCGGTACGCGGCCGTCGCACCGCCCGGGGACGGGAGGCGGGCCAGCGCGGGCCGCAGGACGTAGGAGATGGCGAGGTACGCCGCGACGGCCAGCGCGGCCAGCAGGGGCAGGCCGGCGGCAGCCGCCGCACCCACCGCCGCGGTCAGCCAGACCGTCGCCGCCGTCGTCAGCCCCTGCACCGAGCCGCGGTGGACGAAGATGACGCCCGCGCCGATGAATCCCAGCCCGGACACGATCTGGGCGGCAACCCGGGACGGGTCGAGCACCACCGTGCCGAGGTGCAGCACGTCGGTGAACCCGTACTTGCCCACGAGCATGAACACCGCTGCCGCACTGCCGACCGTGGTGTAGGTCCGCAGCCCGGCCGCCTTGTGCCGCAGCTGCCGTTCGATCCCGATGATCCCCGAGAGCAGCAACGCCTCCAGGAACTCGACGACCTGCACCCAGCTTTCACCGGCCGGCTCGACCACCTCTGCCAAAACTGCCATACCGGCTCAAACGACCGAAACCTCCGCGCGCTACGGCCGCCCTTCAACGAGTGCCGGCCGCCACCATGGTGCGCGGCGAGTCGACCAGCACGGCGCTGGCGCCCAGCTTCGCGGCGGCCGCCAGGTCGGCGGGCGTGTTCACCCCGAGCATCACGATCGGCAGACGGTGACCGCTGCCGGGCGCGGAGCGGAAGCAGGCGACGGACTCGCGGGTCCACAGCTGCGCGGTGACCGGGGAGTCGCCGGTGCCGAGCGTGAACTTCTCCTGGAGCGTCATCTGCCGCTTGATCTCGAATCCGGCCCACGAGGCGGCAGGGTTCGGCGTGCTCTTGCAGACGTGTTCGAGGGCGACTTCGGCCAGGCGTTGACGGGTCGCATCCCTGGACTCGGCGACCTGCGCCCCCGGCATGGCGGCCAGCAGCCGGGTCGCCTCCGCGTCCGTGGAGTACAGCCGGACTCTCCCCCATGCCTTCCGCTCGTTCAGCACGCGCGTGACGGCGTCGACGACGTGCCGGGCCGGGGTCTGCTTCAGGTCGAGGTAGACCTGCTTGTCCTGCGGGACGGCGTCCAGCGCGGCCTGGAGCGTGGGGATCGGGACGGGGTGCGAACGGTAGGGGTACGAACCGTCCGGGCCCTTGAAGTTGTAGCCGGCGTTCAGCCCGGCCAGCTCGTCCAGGGTCTTGTCGGCCACCGCCCCGGATCCGTCGGTCAGCGCGGACAGATCGGTGGGGCGGTAGAGCACCGGCACCCCGTCCTCGGTCGCCTGGACGCTCAGCCACTCACCGTCCGCCCCTGCCGCCAGGGACCGTTCGATGGCTTCCACGGTGTTCTCGGGCGCATCGCCCGTCCCCGCCCGGTGGGCGATGATCGCCGGCCCGGACCGCGCGGGTGCCGCACCCTTGCCGTCCGACCGGGCCGGCGCCGAGGTGCCGGCCGTCAGCGCGGGCACGGCACAGGCCAGGGCCACGGCTGTGGCACAGAGGGAATGTCTGGGAAACTTCATGGTCAGCTCCTGCTCGGGGCACGGGACTTCACACGCCGGGTGCGGAGCGTACCGAGATGCCGTGCCGTTCGAGCAGCGCCGCCGTCACCCCGTCTCCCGGCGCCAGCCTGCCGGTGAACGACCCGTCGTACACCGCGCCGCGCCCGCACGAGGGGCTGCGCGGCATCAGCAACGCCTCGGTGCAGCCTCCGTTCCGCGCCGCCGCGAGGGCGCGTCGCGCCCCGTCCACGAACTCTGCGGTCACGTCGCGCCCGGTGTCCTCGACGACCCGTGCCGTCCCGTCGAGCACGTCGTGCCCGTCGCCGCCCACGAGTTCCGCGGGCCGCCGCGGTGTCACGAGCCCGCCCGCGACCTCCGGACAGAACGAGACGACCTCGCGGCCGGCCACGGCCTCCTCGGTCTCCGGCGACATCTTGTGACGTCCGTCGAAGCGGCACGGGACTCCGCGCAGACACGCGCTGACCAGGATTGCTTCCATGCCGCCAGGCTAGCCGTGACGGGATGCGCAGCCGTACTGCCCTGCCTGAGGCACCCTACCGGGGCCCGTGCGTCACCCCTATGCTCCAGCGCACCATCCAACCCTTCACTCACACCAGGGAGTTGTCGGAGCTGTGGAACGTACGGGCACTACCCGCAGAGGTTTCATCGGCGGCGCGACGGCCGTCGCCGCCACGGCGGCGCTGAGCGGGACGGCGCGGGCCGCGGGCCGCGCCGCCGGCGGCCGGTCCGTCGCCGTGCTCGGCGGCGGGGTCGCCGGGCTGACGGCCGCGCACGAACTCGCCGAGCGCGGTTACACGGTGACGGTGTACGAGCGCAAGGACGCCCTGGGCGGCAAGGCGCGCAGCATGGACGTCCCCGGCACCGGAAGCGGCGGCCGCAGACCCTTACCCGGGGAGCACGGCTTCCGCTTCATACCGGGCATCTACCAAAATCTGCCGGACACGCTGCGCCGCATCCCCTTCCCCGGCAACCCGAACGGCTGCTGGGACAACCTGATCGCGCCGAGCGAGACGCTGGTCGCCCGCACCGGGCGCGAGGACATCCGGATCCCCATCCCCGGCGGCGGGCGCCGGCCGTCCCCGCTCACCCCGGACGAGCTGCGGCGGACGCTCGTGGGCTTCCTCGAGACCGCCTTCCGCGTGCCCGGCTACGAAGTCGCGTACTTCGCGGACCGGTTCCTGGTCTGGCTCACCAGCTGCGAGCAGCGGCGGACGCAGGACTGGGAGAACGTGCCGTGGTGGGAGTTCACCCGGGCCGCGCGCATGTCCGCCGACTACCAGCGGCTGCTGTGCATCGGCCTCACCCGCAACATCGTGGCGACCAAGGCCGAGGTGGCGAGCACCAGGACGGTGGCGACCCTCGGTGAGGCGTTCGTCTTCAACGCCCTCGGCCTGGGCGGGGACGGGGCCATCGACCGGCTGCTCAACGCGCCCACCGACGAGGCGTGGATCGGCCCGTGGGTGACGTATCTGCGTTCCCTGGGCGTGGAGTTCCGTACCGGATGGGCGGTGCGGGACCTGCGGCTGGAGGCTGGGCGGATCACCGGGGCCGTCCTCGAAGGCGCGGACGGCGCCCGGCACACCGCCGAGGCCGACTGGTTCGTCTCCGCGATGCCCGTCGAACACGCCCGTACGACGTGGAACGCGGACGTGCGGGCGGCGGATCCGCAGCTGGCCCGCTGCGACAAGCTGCGCACGGACTGGATGACGGGCATCCAGTTCTACCTCTCCGAGCCCACTCCCATCGTCAACGGCCACATCAACCACATCGATTCGCCATGGTCGCTCACCTCCATCTCCCAGGCCCAGTTCTGGTCCGGTCACGACTTCCGGCGGGACTTCGGCGACGGCACGGCCGCCGACTGCCTCTCCTGCGACATCTCCGAGTGGGACAAGCCGGGCATCCTCTACGGCAAGACGGCCAAGCAGTGCACCCGCGAGGAGGTGGCCAAGGAGGTGTGGGCCCAGCTGAAGGCGGGTCTCAACGACACGGGCCGCACGGTCCTGAAGGACTCCGTCCTGCACTCCTGGTTCCTGGACCCGGCCGTACAGCTCGGCGGCGGCCGGGCCGCCAACGACGAACAGCTGCTCATCCATCCCGTCGGCACCTGGCCCAACCGCCCGACCTCCCACACCGCCATCCCCAACTTCTTCCTCTCCGGCGACTACGTCCGCGTCGACATCGACCTGGCGACGATGGAGGGCGCCAACGCCTCCGCCCGGCAGGCCGTCAACGCCCTGCTGGACGAGGCCGGTTCGGGGGCGGAGCGGTGCACGGTGACACCGCTGTACCGGCCGCGGGAGCTGGAGGGTTTCAAGCAGCGGGACCACCTGCGGTGGCTGCTGGGGCTGCGGAACGTCTTCGACGTGGGGTGACCCGGCCCCCGGAGGCTGGCCGGATGCGGGCTTGCCCGCATCCGGCGGGGCCTGGTGAGGTGATCGTCATGTCGGTGGACAACTCCCCGGGTTCCGGCGGCCGGAGCCTGCTCACGCTGGACGACTACCGGGCCGCGGCCCGTCCGTTGGTCGAGCCCTCGGCGTGGGACTACGTCGACGGGGGCAGCGGCGACGAGACGACCCTGCGCGAGAACGCGACCGGCTACCGCCGCTATCGGCTGCGCCCGCGCGTCCTCGTCGACGTCTCGCGCTGCGACATGCGCACCACGCTGCTCGGCTCCCCGGTCGCCCTGCCCCTCGCGGTCGCCCCCATGGCCTTCCAGGGCCTGGTCACGCACGAGGCCGAACGGGCCTGTGCCCGCGGCGCGGGAGCGGCGGGCGCGCTGATGGTGGTCAGCACGTTCGCCACCACGCGGCTGGAGGACGTCGCGCGGGCGGCGACGGGGCCGCTGTGGATGCAGCTGTACGTCTTCCGGGACCGTGCGATCAGCGAGGACCTGGTGAAGAGGGCCGAGGCCGCCGGGTACCGGGCGATCGTCGTCACCGTGGACGCTCCCGTCCAGGCGCGCCGGACACGGGACTTGCGCAACGCCTTCGCCCTGCCCCCGGGCCTGGCGCCGGCGAACTTCCCCCAGGGCCCCGCCGACGGCTCGTCCGCCGAGGTGGCCGCGCGGGTGGCACGGCTCATCGACCCCGCCCTCACCTGGGACGACCTGGCCTGGCTGCGTTCGCTGACCCGGCTTCCGATCGTCCTGAAGGGCGTGCTGACCGCCGAGGACGCGGCGCGCGCAGCCGAGTCGGGAATCGCCGGAATCGTGGTGTCCAACCACGGCGGCCGCCAGCTGGACGGCTCGGTCACCGCGCTCGAAGCGCTCCCCGAGGTGGTCTCCGCCGTCGCGGGACGCTGCGAGGTCCTGGTCGACGGAGGCGTCCGCCGCGGCTCGGACGTACTGGTCGCCCTGGCCCTGGGCGCCCGGGCCGTCCTGGTGGGGCGGCCCGTGCTCTGGGGCATGGCCGTCTCGGGGGCCGAGGGCGCACGGGACGTGCTGTCCCTCCTCGCCGCCGAACTGGAAACCGCCATGGCCCTCTGCGGCCGCCCCGACCTCGCATCGGTGGACCCGGGCCTGCTGCTCGGCTGACGGCGGCGGGGTGAGGGTCAGTGGGCTGCGTGGATGCAGAAGGGCCGGCCGGACGGGTCGAGCAGGACGGTCCAGTGCTCGCCGCCGGGCTGGTGGCCGGGCTTGGTGGCGCCCAGTTCCAGCAGGCGCTTCCCGGCCTCGGTGACGTCGGGGAAGGAGAAGTCCATGTGGAACGGGAGCTCGTCCTCGGGCCAGTCGGGAGCCCGGTAGGAGGGGGACGTGTAGAAGAGGTACATCGCCCCGTTGACGTAAAAGCCGCAGGCGGCCTCGTTGCCGGCCTCGTCGGGGTACGTCTCGGTGACGGTGGCGCCCAGGGCGGTGGCGTAGAAGTCGGCCAGGGTCCGGCCGTCGCGGGCCCACAGCGCGTGACACATGATCGTCCCGTTCAGGGGCCCGCCGGTGCTCGTCGTCATGGTCAGCGGACGACCTTGATGCCGAAGTGGCCGCCGAACTGCCGGCCCGCCCCCGCCGACCGCATCCGCGCCCGCGCACCGGGCCTGGCCACGCGCCTGCAGCCGGTCGACGGGCACACCTGCCGCGTCGACGCCTCCGACGGCCACCTCCCCCGCATCGCCCGGACCCTCGCCGGCCTCGACGCCGACTACACCCTCGACGCCGACCCCGATGTCGTCGCCCACCTCCGCGCCGCCGCCGAGCGGGCCTTGAACGCGGTGCGGTGACGGGGGCTACGGGTGTCGTCCACCACCCCCACTGCGTCGAGTACCTGTTGCCGGCTCGGCCTTGGCGGACAGAGAGGCTGGAGCTTCCCACGGGTTACGAGCACGGATGAGCACCGCCAAGGTGGTCCGAGCCTCCCGCCGCCTCGTGGGGCGCCGCGCAAAAGTGGCGGTCAACGCAAGAACGGTGACTGTTACCGCGTACAGGGCAACACCGACCGCAGACAGAAGCCCGATGTTCACCGGGCCACGCACCTTTCTTCCCCCCACTCAGGTACGCCCGGTCACACGACCGGGGTGCGTTCTGCGTCTTCACCATACGGCACCCGACAACCCGAGCCCAGCGCAGGCGACTTGCCATCGACAACTCGCGCGGATCCCCTCCGCTTCCTGCCGATCAGCCGCCCGCCCCCGCACGGGCGGCCTCACCGCCCCCCTCTGCTCACCCCTCGGCCCCGTCACGCAAACGCGCTGTGCCCCGTTATCGACTTGCCGACGATGAGGGTGTTCATCTCCCGGGTCCCCTCGAAGGAGTAGACCGCCTCCGCATCGGCGAAGAACTTGGCGATCTCGTACTCGAGAACGATGCCGTTACCGCCGAAGAGTTCACGGGCCCAGGCGACGCATTCGCGCATCCGAGTCGTGGTGAACGCCTTGGCGAGAGCGGCCTGTTCGGCGCTGTCCCGCCCGGCCGCGGCGAGTTGGTTGAGGCGGACGACCATGCCGAACATGGCGGTGATATTGCCGAGCATCTTCACCAGCAGATCCTGGATCAGCTGGAAGGAGCCGATGGGCTTGCCGAACTGCACACGCGTGGCCGCGTATTCGCGGGCGAGTTCGTAGGCGCGTACCGCGACCGCCAGTGCCTGCCAGGCCACTCCGCCCCGCGTGCGCGCCAGGACGGCGGCGGTGTCGCGGAAGCTGCCGACCTTCTGCAGGCGGTTCGCCTCGGGGACCCGTACCCCGTCGAGGGTGATGTCGGCGTTCTGCACGGTCCGCAGCGCGATCTTGCCCTCGATCTTGGTGGCGGTGAACCCGGGGGTGCCCTTCTCCACCACGAATCCCTTGACGTTGCCGTCGGCCGTGTCGCGGGCCCAGACCACCACGAGGTCGGCGAAGGTGCCGTTGCCGATCCACCGCTTGGCGCCGTCGAGGACCCAGGTGTCGCCCTCGCGCCGGGCGGTGGTGCGCATGCCGCCCGCGACGTCGGAGCCGCCCTCGGGCTCGGTCAGGGCGAAGGCGCCGATCTTCTTCATCGCGGCCATGTCCGGCAGCCAGCGGTCCCTCTGTTCCTGGCTGCCGCCGCCGTGAATGCTGCCCATGGCCAGTCCGGTGTGGACTCCGGAGAAGACCGCCAACGACGGGTCGACGCGGTTGAGTTCCAGGCTGAGGAATCCGGAGAACAGTTCACTGCGGCGACGGCCGTCGCCGTACTCGGGGTAGGCGTAACCGGCCAGCTGGAGCTTGGCCATCTTCTCGATCACTTCGAAGGGGAATTCCGCCCGGTCCCAGGCGGCGTTGGCCAGCGGCTTGATCTCGCTTTCCAAGTAATCCCGAACAGTGGCCAGTTCGGCCCGTTCCGCATCACTGAGCAGATCGGCGTATCCGAAGAAATCAGGCGTGGGGTTGGCAGGCTTGGGCATGGGTGACTCCTCTGCAGTCGGTTCAGTGGTCCAACGCGGCGTTCAGCGCGAGCTGTTTGCGGTCACGGAGCGTGGCGCGCTGCCGGTACGCCTCGGGGCCGTCCCCGTACGCCGCCTCCGTCTGGCGGACGAGCGTGGCGACGGCATCGGCGTCCAGCTCCGGGCGGCCGAGGCGCTGCCAGCCCTCGGCGAGGCCGGGACCCAGGTGCTGCATCATGTGCCGGATGCCGCCGGGACCGCCGCCGAGGTGGAAGCTCTCGAAGGGGCCGATGGCGGCGTAACGGCCGCCCAATGAAGCCTTCATGAGCGTGTCGAGCTCCCCGGCGTCGACCACGCCGCTGAGGACGAGGTGGATCGCCTCCTGGAGCACCGCGCCCTGCAGCCGGTTGGCCGCGAATCCGGGGAGCTCCTTGTGCAGTCGCACGGGCGTCTTGCCCAGCGCCCGGTAGCAGGCGATGGCCGCCTCCACGGTCTGCTCCGCGGTGCGCTCGCCCGGCACGATCTCCACGAGCGGGACGATGTGCGGCGGGTTGAAGGGGTGCGCGACCAGCAACCGCGCGGCGGCCCCGTCCGGCAGCTGCTCCGCGATCCGGGTGGCGACGATGCCGGAGCTGGAGGTGGCCAGCAGCGCGCCGGCCGGGGCGTGCCGGGCGATGTCGGCGAAGAGCCGCTGCTTGAACTCCAGCTTTTCCGGGCCGTTTTCCTGCACCAGCTGCGCCCCGGCCACGGCCTCGGCCGGGTCGTGGGTGGTACGGATGCGTCCGCGCAGGTCCGGCACGGTGCTGCCGGGCAGACCGGCGGCGAGCATCGGCAGCGCCTCGTCGACGGCCGCGTCCAGGTCGTCCCGCGGATCGGTGACGGTCACGTCGTGTCCGTACGCGGCGAACAGTGCGGCCCATGCGAGGCCGATCGTGCCGGCACCGACGACAGCGGTGTTCATGAGAGCCCCTCCTCGGTCAGGTAGTCGTGCACCGGAACGACCCGGTCCAGCGTGAGATCCGTGACGATGTGGCTCGCCGAGACGACCTCGCGCACCGGCAGGTCCGCCAGCGGCGCCAGTACGTGCGCGAAGAGCTGCAGCCGCGCGGGCCCGGTGTGGGCCTCCTTGATCACGAGATCGGTGATCTGCGTGCGGACGAGTTCGCAGACGCGCGGCGAACCGTCGTAGTCCGGAACGGTCTTGAGCATGTACGTGGGCACGGCGATCTGCTCGCGCGCGAGTGCGAGGTCCATCGGGTGGTGCTTGTAGCCCATCGTGGCGGTGGCCACCCGGACGCTCCCGTAGTCCAGCGTCCCGACCAGTGCGGCGTGGTCGGCGTACAGGGCCGGGGTGCCCATCGCCTTCGGATAGGCGCTCACCTCGCGGCCCGCGGCGGTGGCCGCGAAGCTGTCCAGGTACATGGCGTGCAGGTACTCGCCGTGCTCGTCCCCGTACCGCACCGGGATCGCCTGCCCGGCCTCGACATAGGGGCCGTAGCTGGTGACGTCGCCCATCTTCATGACCTCGAACCGCACCAGCGGTTCGTCCACGTCGACGGCCAGCGGCTCGGGCACCACGGCCCGCAGCGCCTCGGGGTCGGTGCGGTAGACGATGCTGAGGTACTCGCGGTCGGTGAAACGGACGGCGGCGGGGGCGTACGCGGGGGCTGTGGCCGGGGTGTTGAGTGTCCGCAGGATCTGTGCGCGGTTCATCGTCCGCTCCACTGCGGGGCGTGCTTCTCGACGAAGGCGCGCACACCTTCGGCGAAGTCGGCCGAGCGCAGCAGCGTGCCGATCTCGGCGGCCGATGCATCGAATGCCTCCGACTCCGGGGCTCCGTCGGCCTGTTGGACGGTCCTCTTCACCGCGGCCAGGGCCAGCGGCGCGTTGGCCGCGATCTCCTCGGCGAGCTCCAGGGCAGCCGGCAGCGCCTGCCCGTCGGGGGCGACGTGGTTCACGACGCCGAGGTCGCGGGCACGTTCGGAGGTGACCGTGCGGCCGGTGAGGAGGAGCTCCATCGCCAGGTGGTGGGGGATGCGCCTGGGGAGGCGTACGACTCCCCCGCCGCCGGCGATCAGGCCGCGCTTGACCTCGGGGAGGGCGAAGCGGGCGCCCTCGGCGGCGACCACCAGGTCGCAGGCCAGGGCGAGTTCGAAGCCGCCGCCCAGGGCGTGGCCTTCGACGGCCGCGACGAGCGGCTTGGTGGTACGGGCCTCGGTGAGCCCGGCGAAGCCCTTGCCGGGGACGGTCACCTGTTCGCCGCGGGCGGCGGCCTTGAGGTCCATGCCCGCGCAGAAGGTGCCGTCCGCGCCGGTGAGGACGCCGACCCGCAGGCCGGGTTCGGTCTCCAGGCGGTCGACGGCGGCGGCGATGCCCTGGGCGACCTCGGCGTTCACGGCGTTGCGGGCCTGCGGCCGGTCGATCGTGACGACGAGGGCGCTGCCGACGACGTCCGTACGGACTGTGCTGTTCATCGCCGCACCTCACCGCGGGCGAGTTCGGCGAGCACCTCGTCGGTGTGCTGGCCGGGCAGCGGCGCATGCCGGCGCACCGTGGCCGGGGTGGCGGAGAACGCCAGCGGGATGCCGACCACCCGGTAGGCGCCCTCACTGGGGTGCTCTGCGACGTCCAGCAGATGTCCCCCTTGCACGTACGGGTCCTCGGCGGCCTCGTCGAGCCGCAGCACGGGGCCGAAGGGGATGCTGTGCTTGGTGCACACCTCCGCCCACTGTGCGGTGGTGAGTTCGGGCGTCACCGTCTCCAGCAGCTCGGCCAGGGCCTCGCCGTCGCGCACGGAGTCGATGAACTCGCCGTTGACGCGCGGGTCCTCGGCCAGGTCGGGGCGCCCGGCCGCGGCGAACAGGTCGCGGAAGTTCTGCGGGCTGTACGGGATGACCATCGCCAGGCCGTCCTTGGTCGGACGGGCCCGGTGCCCCTTGTTCATCGACAGCGGGAAGCCGGTCGGTCCCATCGGCGGCTCGAAGGTGCGGCCCTGGAGGTGCTCGACCAGGTTGAACGCCAACAGCGTGTCCACCATGGGAATTTCGATCTGCTGTCCGCGGCCGGTCGCGCGCTGGTGGACGAGGGCGGCCAGTGCCGCGTACACGATCGTCAGGGCGGCGACCTTGTCGCCGAAGATGCTCGGCAGCACGACCGGCGCCCCCACGTCGCCGGCGCGCTGCGCGAGGTCCAGCAGCCCGGAGGCGGCCTGCACCGTCTCGTCGTACGCGGCCAGCCGGGCCCGGTCGGAGTCCGAACGGAAGCCCTGTGCATGGGCGTGGACGAGGCGGGGGTTGGCGGCGGCGAGGCTGTCGTAGTCCATGCCCAGGCGGCGCAGGGCGTCGATGCGCATGTTGGTGATCAGGATGTCGGCGGTGCCGATCAGTTCGAGGGCCTTGGCGCGGTCGCCCTCGTCCTTGAGGTTGAGCGTCACGCTGCGCTTGTTGCGGTTGACGTTGAGGTTCAGGGGCGTCATGCCGGGCGTGCGGTGCAGTGCGCCGACCCGCACGGTGTCGTTCGGCGACTCGATCTTGATGACGTCGGCGCCGAGGTCGCCGAGGATCTGCGCGGCGTACGGGCCCATCACCACCGTGGCCATGTCGATGACGCGCACTCCGGCCAACGGGCCGGCTGTTTCTTCTTTTCCAGCGGATTCCATTGCCACTCCATTGACGGAAACGGGACCGGGATCTCGTGGAAAACGCTAGTCCGGGGCGATGGAGAAACCCAAGCGATCAGTGACACCGGTGCACGAAAAACGGCGTGACCGCAGCGGTCACGCCGTTTCCCAAAGGCCGGTCAGGAGAAGACCGTCCCCGCCTCCCGCACCAGTCCGTGCAGGTCACCGTCCGGCTCGGCCCGGTCGCGGCGCCAGACCAGCCCGGTCGCCAACGAGGGCGAGAAGTCCCGGAACGGCAGGACGACACTCGCCCCCTTTTCACCTTCCCGGTCCTCCGCACTCAGCAGCGTAATTCCGAAGACCGAACCGTTCGCCACGATTTCACGCACGCTCGCATAATCCCCGATATTGAGGTTGACCTCCTTGTGGATTCCCGCGGCTTTCAGGCGCACCTTGAGCTGGTCGAAATAGGTGGGGAGTGTGCCGGGCGCGGAGGTCACATACGTGTAGTCGGTGAGTTCGCTCAGCGACACCGAGCTCCGCCCGCCGAATGCGGCGGCGGGCAGCAGTGCGCCCAGCGGCTCGTGCAGCAGCTCCAGCACCTCGATCCCCTCGGCGTGCACGGGCAGATGCACCAGCGCCATGGCGAGGTCGCCGCGCTGCACGGCGTTGAGCAGATTCCCGCTGTTCCCGGGCCAGCGCTTGACGTCGTATTCCTCTTCCCCGGCACAGCGCGCTTCGAGCCGCGCGAGCTTTTCCCGCAGTTGCGGGTGCAGGGCCGGCACCACGCCCACGTACGCCGCCCGCCGCCCGGGCCCCAGGGCCCGGCGCAGCTGCCAGGGAATGTCGTCGAACCGGCCGAGGACGTCCTTCGCGACGGGCAGCAGAGCCGCACCGGCGCGGGTCAGTGCGACATGGTGGGAATCCCGGTCGAACAGCCGCTGGTCGAGTTCGCGTTCCAGGTCCCGTATCCGCTGGCTCAACGGCGAGGTGGCCATGTGCAATTGACGCGCGGCGCGGGAGAAACTGAGGTTCTCGGCGACCGCCACGAAGTAGCGCAGGTGAAAGATCTCCACCGCCGGACCCTATCGGGGATGATCGCGAGGCGGCCCGGCGGCTGTTCCTCCCTCGGGGCTCACTGCCGTTCGGTTCCTGCGGCCAGGGGGCTGCGCCGGAGCAGGGCCCGGGTGGGCAGGCCCGTGGCGGCGAGGGCGAGCAGGACGGTCGCGGCGGCGAGCGGCAGGGCCGTGCCGGCCGGGACGTACGGGGCGGCCCCCGTGACGCCGCGGGTGACCGGCACCAGGGTCGTCCAGGCGATGGCGCCGCCCACGAGGAGCCCGGTGCCGACGACGAGCAGCGCCTCCCAGCGCATCATGCCGCGGACCTGGCGGCGCGTGGTGCCGGACAGGCGCAGCAGGGCGACTTCGCGGCGGCGGTCGAGCACGGTCATGACCAGGGTGTTGGCCGCGGCGACGGCGGCGAAGCCGCCGAGGACGGCCGCCATCACGGTGTTGGCCCAGGCGTTGAGCTCCTGGTTGCGGTCGGCCTGCGCGGCGAAGCCGGCGGCGTCGGTGACCCGGGTGCCGGGTGTGCCGAGTGCCTGCAGATGGCGGGCGACCGCGGCGTGGTCGGCGCCGGGTGCGTCGCGGACCAGGACCTGGGAGTCGAGGGCGGCGGCGGTGTGGGCGGCGACGGTTGCGCGGGGCAGCAGGATCTGGCCGAGGCCCAGGCCCCGTTCGTAGGTGGCGACCAGCTTCGGCCGGACCGGCGTGCCGTCGCCGAGCCAGAGTCGGACGGTGTCGCCGGGCTCGGCGTGCATGCCGCGGGCGAGGGCGGCGTCGAGGGCGACCGTCCCGGCGCCGAGGTCGCCGAGGGAGCCGCTCGTGACGCCGAGGTCGAGGACGCGGGCCAGCCCGGCCGGGTCGCCGGAGACGCCGAGGGCGGTCGCGGACAGCAGGACGTCGCCGCTGCGGTGGACGGCTCCGGTGCGCAGGACGCCGACGGCGGCCTCCACCCCGGGGACGCGGGCGGCCCGTTCCGCGGTGGCGGCCGGGAGGCCGGGGCCGTCGGGGGCGAGGACGTGGTCGGCGACGACGCCGGTGCGGACGTGGTCGTCGGCGACGTGCCGGATGGTGCTCTGCAGGAAGACGAGCGTGCCGCAGAAGGCGGTCACCATGGCGATCGGGGTGATGGCGGAGGCCAGCCGGTGGGCGTGGGCCCGGGTGTTGTCGGCGGCCAGCGAGCCGGACGCACCGGCGGAGCGCAGCGGCAGGCCCAGCACGGTGGTGCACAGCCGGGCCAGCGGCGGGCCGAGCAGGGCGACGGCCACCAGGAGGCACATGACCACGCCGAGCGCGGTGTCGGCCGCGTTGTCGCCGTTTTCCCCGGCGGCGACACCGGCGAGGACGACGCCGCCGGCCGCGGCGGCCAGGCCGAGGGCGGTGCGGATCACGCCCGGGCGGCGGCGCGGGACGGCGGCCTCGCCCAGGGCGAGGCCGGGGCGGAGTTTTGCGGGGCGGCGGGCGGCGACGTAGCCGGCGATCAGCGCGGAGACCAGGGTGGTGCCGATCGCGACGGCCATGGGCAGGACGCCGATGTCGAGGGAGACCTGCTCGGGTACGGCCCCGCGGTCGACGAGCCGGCCGAACCACCAGGAGGCCAGGGCCAGTCCGGGCAGGATCCCCAGGGCGCCCGCGGCGGGGGCGACGATCAGTGCCTCGGTGGCGACGGTGCGGCGGATCTGCCGCGGGGTGGCGCCGATGGCCCGCAGCAGGGCGAACTCGCGCGAACGCTGGCCGGTGGCCAGGGCGATGGTGCCCATGACGACGAAGACGGCGGTCATGGCGGCGATGCCGCCGAAGGAGCCGCCGAGCCCGGTGAGGGCCGACTTGGCCTCGGTGAGCCCCGGTTCCTCGGCCTGCCCGCGGGCGTCCCCGGTCAGCACCCGGGCCTTGTTGCCGACGGCCCGGCGGACCTCGTGGGCGAGGGCCGCGTCGCTCGTGCCGGGACGGGCGCTGACGGCGATGGCGTCCGCCGCGCCCGGATGACCGGAGAGCCGGTCCGCCGTGCCCTCGGCGAACCAGGCGGTCGCGCCGCCCGTGCCGGCCGGGGCGAGGCCCGAGACACGGTAGGCGGCGGTGCCGCCGGGGGCGACGAGCGAGACGCGGTCGCCGGTGGCCAGGTGCGCGGCACGGGCGGAGGCGGCGTCGAGGACGACCTCGCCGGAACGCGGGGCGCGGCCCTCGGTCAGGGCGGGGGTGCCGAGGCCGATGGTGGCGCAGGACCGTCCGGTCCAGGTCCCGTTCACGTTCCCGTCCCCGGACTGGACGGGGAAGGAGAGGTCGGGCACGGCAGCGGCCACCCCCGGCCGGGCCGCGATCTTCGCGGCCAGCGCGGCGTCGACGCGGGGACGGTCGGGCACCGCGGCATCGACGGTGTACCGGCCGTCGCCCTTGCCCGCGGTGATACGGACATGGGTGTCCCCGGCGACCACCACGGGGGTGTCCTGGTAGCGCACGGGGGCGACGTGGGCGGTGATTCCGGTCTGCAGCAGGACGCCGCAGGCGGTGATGATCGCGGCGCTGAACATCAGCGCGACGAGGCTGCCCGCGAACGAGGCGGGCCGGAAGCGCACGGACGCCCGTGCCAGGCCGTTCGTCACGCCGCCGCCCCCGCGTAACGGCCGCCGGGAGCAGCCGACTCGGCGGTCAGCGCGATCATCCGGTCGGCGACCGTCTGCGGGTCGGGCCGCATCAGCTCACCGGCGAGGAGGCCGTCGGCGAGGAAGAGCACCCGGTCGGCGTGCGAGGCGGCCACCGGGTCGTGCGTGACCATGACGACCGTCGCACCGAGCGCGTCGACCGCCCTGCGCAGCAGGCCGAGGACCTCCTGGGCGGTACGGGTGTCCAGCGCGCCGGTCGGCTCGTCGGCGAACACCACCTCGGGCCGGGTGATCAACGCCCGCGCGATGGCGACCCGTTGCTGCTGCCCGCCGGAGAGCTGCCCGGGGCGGCGCCGGCCATACCCGTCCAGCCCGACCTCGGCCAGCAACTCCTGGGCCCGGCGCCGGTCCTGGCGCTCCCCCGCGAGGCGCTGCGGAAGCAGGACGTTCTGCAGCACGGTCAGCGAGGGCAGCAGGTTGAACGACTGGAAGACGAACCCGACGCTGCTGCGCCGCAGTCTGGTCAGCCGGTCCTCGTTCAGCCCGCTGATCTCCTGGCCGCCCAGCAGCACCTGCCCCGCACTCGGCCGGTCGAGCCCGGCGGCGCACTGCAGGAACGTGCTCTTGCCGGACCCGGACGGTCCCATCACCGCGGTGAAGCTGCCGCGCGGCAGGGCGAGATCCACGCCCCGCAGCGCGTGGACTGCGCCCTCGCCTCGGCCGTACGAGCGCCGCACGGCACGTAGCTCGACCGCGGGGCCGTGCCCCGGATACTGCGGGGTGGACGGCATGATGACCCTTTCCTTTGTCCTCCGTGATGCCTACGACGGTAGAAAAGGCCAGGTCAGCGGGCCATGGTGACAGCCGGGCAGTGTGGGGTGGGGTTTTCCCCCGGTCAGACGGTGCCGGTCGGATTGAGGATGCTGAAGCGCCAGGTGCCGTCGGCGCTGCGGCGGGCCACGTTGGTGGTGGTGCCGGACGACGACCGGCAGGCGGTCCGCCGCACCACCCTCCTGCGCGTCCACGCCCACATCGACCGGCACCTGGCCGGCCCGTTCGCGGTCGGCCGCACGGTGGCCTCGATCGTCGCCCGGTGGGGGTTCCTGGACCCGGCCCGCTTCAGCCACGCCTTCAAGGCGGCCCACGGCCTGAGCCCCAGCGACTACCGGGCCGCCCACGGCGTCGGGTGATACCTGTCGTCGGGTGATACCTGTCGATACCTATAGAATCGCGGGTGTCTTCGCGAATAAGTTGCAGAAACAAGCCCGCCGCATGGCGCCGGCCACGGGTGGTTCTCTGGGCCACGGCGGGTGTGGCGACCCTCGTACTCCTCGTCGCGCTGGAGATCGCCGCGCGGCGGTACACCGGCGAGCCGGGGCCGCTGACCGAGCAGGCGCGAGAAGTGATCTTCGCCCCCAAACCGGGACCGCTGTACGGCGGCATGGCGCTGATGATGGTGGTGCTCACCTGGCGGGAGCGGTTCATCGCGGCCGGTGCCGCGGTCGGCATCGACATCGTCTTCGTGCTGGTGCGGTGGGCGGCCGGCGTCCACGTGCCCGAGGGCCGCTTCTTCGGCAACGGCGCGCTGTGGGTGATGCTGGGCTGTGCGGTGATCGCCGTCACACGCCGCACCGGCCGGGAACGCGTCCTGCTGCTGCAGGGCGTCGGGCTGGGCCTGCTGCTGGTGGCCGGCCGCAAGACCGGTGACACCTGGCTGCTGATCACGGCGAAGACGCGTCCGATGGTGCTCGACCCCTACCTGGCGACCGCCGACCACGCGCTGGGCAACCCGTCGTGGGTGGTGGGCCGGCTCCTCGAGGCCACCGGCCCGGTCGGTACCCATCTCGTCCACGTGGTCTACGCCCAGCTCGCGGTGGCCGCGGTCGTCGTCGCGGCGTACCAGCTGCGCAACGTGGCGGCCGAGCGCCGCTTCCCGCGCCACCACCTGGTGCGCACCTTCCTGGTGATCGGCCTCCTCGGACCGGCCATCTACATGATCTTCCCGGTGGTCGGCCCGGTCTTCGCCTACGGCCCGGGCGCCTCCGGCACCGGCGGCGTGCAGTGGGCCGTGGCCAACCTGTGGCCGCACACGCCGCCGCCCGTCCATGTCCCGCACCCGGTGCCGTACGACGCGATCACGCCGCGCAACTGCATGCCCAGCCTGCACACGGCGTGGGCCACAGCGATCTTCATCCACTCCCGCAAGGGCCCGCGCCTGCTGCGCTGGGCGGGGGCGTTCTGGCTGGTGGCCACGCTCACCGCGACGCTGGGATTCGGCTACCACTACGGCGTGGATCTCATTGCCGGCGTGGTGTTCGCGCTCACGATCGAGACGGCTCTGCGCGCGTTCGACCGCGGCTGGGACCGGTCGGGAATCCGGCTGGTCGCCTACGGCGCCACGGTCTTCGCCGCACTGCTGGCGGCATACCGCTTTCTGCCGATGGAAATGGCCACGCATCCATGGGTGTTCGGGCCGCTTCTCATCGTGGCGATGGGCTCCGTGATCCACGGCTACGTACGGACCACCAAACGGTGGGACGCGAAGGCCGCACCGGCGCGGCGACCGGAACCGGATCCGGAACTGCAGCCCGAACTGGTGTGACGTCACCGTCGCACGGCGGCGGCCCGGCGGGAGGCCCGTAGATCGGCGAGCGCGACCGTGAGTGCAGCGAGGACGAAGAACACCACGGTCGCCAGGCCCAGTTGCAGGGCGGTCGCCCAGTCGTGATGGCTGGCGACATGGGCGAAGAAGACCGCGCCCACGGCGGCGATGCCCGCCGCCGTGCCGATCCGCTGCCCGGTCTGCAGGACACCGGCGGCCGCCCCGGCCAGCTCCACCGGGACCTCGGTGAGGGTGAGCGCGGTGTTCGGCGCGATGGTGAGCCCGGAGCCGATCCCGGCGAGCAGCAGGGGCAGGGCGGTCGCCCAGGGCGCGCCGTGGCCGGGTACGCACCGGACGGCCACGAGGGCACCGGCGAGTCCGAGCAGGACCCCCAGCAGCCCGTGGACGACGAGGCGGCGCCCGTACCGGGCCACCAGGCGCCCGCCCGCGGCGGCCGCGAGCCCCGAACCGATGGCGAAGGGCACCAGGGCCAGGCCCGCCTGCAGGGCGCTGTATTCGAGCCCGTTCTGCAGGAAGAGCGAGTAGATGAAGAAGATGGTGGTGAATCCGGCGAAGTACACCGTCCCCAGGAGGGCGCCGAGCGAGAACGACCGGAGCCGGAACAGCCGCAGGTCGAGCGCAGGCGCGCGGCCCCGTCGGCCCTGCCTGCGCTCCCAGCACCAGAAGGCGGCCAGGACGAGCGCGCCGACGGGAATCAGGAACCACTTGCCGCGCCCCCGCCACTGCTGCTCCTGTACGAAGGGCAGCATCAGGCAGACGACGCCGACGCCCAGGAGCAGCACACCGACCGGGTCGAACCCGTTGTTCAACGCCCTCTCGTCCGCGGCCTTCGAGGGCAGGATCCCGGGGGCCAGGACGGTCGCCGCGATGCCGATGGGCAGGTTCACGAAGAACACCCACCGCCAGCCGTGGTCGGCGCCGAACGCCTCGATGAGCAGCCCGCCCGCGACCGGTCCGACCGCCGTGCTGATGCCGACGACGCTGCCGAGCATGCCGAACGCCCGGGCGCGCTGCGCTCCCTCGTACATCTGCTGGATCATCCCGAACACCTGCGGCGTGACCCATCCCGCGGCGGCCCCCTGCACCAGCCGGGACGTCACCAGCCAGCCGGGGGAATCGGCCAGCCCGCAGAACGCCGAGGCCAGGGTGAACAGCGCGATCCCGAGGACGAACGCGTTCTTGCGGCCCCGCTGGTCACCGAAGCGTCCGGCCGGTACGAGGACCAGGCCGAAGGTGAGCGCGTATCCGGACACCACCCAGGACAGGTCGGCCGGCGCGGCGCCGAGGCCGTGCTGGATGGACGGCAGCGCCACGTTCACGATCGACGTGTCGAGCAGCGTCATGAACGAGGCCGTCAGGCACACGCACAGCGCCTGCCGGCGAGGCCGGTCCGCGGCCATGGACTCGCCGGAGGCTCTCATGCCCTCAGTCAACATGCGTTCGCCGGGGCGGGTGCGTACCGTGCGTCCGGACGGGTGACGAATCAGTCCTGCCGCTCAGCGAGCGGCTCCTCGCGCATCGCGAGCGCCAGCACGAAGGCGACCGCCAGGAAGGGCACGGTCCACCCGAAGACGGCGCGGAAGGCCGAGGCGCTCTCCCCCGTTCCCGGCTGCGGGGAGCGCAGCCCGGCGGCGAGGATCGCGCCGAAGAGGGCGGCACCGAAGGCACCACCGAGCGTGCGGCAGAAGTTCAGTACCGCGGTGGCGGCGCCCACGTCCTCGTGCCCGACCGTGTTCTGGCCCGCCAGCAGCGCGACCTGGATGAAGAGGCCGAGCCCCACGCCGACGACCGCCAGCGGGACGACCAACCACCGGGCACCCGTGTCCGGCCCCGCGCGGCCGACGACCGCCATCGCACCACCGGCCAGCACCGCGCCCGCCACCGGATAGAACTTGTACCGCCCCGTCCGCGCGATCACCGGCCCCGAGAGCGCCGCGGCCGCGACGATGCCGAGCAGCATCGGGATGACGAACAGCCCTGCCACGAACGCCGACTTGTGCTGCACGAGCTGCAGGAACATCGGCACGTAGAGCAGGGCGGCGAACAGCACCATCCCCACGATCAGGTACTGCGCCGCCGCCAGACCGAACACCGGGCGGCGGAAGAGCCGCAGGGGCGTGATCGGTTCGTCCGCCCCGCGCTCGACGAACAGATACAGGACCAGCGACGCACCCCCGAGACCGATCAGCCCCAGGATCACGGGCGAGCCCCACGCATAGCGGTGCCCGCCCCACGTGGTGACCAGGAGGGCGGACGTGGTGAACGCGGCGGCCACCAGCGCCCCGAGGACGTCCACCCGGCCGCCCGCGTCCGCCGGCCGCGGTAGGCGGAGCCGCAGGGCGACGGCCAGGAAGGCGACGGCGCCGATCGGCAGGTTGACGTAGAAGATCCAGCGCCACGACAGCCCGTCGGCGAACGCGCCCCCGAGCAGGGGCCCGGCGACGAGCGCGAGCGCGGCGACCATGCCCAGGAGCGCCTGGTGCCGGGCCCGCTGCCGCGGCGCCGCGATATCGCCGGTGATGGCCATCGAGAGCGAGGCGATGCTGCCGCCGCCGATGCCCTGCAGAGCACGGCAGAAGACGAGATACGGCAGGCTGTCGGCGGTGGCGCTCAGCAGGGAGCCGGCCAGGAAGACCGCGAGGGAGAGCTGGAAGACCTTCCTGCGGCCGTACATGTCGCCGAGCTTGCCGAAGACGAGGGTGGTCACGGCGCCCGTCAGCAGATAGGCGGTTGCGATCCACGAGGCGTCGGTGGCGGTGCCGTGCAGGTCCCTGCTGATCGACGGCAGGGCGGTCGTCACGATCGTCTGGTCCAGGGTCGCGACGAACAACGCCAGCATGAGCGGCAGCATCACCATCACGGCCCGGCTCCCAGCGCCGACGGATGTTCCGGATGGCTGCGGTTGCGGCAGATCCACCACAGCCAGGCCGCGTAGTCGGTGCAGGCCCGCGCCGAGGCACGTTCGCCCAGGGCACGTGCGGCGACGTGCAGGACGGCACCGGTCAGGGCCGTCGTCCGGTACTCCTCGGCGCACAACACCCGCATCATGCGCTCGCGTTCGACGATGCTCTCGCGCAGGACCGCGTACATGCTCCGGCGCAGCTCGGCCGTGGACCGTCCGGTGTCGCAGAAGATGCGGTGCAGGGCCGCGGCGAGGTGCTCGCCCGCACGGCCCGCGGCCCGCCGGCGGCGGCCGTGTTCGGCGACGCGGGCGGTGTGCGCGAGGCATTCGGCGTCCCGCAGCGCGAAGGTCAGTCCGGAGGCGGTGAGCGGGTGGCAGGTGCCGACGGCGTCGCCCACCAGGGCGTACTGGCCGCGGCCGTGGAAGCTGCGCGGGCGCAGGCGGTTGGCGGCCCACTGGACGCCGCCGTGTTCCAGGGCGTCGTGGAAGGCATCGGCCAAGTCGTCCGGGAGGAAAGGGGTGTAGGCGCGGCGCAGGAAGGTCGGCAAGGGGGCGGAGCGGAGCGACAGCAGAGGGACGTCGAGGGCCAGCCGGACGGTGTCGTGGTCCAGCGGGTACGCCAGAGCGGGGCCGGGGCCGCCGGCGAAGACATGGCCGTAGCCCTCGGACGGCAGCTTCACCCCGCGCAGCAACACCCCGGCGGTGCGCGAGACCATGGCCGGTGATGCCGCCGTGGGCCGCAACGTGCGCCGGACCAGGGACGTCTGCCCGTCGGCGCCGACAACGCGCCGCGCGCGGGCGTGCCGTGTGGGCCCGTCGCCCTGGTCGTACGTCACGGTGGCGTGCTCGACGGACCGGACCCGGGCGCCGAGGGCCACGGTGATGCCCGGGTGGGCGGACGCGCCGGCACGGAGGGCGGTGACCAGGTCCTCGTGCCGGACGACGGCGGCACGTTTGCCGTCGGGGCAGGGGAGGGTGATGGGCGTGCCGCCGTCCTCGGGGTGCAGGACGAAGCCCAGGGTGGGTGTGGTGCGGGCCGTCGGCAGCTCGACGCCGAGCCGGTGCAGGGTGCCGAGCCCGGTGGGGTGGATCCACTCACCGGCAAGTCGCTTCGACGGTCGGCGCGTTGCCTCCAGCAGCAGGACGCCGAGGCCGGTACGGGCGTGCGCGAGGGCCGCGGCACAGCCTGCCGCGCCTGCGCCGATGACGGCGACGTCGTACGTAGTCGGGGTCATGGCTTCCTGCGGCGGTAGCGGAGGAGGCAGGGTTGGCGGGGCGGGGCGACCAGCGCCAGGCGGGCCGGACGGAGGTCGGGGTCGACGAGTTCGAGGTCGAAGTCGCGGAGGAGGACGCTCCAGAAGATTTTGATCGATTGCTGGGCGAAGGACATCCCCAGACAGGGATGGTGTCCTCCGCCGAATCCGATCAACGGGCTGGGCGTGGCGCGGTGTTCAGCGCGACTGACGTAGCGATCGAGGTCATAGCGGTCGGGATCGCGGAAGACCTGGGGCAGACGGTGGGCGGCCACTGGGGACACGATGACCAGGTGACCGCGTGGCACCAGATGGCCGCAGATGTTCACGTCCCGGGACGCAGTACGCATGACGCCACGAGCAGATGGGCGCAGGCGTTCCCCTTCCGTCATGCAGTGCCCCAACCAGTGCATGTTGTTGAGCAGTTGCAGGGTCGGCACTGGCGTCTCACCGAAGAGTGCGTCCTGTTCGTCGCGCACGACGGACAGCCACCGCGGGTGTTGCAGCAGGAGGGCGCCCGTCCATGCGGACTGCGCGGCAGTGGTCGCGTAGCCGCCGAACAGCAGACTCATCACGACGGAGGCAGCGACGTTCACGTCGGGCACGACGCCGTCCGGCCGGGGCGTGCTGGTGATCGTATCGAACAGGCCCTGCTCGCAGCCTTGAGGGCGGTCCCCGGGCCCGATGTCCTTGACCGCACGGGCGAGGGTGGTGCGTGCGCGGTCCCGTCGGCGGTAGACCGGCAGCGGCGCCCCCGGGCTGATCGCCAAAGATGTGAAGAGAGCGGAAGCCAATTGGTCCAGAAGGGCGGGAAGAGCCAGACCCATCGCACGGCCGAACCGGGTCCCGACAATACAGTGGGCGGTGAAGAGGGACGCCACCTCGCCGGAGGCCGTGACGAGGTCGACCGTACCGCACCGGCCCCAGTCCGCGGTGTACTGCTCGACCTGCTCGTACATGGTTGCCACATGCCGTGCCATGGCCTCACGCCGCAGGACCGGGCGCGTGACCTTCTTCTGCCAGGCATGGAGTTCGGGGGGATCATCCAATACATGGCCCGTACCGAACAAAGGCGTGATGCGGCTGTGGGTGAACTGACGGTGGAAGTCGGTGTCGTCCTGTCCCAGGACGACAGCATTGAGGTGCGGGCTACAGAAGGAAGCCGCCTTTGTGCCCAGGAATGTGAAGGCGATGGCTTCGCCCAGCGCAGCGTGATGACGCAGCAGGAATTCCCCGGGGTCGCGGAGGAAGGGAACGGCGTGGCCGATCAGCGGAAGACCTCCGGGGACGGCGGGCAGCTTCCGGGCCGTGTCCGGCCCATCGCCGGTCATGTCTCTTCCTCCGCGCGGCGAGCATGCCAGTATCCGATGAAGAACGCGCCGCTGCGGGCCCCCTCGCACGTCGCACGGGCGCCATCGGTCATCATCCGCAGTAGAGGCGGTAGTTCCTCGCGGGGCGGGAGTTCTGCGACGAGTTTGTCCAGCAGGTCCCAGTTGGGCGCCCAGTCACCCATATCCCGGCCGTCGCTGACGTGGATGTCGGTGAATCCCGCGGCCGTCAGTCCCTGTCGGAGATCGTCCACGGTCGCCAGGGCGGCGAGGCCATGGGCCCGGCAGATGGCCTCGGCGTTCGCGTCCGCCTCCGCTCCCGCGGCCCGCATCCAGTCGTAGCCGGTCCACACCGCGCCCGGCCGCAGCACACGGGCGACCTCGCGGTGGGCGCGGGACTTGTCCGGTACGTGGCACAGCGCTTCGAAGCTGTAGGCGGCGGTGAAGACCGCGTCGTCGAAGGGCAGGGCGGTGGCGTCGGCGACACGGAAGGAGACCCTGTCGTCCAACCCCTGCTTCCGGGCGTTGTCCTGGGCTTCCCGGACGCGGTCGGCCACCAGGTCGACGCCGACCACCCGTGCACCGGTGTGGGCGGCGATGGTGCAGGCGGGGCCGCCGACGCCGGAGCACAGGTCCAGCACGTAGGCATCGGCCGTGAGCCCGGCCCGGTCGGCCAGGTCCTTCTCGTGAGCCTCGGTGGCCTCCTCACGGCTCTGCCCGGGGCGGTAGCAGGCCATGTGCTGAGAAGGCCCCCAGCCCACCCGGTAGACGTCCCCGACCAGGGCGTAGTACTGCTCCACCATTGCAGTGGACTCGTCACGGCGGCGCCCGGGGTCGGCGACGAAGGCCTGGAACTGTCCCGTCGTATCGGTCTCGGTGCTCATGCCACTCCCTGTGGTGTGCCGGGGTCCGGGGTGAATGGGGTGACCGCCCGTAGGTAGCGGCCCAGGGCCAGGGTCGGGAAGTAGGCGGGATATTGGCGGTAGTTGATCATCATGGTGGTGAAGAAGACACCGTTGACCTGGTCTTCGCACCAGGAACCGTCGGGGCGCTGGACGGTGCACAGCCACCGGACGCCGTCGGTGACGGACGGGTGCCCGGGACCGAGCGCGTCCAGCCCGGCCAGCACGGCCCAGCTGGTCATCCCGGGCAGGGCGTGGCCGAGCGCGATGTAGCGGCGCTCGACGCAGCTCCGCCAGTCCTCCCCCCATCCCCCGTCCGCCAGTTGGGTCGCCACGAGCCAGTACCCCAGGGCACGCAGGGCGGGATCATCAGGGGAGGCGCCCGCCGCGCGGAGCCCGCGGGCGGCGTGGAAGGCGGCGTAGGTGTAGTTGATGCCCCACGCGCTGGCGAAGGATCCGTCCGGGTTCTGGGCGGAGCGCAGGAAGGCGGCTCCCCGCTTGATCGCCGCGTCGGCCCGTCGGCGCCCGTCCGGCGGGAGGAGCGGACGCATTCGGGCCAGAGCGGTGAGTGCGGAACCGGTGCAGTCCACGGACGACGAGTCGACCATGCAATGGGCGAACATCTCCGTCGGGTTGAGCGCTTCGAGCCACCGGCCGACGCGTTGGCGGTCGAGTGTGCCGAAGCCGCCGTCACGGTTCTGCCGGTCGAGAATGATGTCCAGCGCGGCGGGCAGGGACCACGCCGGAAGCCGGGCATCCGCCACGCTCAACAGCGCGTTGACGGCTTCCGCCGTGCAGTCGCCGACCGGCCAGCGGCTGTCGCGGTCGGAGAGTGCCCAGCCGCCGGTCACCGTGCGCAGCGGCGGCACCAGTCCCGGATAGGAAGTGATCTGGGCGTCGCGCAGATATCCGGACGCCCGCAGGACCGCCGGTTCCACGTGTTCCGGCCGGTGTTCCGTCCCCGACGCCATGAGGGCGCTCACGGCGAAGGAGGTTTCCCACACCATGGTCCGGTCGCCGCAGAGGCGCAGCCCCCGCTTCTCGTCCGACCAGATCCAGTACTCCAGCCTGCCCACTGCCGCGTCGAGCAGGGGGTGATGCCGGTCGTGTGCGAACAGCACCAGGCACTCCGCCAGCGCGTTCACCGAGGACAGTCCGTGCACCGGGGACGCGTGCTGCTCGTCGACGACGGCGCGGTGACAGCGTTCCAGGGCGGCGCGGCGCAGCCGGCGGCTGTGTACGCGTTCCCAGCCGCGCAGGCCCTGTTGGAGCGCGCGGAGGAGGCGGCCGCGCGGGACGACCACGTCGGAACCGGGGCCGGCCGGTGTCGTGCCGGCGAACAGCTCACCCCTGAGCTCGTCGGCCACCGTCCCCAGGTCCACGCGGAACCGTGCGCCGTAGAGATGGCTCATGGCCTGGTAGAGCATGCGGGTCCAGCCGAGCATCCGCTCCGGGTGGAAGGGGACCCACCGCGGCAGAAGCATCGCCTCCGGCGGGAACGGTGCCACCTCGCGGTACGGCACCAGCCCGAGGACCGCCAGCCAGAACATCCCCCATTGCGGAACGGCCCGCGTACCGCCCGGCTGCGTGCCGAGCCACTTCCGGGCGTCGGCGGCCAGTGGATCGTCCGGGCCCACGCCGAGCAGGCGCAGCGCGACATACGCCAGTACGGTGGCGTACGGCGAGGGAGGGGCGACGGGGTGCATGCCCCAACCGCCCTGCGGAGTGCGCGTGTTACGGAAGTACGTGATCATCCTCTGCCGGGAGGTCTCGCCCGGCGGGCGCCCCAGCGCGCGCATGACGATGACGTACTGGGAGAGGATCGTGGTGTTCCACTCCATCTCCCCTTCCCAGGAGCCGTCGTCGGCCTGCAGCCCCAGGAGGCGCCCGCACGCGGCGCCGTAGGCGGCGCGTACGTCCGGGAGGACATCACCGGCGTTCATCGGGAGGCGCTCCTTCCGCGGTCGGGTGCGAGAAGGAGGAAGCCGTACGGCCGGCTGGAGAGCCCTGGTTCGTCCCCCAGCGCTATGCATGGCCGCTGTTTCGGGACGGGGAACCGTCATTCATCCGGAATGACGGTAAATATGCCTGGCCGTACGATCCGTGTGCGAGCGGTTCCGGGCATCGGCCCACGCGTCAGTGCGGGGCCGGGAGCGTTTCGACGGTGCCGTTCAGCCGGGCCCGCTCGGCCGCGAGAACCGCCATGTGGCTGGCGAGGGAGTCTCGCGGGCCCGACCTGATCCGTGCGGGGTTTCCGGTGGCCACGGCCTCGACGAAGGCGTCCATGAGCCCCGCGTCCCCGCCGCCGTGGCCGCCGGCCGCGGTCATCTCCCCCTGCCGCAAAGGCGTGACGTCCTCTTCGCTGCGGGTCAGGAAGTCGTAGATCCGCATGGTCCCGCCGTCACCGTACAGCTCGCCGCGGGTGCCGAAGATGCGGGTCTTGCGGTGTGCGGCCTCGTTGAACGCGGTCATGGTGAAGGTGGCGGTGGCTCCGCCGGGGAACTCCATCGCGACGACCTGGTGGTCGACCACATCGTTGTCGCAGGCGTACACGCACCGGCCGTAGGGTCCCGTGCGCAGGGCCCGGTCGAGCGCTTGCGGCGTGAAGTCGTCGACGACGACGCTGAGCGGCCAGCGGTGTTCGCCGCGGTCGAGCATGCCGCCGTAGAAGTGGGTGGCCGAGAACGGGCAGCTCGGCGCGACCGGGCACTCCACACACCGGTCGGCCGCCCCGGCGGGCCGGTTGGCCGGGGTGAAGTGCGAGAGGCGGCCGAAGCTGGAGATCCGCTGCGGCGGCTGCCCCACGACGTACTGCAGCCAGTCCAGGTCGTGGCACGACTTGGCCATCAGCATGGTCGTGGCCGCGTCGGTGCGGCGCCAGTTGCCCCGGACGAACGAGTGGGCCTGGTGCCAGAAGCCGACCGGCTCCAGGTGCTGGACGTTGACGATGTCACCGAGCCGTCCGGAGTCGACGACGACCTTGAGCGCCTGCGTGTACGGGGTGTAGCGCAGGACGTGGCCCACGGCGAGCATGACGCCGGCCTCCTCGACCGCGGCCACGACCCTTCGGCAGGAGTCCTCGTCCAGCGCCATCGGCTTTTCCAGCATGATGTGGTAGCCGAGGGCGGCGAAGGCTTCGGCGGGCTCGACGTGCGCGCGGTCGAGGGTGCAGATCAGCACGGCGTCGGCGAACTTGCCGCGAGCCGCGAGCTCCCGCCAGTCCGCCACCGCATTCGCGGACGCGATGCCGTGTGCTTCGACGAGCCGTGCGCGGCGCACGTCTCGCGGCTCGGCCACACCGACGACGGTTGCCCGGTCAGGGTGCTCCAGAGCCCACTTGGCGTATCCGGTGCCCCGGTCGCCGGCGCCGATGACGAGGAGAGAGACAGGCGGCATGGTGCAACCCTATTGAGTCCCGTGCGCCGAAGAAGGCGCTTTCACGCGAGGAGCGGCGGCATGACCGACGAGGACAAGTGGTCCGTACAGTTGAGCGGAGTACCGGAGACCCTGCTGTGGAACCTGTACCAGCGGGCGTGTGAGGCCCGAAGTCCCCGGCCGGTTCTGGCGGATCCCAAAGCCGTCTGGCTGGCCGACCGTATCCGGTATCCCTTCGAGGAGACTTTCGGGGCGCCCAACGCATTCCATGCGCAGGGTCATGCCTTGCGGGTGCGCACCTTCGATGCCGCCGTGCGCGCCTTTCTCGACGAGCACCCGGACGGCACGGTCGTCGCCCTCGCCGAGGGGCTGGAGACGCAGTTCTGGCGGGTGGACAACGGGCGCGCGCACTGGCTGTGCGTGGAGTTGGAGGAGACCGCCTCGGTACGGCGCGCCCTGCTGCCGGGCGGTGAGCGGCAGCGCATTCTCGCCCGGTCCGCGCTCGACCTGTCCTGGCGGGACGAGGTCGACGCCTCCCGCGGCGTGCTGATCACCGCCCAGGGGCTGTTGATGTATCTGCAGCCCCCCGAAGTACGGCAGCTGATCGCGGGGTGCGCCGAGCGGTTCAAGGGCGGTGCGCTGGTCTTCGACGCGGTACCCCGGTGGTTCAGCGCCTTCGCGATGCGGGGCCGACTGCGCGTCGGGCAGGGGTACACGGCGCCCCCGATGCCGTGGGGACTGGACGCCGGGGAACTCCCCGAGGTGCGCACGGCACACCCGGCGATCACCGAGGTGCGGGAACTGCCGCCGCCGCGCGGCCGGGGCCCGTACTACGGAGCACTGACGCCTTTGCTGCACCGGCTGCCCGCCGTGCGGAACGTACGGGCCACCATGACCGCCATCGCCCGCTTCGCCTGAACCGGCCGGCTGTTTCAACACGTTCTTTCAACAGGTTCTTTCAACACACCCTTTCAAACACACAAGCCGACCGGAATCAACCACGGCATCACCCGCCTCATTCCTGCGGGCGATTCCCTCCACAGTCAGGAAATGAGAGGCTGGAAAACCGCGACTTTGTTCTGCATTTTCGCAATTTCCGCATTTTCCGAACAACGCATGACGTGAGCTGCCACCTCCGGCGGCGAGGGAGCGCCGAGTGGGCATCGACGAACGGATCCGTATCGTGCTGTCACGGCGATTCGGGGTGGACCCGGGCGCGATCGCCCCGGAAGTCCCGCTGCGCCGCCTCCGCCTGGACTCCCTGGCCCTGGAGGAGTTGCGGCTGATCATCGAGGACCGGCTCGACATCGACCTGGAGGACGTCGACTTGAGCTCGCGCAGTACCGTGGGCGAGCTCATGACGGCCGTCCACGGCAAGCTCACCGCGTGATGGCTTCGCACCGGAAACCCTTCGTCGCGGCCGTGACCGGTCTCGGCGTCGTCTGCGCCGCCGGTGTCGGGGTCGAAGAGGCCTGGCACAACGTCGCCCACGGCAGCGCCCCCGTCTCCGTGGGGCCGCTCGCGGAACTGCACGGCCTGCCCTGCGACTTCATGTACACCGTCCCCGGCCTGGATCCCGACCGGGTCCTGGGGGCGGCCGGCACCCGGCTGATGGACCGCTTCGCGCAACTCGCGGTGATCGCCGCCAGAGAAGCCGTGGCGGACGCGGGGCTGGGCGCCTCGGTGTGGGACAGCGGGCGCGTCGCCGTGGTCATCGGGTCCGCGCACGGCGGGCTCGTGGTCTACGACGCGCAGCAGGACGCCCTCTCCAGGAAGGGGCCCCGGCGCGTCTCCCCGATGGTCGCCCCTCTCAGCGCGCCCAACAACGCCGCCAGCAGCGTCTGCATGGATCTCGGGGCCCGCGGGCCGAGCCTCGCGGTGAGCGCGACCTGCTGTTCCGGCACGATCGCCATCGGCACCGCCCACCAGCTGCTGCGCGCCGGAGTCTGCGACATCGCCGTCGCCGGTGGTGCCGAATCGGTGCGCTCGCGGCTGATCTTCGCCGGGACCTGCCGGATGAGGGCGCTGTCCACCCGCCGCGACGACCCCGCCACGGCGTGCCGTCCCTTCGACGTGGACCGGGACGGGTTCGTGATCGGCGAAGGGGCGGGGCTCCTGGTCATGGAACGCCCGGAGCACGCCCGTGCCCGCGGGGCACGCGTGCGGGCGGGTGTCGCCGGTTACGCGTCGACCAGCGACGCCCACAACCTGGTGGCACCCCACCCGGACGGCGCCGGTATCGAGCAGGCGATGCGGGCCGCGCTCACGGACGCGGGTGTCGGGGGCGGCGACGTCGGCCACGTCAACGCGCACGGCACGTCCACCGTGCTCAACGACCTGATCGAGGGCTCGGCGATCCACCGGGTGCTCGGCGACGACGCATTGGTCACCTCCACCAAGGCGATGACCGGTCACGCGCTGGGCGCAGCGGGAGGCATCGAGACCGTCCTGACCGTACGCGCCCTGGAGACCCAGCTCGTACCGCCCACCGTGAACCTGACGACGCCGGACCCGGCCATCCCTGCCCAGGTGGTGCGCGACGGCCCGCGCAAGCTCGGGTTCGGCTGCGCGGTGAAGACCTCGCTCGGGGTCGGCGGGCACAACGCCGCCCTTGTCCTGGTGCGGGAGTGATGCATGACCGACGAGATCCCCGGGATCCACGAAGTCGACGAGATCATCCGGCCGCTGACGGTGGACGGACTGCGGTACGCCTACCGCGTCCTGCCGCAGCCCCGGGCCGTCACCGAACCGGTCGTCGTCTTCGGCGGCGCCCTGCAAGGCATGTTCGGCTGGCCGCAGATGGAGGACCGGCTGGTCCCGGTGGCGAGTCTGGTCACCGCGGACCTGCCCGGCATGGGCGAGGCCTCCCCGTTCCCCCCGGGGCGCAGCGTCGAGAGCCTGCACACCGCGGTTTCCCGGATCATCGACGACCTCGGTGCCCCGCGGGTCAACCTGTTCGGCTACTCCTACGGCGCTGTTCTCGCCTACTGCCAAGCTCAGTGCAACCCCCATCGCATCGCCCGGCTGCTGATCGGAGGAGTGCCTCCCGCGCTGCAGACGGAGGAGACGCGCGCCGCCCTGCGGCGGGCCGTCGAGCTACTCGCCGCGGGGAACGCACCGGAGTTCGCGACCCGGGCCGCCGACAGCATGTTCTGCCTCGACGAGCGCCGGGTGGTCCGTCACCGCCACCTGGCGTACCGCTACGTGCGCCGCTCGCTCCTGCACGCCGCCCTGCGCTCGCCCCACGCCGTGAACATGCTCCTCCACGCACTGGACACCGAACTGTTTCCCGCAGGGGGCCTGTCGGGAGTGCCGACGCTGGTGTTCGCCGGCGAGCACGACACCGTCAACTCTCCCGAGGCCCAGCGCGAGTTCGCGTCCGGCATCGACGGCAGCCGCTTCGTCTCCATTGCGGAGTCCGATCACTGGGTGGTGCTGGAGCGCACCGCGGAAGTGGCCGACCTGGCGCTGCGCTTCTTCACCGACCGCCCCCTGACACCCTCGGAGTACCTGACCGAGCATCCCCTGCCGGGCTGTGCCGGAACGCTTCCCCGCCCACGCCGCTAATTCAACGGTGTTGTGGACACCCGCCGTTCAGGATCACTCGTGGAGGTGCGCGCATTCGGAGCGCTCGAAGTCGGGCAGCCCGGCCTCCGTGATCGTCCTATCCGCCGTCGCGGACACGGCGATGCCCCAACTGCGGCAGAACTCACGCAGATCGCGCCCGGACTGCCGGCTGGTGTAGACGGGCAGGTGCGTTGCCGTGCCGCGAGAGGTGTTCCGGTCCCGCCGGATCTGCTGGGACACCTTCGCCCAGAAGTCGGCCCCGAATTTCAGGCGCAGCTGTTCGAGGGCGCAGAGCTTGTCCCAGACGTCCATGGCACTGACGGATCCCGCGTTGAGCTTGGCTAGGCCGGCGAGACCTCGATCGTGGTGCCCCGCTTGTCGTAGAACGCGGCGGGCGCTTGCTCCGTGGCCGCGCCGGGGGCTTCCCTGGGCGGCGCAGACATGGACGGTGAGGCGGCGACTGTGCTGCCGGGGGCCGATTCCGCTCCACCGCACCCGAGTATGTCCATACCTGTCGGCCACCCGCTCCCCCACGGTCCGTCCCGGCACCGCGGCCGCCCTGCGGCCACCTCTCGGCCACAAAACGGCACAACACCGGAAAGGCCGCCCTCGCATCTCTGCGAGAACGGCCTCCGACCTGCGAAAATCGCTGGTCGGGACGGCGGGATTGGAACCTACGACCCCTTGACCCCCAGCCTAGTTGACGACCCACCAGAAATAGACAAAACCCCGAAAAGGGGCTTCTTGATGCGGGGCGGGTCAGCTCATGGTGATGGCGATGCTGCCGTTGCCGCCCTGCCTCCCGCCTGGGTGCTTTGGGCCTGGGCGCCGGTGCCGCCGCTTCCGGCCCCCGCGCCGCCTGCACCGCCGTTGACGGTGTCCGATATCCATGGGAGGTCGGCACTATCAGTGCCGGCGGTAACGGAGTTGACGGTGCCCCCCAGGAAGTCTCTTGCAGGTACCGGTGGGGGCTCCGCCTCCACCGCCTGTGGAGCCGCGAGGGTCGACGGTTGATCCCCCGTTGCCGCCGTTGCCGCCGTGGGAGTCGGATGCCCGTACCGCGGTTGCTCCTTCGGCTTTCCCTGGCCACCACGACCGGTTCCTCCGCCACCAGCAGCGATATACAGCAGGGAACTGACTTCGATGGCACTGGCACCGCCACCGCCGCCTCCCCCGGGGCTGCGGTGCGAGTCTCCCCCAGGCCCGCGGGCCCTGGCGCCGGCACCGCCCGCATGACTGCCCGCGGTGCCGCCTTTGCCGCCGTCAGGCCGTCGGCCGCCCGAACCGCCGGTCGCGACCTCCAACAGGAGGCGGTGCCCGGCCAGGCCCGTGACGGTGCACTGGATCGTCGGACCGCCCCCGCCCCCAGCCCCTGGGGCGGGGCCGCCTCGTAGCGGGCGCGGCGCTTGGCGCGGTGGTGGCGCGTCAGCCGGTCGGTCGCTCCTCGGAGGTCGGCTGGGTGGCGAGCAGTGTGGTGATCTCCTCGGCGAGCTGCGGGCCGAGCTCGCCCCAACCGTCCTTGTAGCCGTAGACGCCGGCCAGGGTGCGGGCCTCGTAGTCGCCGTTCATGATCTCGATGTCGGCGGCGGTGATGAGCGCCGGGTGGGGAACGCCGACGGCCGCCGAGACCTTCAGGAGTTCTTTGCGGAGGGTGCGCAGGTAGACGGCGGCCCGGGTGGCCTTGGAGGTCGGGTCGAGACCGCGGGCCAGCCGCGGGTTCTGGGTCGCGACGCCGGTGGGGCACTTGTCGGTGTGGCACTTCTGCGACTGGATGCAGCCGATCGACAGCATCGCCTCACGCGCCACGTTGATCATGTCGGCACCCAGCGCGAAGGCGACCGCGGCGTTCTCGGGCAGGCCGAGCTTGCCGGAGGCGATGAAGGTGAGGTCGTCGGTCAGCCCCAGCTCGGCGAAGGTGCCGTAGACCCGGGAGAAGCCCATCCGGAAGGGCAGCGACACCGAGTCGGAGAAGATCAGCGGTGCCGCCCCGGTACCACCTTCGCCGCCGTCGATGGTCACGAAGTCGACACCACGATCACCACGCGCCATCAGCGTGGCCAGCTCCTGCCAGAACTCCATCTCGCCCACCGCGCTCTTGATCCCGACCGGCAGACCGGTCTCGGTGGCGAGCAGTTCGACGAAGTCGAGCATCGAGTCGACGTCGCTGAACGCAGTGTGCCGCGACGGGGAGGCGCAGTCCTTGCCGAGCGGGATGCCGCGGATCTCGGCGATCTCCGGGGTCACCTTCGCCCCCGGCAGCATCCCGCCCAACCCCGGCTTGGCGCCCTGGGAGAGCTTGATCTCGATCGCCTTGACCGGGGCGCCGGCGATCACGTCCTTGAGCTTGTCGATGTTGAAGCTGCCGTCCTCGTTGCGGCAGCCGAAGTAGGCCGTACCTATCTGGAGGATGAGGTCGCCGCCGTTGCGGTGGTACGGCGAGAGGCCGCCCTCGCCCGTGTTCTGCATCGTGCCCGCCAGCGCCGCCCCCTTGTTGAGCGCGGTGATCGCCGCGCCGGAGAGCGATCCGAAGCTCATCGCCGAGATGTTCACCACGCTCGCCGGTCGGAACGCCTTGGCGCGCCCGCGCGGCCCACCCAGCACCTTGGCCGACGGCAGCGGGGCCTGCGGGTCGTGCGCGTCGGGCAGCGGAGCGTGGGCGAACGTACGCTGCTTCAGGTACGCGTGCCCCTGCATGTGCTCGATGTCGTTGTCGGTGCCGAACCCGAAGTAGTTGTTCTCGCCCTTCGCCGACGCATAGATCCAGGTGCGCTGGTCCCGACTGAACGGGCGCTCCTCGTCGTTGGAGGTGACGATGTACTGCCGCAGCTCCGGGCCGATCGTCTCCAACAGGTACCGGGCGTGACCGATCACCGGGAAGTTCCGGAGCAGGGCGTGCTTCTTCTGCACAAGGTCACGAGCGGCCACGAGTGCCAGTGCGGTTGCGGTGGCCGTGGCGATGCTCCGGGCGCGCATGAACGTTCCTCTCCTCGATGCTCGACCCCCTCGCCGTGCGGTGGAGCCGTCGTGTCGTGCCGTATCGGGCGTTGGGCGGCGGGCACGACCCAAACGGGCGTCAGCGTCCGTCGGAGAACGCGAAATGATATTAGGGGCTCGTCGGGACAGGAGTGGGGGCAGGGTCGTCGGTGAGGCGGTCGCCCCGGCTCACCGAGGGGGTGGGCGACCGCCAGGCACCGTCACGTGACCAGGCGTAGCCAGGCATCCGCGAGTGCGGCGTGGCCAGCCGGCGTCGGATGCACGCCGTCCGCGGCCCAGTTCTCCGGTCCGCTCGCCGCGGCGAGTCGGACGAACAAGCTGTCCGCGGCGAGCAGCTGCGCGCCGTATGCGCGGGCGAGCTCGCGCACGACCTGGATCTTCGGGTCCAGATCGGCCCGCCACTCCTTCCGGACCGCCGCGTCGATACGCGCGTGACCGGCACCGGCCACGACGGTGCCACTGATCGGCAGCAGGAACGGCTCGATGAGAACCAGCTCCGTGCCCGCCTCGGCCAGCGGCGCGAGCAGACGTTCGTAACCCGCTGCGAAGTCCTCCGGGGGAATCACCCGGCCGTCCGGGTCGATCGTGTGCCAGCCCATGTCGTTGACGCCGACGAGGATCGACACCACGTCCGGGCCCGCGTCGAGCACGTCCGCCTGCCACCGGGCTTCCAGATCGCTCACCTTGTGGCCCCCGATCCCGGTGTTGAGCCAGGTCACGGGCCGGTCCGGGTGCCGGAGTCCGAACTCGCCCGCGACGCGCAGCGGGTAGCCGAACCCGAGGCCGTCCTCGCTCTCCAGCCGCCGGCTGTCGGTGATCGAATCCCCGGTGAACATCACGGTGGCTCCCGGACGCAGGGTGATCGTCATCTGTGCTCCTTGGCATGGGGGTTGGGGGAGAGGGGAGGCTTGCCGGGAACGGGGCGGCGCATCAGGATTCCGCAGGGCCGAACCACTCGCCGGCGGCCCGCTCGAACGCCTGCCGGTCGATGTCGCGACCGTCCGCCCAGGCCACGATGCCGTCCGGCCGGACCAGCACGGCGCCCAGCCCCAGGTTGTCCTCGGCCGCCCCGGCCACGTAACGCAACCGACGCTGCCAGCCCGTCGCAGCATCCCGCAGGCGGAGTTCCGCGCTGAAGTCGAGCACGACGCCCCGTCCGTCGTGCATCAGGCCGGCGAGACAAGTGCCGTCCGCAAGACGGAAGTCCGGGGTGTTGCGACCGACCAGCGGGCGGTCGCTGCCGAGGTCGTGGCGGATCGCCCAGCCCGAGAGCCTCCCGTACGCATAGGTCGTCCCGTCCCGGGTCCCGAGCAGGTCGCGGATCACCCCCTGGAGGGCTCGACCGTGCGGGCCCGGCGCCATGGCGGACACCTGGGCGCGGGACCAGTCGAGCACTCGCGCGCCGACCGGGTGGCGTTCGCGGGTGTAGGTGTCGAGAAGGCCGTCCGGCGCGTGCCCGCGCACGGTCGCCGCCAGCTTCCACCCCAGGTTCACGGCGTCGCCGAGCCCGGTGTTGAGTCCCTGGCCGCCCAGGGGGGAGTGGGTGTGCGCGGCGTCGCCCGCCAGCAGGACGCGTCCCCGCCGGTAGCTCGTCGCCTGCATCGCCCGATCGGTGAAGCTCGACGCGAGGTGCACCTCGTTCAGCGTCACGTCGGTTCCGGACACCCGGCGCAGCACCGTCTGGAGGTGGTCGCGGGACGGCTGGTGCGTACGGTCGAACGCGCCGCCGTCGAAGTCCACCATGCCGACGTGCCCCGCCGTGTCCATCCGGAGGTACATGCCGGTCGGTGTCGGGTTGATCCCCGGGCGGAGCTTCTCGGGATCGGCGAGGGCGGCGACCATGGTGTAGCCGGTGAACCTCGGCTCGGTGCCGACGAATTCGAAGCCGGCGAGCCGACGCACCACGCTGCGCCCACCGTCGCAGCCGATGACCCAGCGCGCCGGGTACTCGCGCTCGCCGGCCCGCACGACCACGCCCTCGTCGTCCTGCGCGACGCCGGAGACGGTGACGCCACGCCTGATCTCCACGCCGAGCTCGGCCGCCCGCTCGGACAGTACGGCTTCGACCGCATCGAGGCTGGTCAACGCGACGTCCGGGGCCGGGCTGGGCAGTCGGAACGGCAGCGCGGCGAGGTCGACCCCGGCCGGGTCGAGCACCATGCCGGCGAAATGCCCCACTCCGCCGCGGATGGGGGACGACCCGTCCGCACCGAAATCCGCGGCGAGTTCGTCATGGGAACCCGAGGCTTTCACCAGCGGATCCAGCATTCCGCGGCGGTGGAACCCCTGAAGCGATGTGGCGAACACCCCCCGCATTCCCAGCGGTTCCGCCCGCCACGGGGACCTGGGCTCCGGATCCCGCTCCAGCACCACGACGGAGCAGCCGGCGAGCCCCAGCTCGCAGGCGAGGAAGAGACCGACCGGGCCAGCGCCCACGATCACCACGTCAGACATGAGAAAACCCCTTCCGAAGACGGAAACCTGCGACGCATCCAGGCTGTTGGGGATCCCTCACAGCGGGCTCACACGGCGCTGACACGACCGTGCACCGGCGCCGCCCTGATGTGAGGACCCGACTGCGCGTGCGCGAAGATGGGGGAATGGACGGGGGCGCGCGGCTTCGCATCACGCTGCTCGGTGCCTTCGAGGCGTCTCGCGGTGACGCCGTCCTGCCCGTCCCGGGCGCCCGCCTGCAGGCCCTGCTCGGGCGGCTGGCGCTCGCCGGCGGACGCCCGGTCGAGCGGAACGCCCTGGTCGACGCGATCTGGGCCGAGGCCCCGCCGACCGACCCCGCCCACGCTCTCCAGGCCCTCGTCTCACGCCTGCGCCGAACCCTCGGCTCCGCCGGCCAGGTCGCGCAGCGCGCGGGCGGCTACCAACTGGCCGTGCGCGCCGCCGACGTGGACGCGCTGCGGTTCGAGCGGCTCGCCCGCGACGGCCGGCACCGCCTGCGTGCCGGCGACCCACAGGCGGCGGCCCTGCTCGGAGAGGCCGTGGCGCTGTGGGGCGAGCACCCCGGCACCGAGCCCGCGGTCGTCGCCGGGTTGGCGCCCGCCGTCGCGACCCGGCTGGCCCACGCCTCGGTCGAGGCCGTCGCCGACCTCGCCGACGCCGAACTCTCCCTGGGCCACGCCGACGTGGCCGCCACCCGCCTGGCCGCCCTGCTCGCCGACCACCCCGTCCACGAACGCGCCGCCGCGCTGCTCATGGACGCGCTCGCCGCCCAGGGGCGCCAGGCCGAGGCCCTCGCCCGGTACGAGCAGGTCCGCGCAAGCCTGGCCGACGCCCTCGGGATCGACCCGGGTGCCGGCCTGCGCGCACGCCACCTGCGCCTGCTGCGCGCCGACCCGCCCGCCGCCGACGCCGCCCGGACCGGACGGAGCAACCTGCCCGCGCCGCTGACCCGTTTCATCGGCCGCGGCGACGACCTCGCCCGGATCCAGGCGCTGTTCACGGCCGGTCGCCTGGTCACCGTGGTCGGCCCCGGCGGCGTCGGCAAGACGCGGCTCGCCGTCGAGGCTGCCCGCCGCCACCGGCCGGAGTACCGCGACGGTGCCTGGATGATCGACCTCGCCGCGGTCACCGAGCCCACCAAGGTCGGCACGGCACTGCTGGCCGCGATCGGACTGCGCGGCTCGGCGCTGTTCGAGGTGTCGGCCGAGCTGCACGGTGATCCGGTCGGTGAACTGGACGTACTGTCCGACCAGTTGAGCGGCCGGGAGATCCTGCTCCTGGTGGACAACTGCGAGCACCTCATCGACGCCGTGGCGCGCCTGGTCTCAGCACTGCTGGCCCGCTGCGCCGGACTGCGGGTGCTGGCCACCAGCCGGGAGCCACTGGCGATCGACGGCGAGGCACTCGTCCCGCTCGGCCCGCTGCCCCTGCCCGAACCGCACGCGGACGTCGAAAGGGCACGCCGGACGGCGTCGGTGCTGCTGTTCCGCGAGCGGGCGGCGGCCGTACGGCCCGGGTTCGACGTCGACGAACACCACCTCGGCGATGTGCTGCGCATCGTGCGGGGCCTCGACGGCCTGCCGCTCGCCCTGGAGTTGGCCGCGGCCCGCCTGCGCACCCTCTCGCTGCCCGACCTGGCCGCCGGACTGTCCGACCGGTTCCGCCTGCTGACCACCGGCAGCCGGACCGCCGTCCGACGGCACCGCACCCTGCGCGCGGTCATCGCGTGGAGCTGGGACCTGCTCGACACGGACGCGCGTACGGTCGCGGAGCGGATCGCGGTGCTCGACCAGACCGCACGGGCGAGCACGATGTTCGCCGCGGCCCGCGAACGCGTGCTGTGCTCGGCGTCACCCGAGCTGGCGATCGTGCTCGACGCCCGGGAAGCCGGTCTGCGGGTGCGGATCGGTGACCTCGGCCGGGCACGCGAGCTGGTCGAATCCGCCGAAACCGGGCTCTCCGAGCAACTCCTGGCCGTCCGCCCCCACGGGCAGGCGCTGGTCGCCACGGCCCGCGGTGCGCTCTGTCTCGCACTCGGCGACAGGCCGGGCGCCGAGGAGGCGCTGGACCGGGCGTACGCGGCGGCGGTCGACAGCGGGGACCTGCCGTTCGCCGCGACCGTGGTGGTCACCGTGGCCGAACTCGCCGCGCTCTACGGGCGGTACCGGGACGTTGCCGCCCTGCTCGGCGCGGCTGCCCGTCTGCGGGGCTCCCATGACCACACCGACCCACAGGTCCGCACGCTGAGTGCCCGCAGCCGGCTCACACTCGGCGACACCCGCTTCACCGAGGCATACGAGACCGGCTGGCAACTGGACCCGCCGGCGGCCCTGACCCGGACCGATCCGGCGCGACTACGACGGCCATGCCTACGGAATCGTCAGGCGGTTGACGTACTCGGATCCTTCGTGGAGGAGGCCGCTCCGCAGGTGGATACTCATCACCATGCGCGTTGACTTCGATCCTGCACACATGCCCCGCAACGACTTCTACAAGCTGCTGACCGCCACGGTCGTGCCGCGGCCGATCGCCTGGGTGTCCACCGTCTCCGATGACGGGACGGCCAATCTGGCACCGCACTCCTTCTTCAGCATCGCCAGCGTGGCGCCGCCCGTGGTGCAGTTCAGCTCCGTCGGACGCAAGGACACCCTGCGCAACATCGAGGCCACCGGCGAATTCGTGGTCAACTTCACGCCGGAGGAACTGTTCACGCAGATCAATGACACGGCTACCGACTTCCCGCATGGCGTGAGCGAGTTCGAGGCGGCGACGATCGATGCCGAGCCGAGCCTGCGGGTGAAGCCGCCGCGGGTCGCGGCCTCGCCGGTGGCACTGGAATGCGAACTGCACAGCACTCTCCGGATCGGCGATGGAACCGTGGTGTTCGGGCGCGTCCTGCACGCCGTCGTCTCGGACGACGTCCTGGTCGACGGACACCCGGAAATCAGCAGGCTGCGCCCGCTGTCGCGACTGGGCAAGAACGAATGGGGGACGGTCAGCGGCGTGCGCGACCTCGCCCGCATTCGGCATGAGGACTGGCGGGGACCTGCGGCCGACCGCTAGCCAACGCTGAGCGCGGGCGAGCGAGTGAGGGTTTACTTTGGAAGCGATCACCATGCGCTCCGCCACTACTCGGGGGCGCGTCTACCGGCGCTGCGGCTGCCGGGACCACCTGCACCACCAGCTCGGATCACGCTGTCCACGGCTCCTCACCGATCCCGATCACGGGACCTGGACGTTCGCCGTCGATCTCCCCTCACCCGCGCAGACCGGCCACCCACTCCCCCACAGCCGATCCCAGCGCCGAAGATCCCCCGCACCTGCGACCACCTTGCGACCACAAGCCGGCACAACATCGAAAAGGCCGTCCTCGCATCCTGCGAGAACGGCCTCCGACCTGCGAAAACGCTGGTCGGGACGGCGGGATTTGAACCCACGACCCCTTGACCCCCAGTCTAGTTGACAACCAATCAGAAACGGACGAAACCCCCAAAAGGGGGCTTCTTATTGTGGGGCATAAGGGACGGCGTTCGGTGGCGCGCGTGTCGTGTGGTCCCAAACTGGTCCCAGAACCCGCCGAGTTCGACACATCCCGCCAACTTGACTCAGCGTCTCGCAGGACAGCATCACCGAAGGCTCTGTAACAACGCCTAACAGAATGAGTTGATCTGTCTGAGGGTGATGAGGCAGCAGGCCAGGCGGAGGAAGGCTTCGTGGATGTCGGCTCGTCTCTCCCAGCGGATGCGGAGGCGTTTGAAGCCGTGGAGCCAGGCGGTTGGGTCGGCCGCGCGGCGAGGTGCCTGCCGTGGCAGGTCCTTTTCCGTGCGGCCTCCCGCCGAACCGGACGTGACGGTTTCCCTGTCATCCGGCTCTCCAGTGACTACTGCGTGAGTGATTCAGCCGTTCGTGCGACGTGGATGCGGTCGTGGCAACTGACGCAGGCCACAACGGTCTTGCGGCGCCGGTCGAGCATGACGCGCGCCCAGTCGGACGGCGGCCACCCGGAATGCGCGAGATCGGCGAGAGCACGGATGTGATGCACTTCGACATCACCGGTGCTTCCGCAGATTTCGCAGGTGTCCGCAAGGAGCCGGGTGATCAGCTCCTTGTGGGGATAGTCCACCCAGACAGGCCGTCGGTCGGTGATTTTCGCCGACCGTTGCTGTTGGAGTGGGATTCCACCGAACGTTGCCACCAGTGGTTTCCTGTTCTTCCGCTCGATGCGGGCTT
Source organism: Streptomyces sp. AM25 (assembly GCF_058146165.1). NCBI lineage: Bacteria > Bacillati > Actinomycetota > Actinomycetes > Kitasatosporales > Streptomycetaceae > Streptomyces > Streptomyces sp. AM25. The sequence goes on along the minus strand of NZ_JBKIWN010000003.1, from coordinate 3,823 downwards.
CGAAGCAGACTCGGATCCCGTTGGGTGTGTCGATTCTGGCCTTGTGCTTGGCAGCCATCTTCGACACCGATGAACGGTGCTTGGCGGCGAGGGTCTTGAGCATGGAGGTCTCCATGACCCATCGCAGCCGGTGCAGCCGGAAGACATCTCCGGCGAGCAGGTAGTACTGGACGATGCCCCGGTAGACGGCCCCGAATGTCGCGACGATCGCGTGATCGCTGCTGCTGATCAGGGCATTTCTCCTCGCGGGTTTTCCCCATGCGAGATAGGGGGCAGCCTTGGCCTTGATCACGTCCAGCGGGACACGGAGAGCGATCTGACCGTTGACACGACGGTAACGGCCCGTCTTCTTCGTGTCGTTGTGCTGGGTAGTGATCTCGTAGCCGAGAAACCTCGCGGCCCGGGTGCGGGCGTGCGTGATCAGCGTCTTGTCCTGGGAAAGTTCCAGCTTGAGTTCGTCACGCAGGAACTCTGCCAGGCGCCGTTTGATCTGTTCGGCCTCGGCCTTGGGTCCGGTGAAGCCGAGGAGGTGGTCGTCCGCATAGCGGATGTACCGGATCCTCCGGTAGCCCGGATCATTCGGATCCGAGCTCGGCAGGCTGGTCATCTGCTGACGCAGCATCCGGGCCTGGGCCCGGTCGCCGCGCCGGCGGGCTTTCGCCAGGAGATTCTGCAACTCCAGATAGGCGGGGTTGCGGGCCCGGCGGCCTCCTCGGGTGTATTCCGGGATAAGAACTGTCTCGACGAACTCGTCCAGCTTGTGCAGGTAGATGTTGGACAGGACCGGGGAAGCCACGCCGCCCTGCGGGGCGCCGGAGAGCGTGGCTCCCCACCTCCAGTCCTCCAGGTATCCGGCCATCAGCATGTTGCGCACCAGCCGGAGAAACCGCTGGTCATGGACCTTCTCGCCGAGGATCGACAGCAGCACCTGGTGGTCCAGGCTGCCGAACGAAGCCTGAACTTACTACCCGCATCGAGGACTTCGCCCGGGCTCTGGCTGCCGTGTTCCTGGTCGGTGTGGAGGTGGCGGGGCGATGACATCGGTCCAGGTCACGCGGGTCCGGCACCCTCTTCAGGGACGGAGGCTGCGGGTGCTCGGTCAGATGCACTGTCGTGGGCGGCTGGAGTTGCTGCTGGTGCTGCCGGACGGAAGCAAGTCGCTCATCCCGGCAGGCTGGACCGACTACGCAGCCGCGGAGACAGGCCTTGCCGCACGGCCGGCTGCGACGGCAGCCGAGGTGCTGGCCCCGCCTGGGGCACTACTGGAGGCGTCCGTGATGGTCTCCGCGCTTTTGCAGCGGACTGCTGCCGGGAAAGAGCAGGTTGCACAGGCTCTCCTGCCCGAGGAGGACGACCGTGCAGCCCACCCGGCTCGACCTTCCCGCCAAGCAACTACCCCCGCAGCCGAACCAGCTGATCGACCGGATTCCGGCCGCACACCTGCAGGAAGCCATCACGCAACTGGCCCGTCTCATCGCCAAGATGGCCGCCGCACGCCGGACGGAGGCCGACGATGAGTGAGAACAGCAAGGTGACCACGTCCCACCGGCAGCGGGCGGCGATCGTGTACGTCCGCCAGTCCACACTCCTTCAACTGGAGCGCAACAAGGAGTCCACGGCCCGGCAGTACGACTTCGTCGAACGAGCGGTGGCGCTGGGGTGGCCCCGGGCGGCCGTCGGCATCGTCGACGAGGACCAGGGGCACTCCGGCTCGAGTGCGGCCGGACGCTCCGGCTTCGCAGAGCTGGTCTCCCAGGTCGGCCTGGGCCACGTCGGCATCGTCCTCGCCCTCGAAGTGAGCCGCCTCGCCCGCAACAACGCGGACTGGTACCGCCTGCTCGACCTCGCCGGCATGACCGACACGCTGGTCGCGGACACCGACGGCGTCTACCATCCGGGCCGGTTCGACGACCGCCTGGTGCTGGGCATGAAGGGGACCATGGCCGAAGCGGAACTGCACATTCTGCGGGCCCGTCTGGACGGCGGAGTCCGCAACAAGGCCGCCCGCGGCGAACTCCGTCGCGGCCTGCCCGTGGGCCTGATCTGGGGCGAGACCGAGGGCGAGATCCTCTTCCACCCCGACGAGGCCGTCACCGGCGCGATTACCCTCGTCTTCGACCGTTTCGCCGAGTACGGCTCGGCGCGCGCGGTGTGGCTGTGGCTGCGCGGGCAGGGCCTGAAGTGGCCACTGCAGCCGACCGGATACGTCAACGGCACCGAGATCGTGTGGGTCGAGCCGACCTACCACGCAGTGCACACCACACTCACCCACCCCGCCTACGCGGGCGCCTACGTCTACGGCCGCACCCGCTTCGAGCGCCGGCTCGACGAGCACGGACAGGTCCGCAGCCACCGGCGGGTCCTGCCCCGCGACCAGTGGCAGGTCCTGATCGTGGACCACCACCCGGGCTTCATCACCTGGGACACCTACCTGACCAACCAGGACAAGATCGCCTCCAACACCCGGCCGCGGCGGCACGAGCCCGGCACCGGCGCCGTCCGTGAAGGGTGCGCGCTGCTGCAGACCCTGGCCGTCTGCGGGATCTGCGCACGCAAACTCGCCGTCTTCTACAAAGGCCCCACCAAGGCGGTCCCCGGCTACTACTGCACCGGCACCGGCCAGCTGGTCGACGGCCGAGGCACGCGACATCTGCAGGTCGGCGGGCAGGCCATCGACGCCGCGGTGGCCGACGCATTCCTGGTCGCCCTCACCCCCACAGCCCTGCAGGCCTGCCTCCAGGCCGCCGACGTCCTGGAGGCCGGCCACGACGCGGCACTGGCCCAGCACCGGCGCGAAGTCGAACGCGCCCGCTACGACGCCTCACGCGCCGAGCGCCGCTACCGGGCTGTCGACCCGGACAACCGCCTGGTCGCCCGCAGCCTGGAAGCCGACTGGGAAAAGACCCTCACCGCACTCGCCGCTGCCGAGAACGACCTCGCCCGCCGCGAACGCCGCCGCCCCGTCCCCCTCACCGAAGCCGAACGCACCGCCGTCCTGGCCCTCGCCGATGACCTCCACACCGTCTGGCAAGCCGAGACCACCACCGACAAGGACCGCAAGCAGCTGCTGCGGACCCTGATCGAAGACGTCACCCTCACCGTCCACCGCGACACCCCCGACCCGCACGCCACCGTGCTGATGCGCTGGAAAGGCGGCGCCACCACCGAGCTGGCCGTCCCGATCCGCCGGCCACAGCCGAAGATCCGCACCGACGAGGACACCGTCGGCCTCATCCGCCGCCTGGCCGTGCACTACCCCGACGCCCAGATCGCCGGAATCCTCAACCGCCAAGGACGCCGCACCGCCCGGGGACTGCCCTTCACCGCCACCCGAGTCCAATGCACCCGATTCCACTGGCACATCCCCTGCCACCGGAAAAACACCCATCCCAAAGAACTGCAGGGCGAGTTGGTCACCATCGTCCAGGCCTCCGCCGCACTCGGCCTCGCCCCTTCCACCCTGCACCGCTGGCTCAACGACGGCTTCATCGCCGGCGAGCAGGACACCCCCGGCGCCCCCTGGCGCATCCGCCTGACCAACGACCTGCGCGGCCTGTTCGTCGATACCGCCCCCGACGGCTGGCTCGCGATGCTGGAGGCCACCCTCGCCTACGGCGCCTCCCGCCAGACCCTGTTGCAACGTGTCAAGCGCGGCGACCTCAAGGCCGTACACCTTCGCACCGGACGCAGGAAGGGCCTGCGTATCGAACCCCCAACCCCTCGACGCAGCATGTCCGAACCCGCACAATCAGCACGAGGAGCAGTGTGACGATGCATCAAAACAGTCGGCGATGTGTAAGGTAGGCCGCCGACGAGGTGTTCG